>DATGEA010000037.1:0-39315 GCA_035310605.1 Nitrospira sp. | reverse complement strand
CTCATTCCCCTCTATTTTTCCGGTGAAAACCTCCAGGATGGCAGCTGGTACCGCCATGTGCTGCCGGTCTATGGTCGATCCGTGACGTCTCAGACCGATTGGCATTACCTGTTCCCCCTGTACGGTTCATTCTCCGACGATGCGGCGCAGGTGACACGCACCTCGGCCATCGGCTTCCCGCCGATCCCACGAGTGAATTTCCCCTCGCTCGCCCTCTACGAACATACATCGACCGCGGCTTCGGTTTCAGACCGGCTTTTTCCACTCTACCGGTACGCCCATGCCATCAACGACAACATGAGCCAACTGGACATTATGCTGTTCTTCCAGTCGCGGTCAGGACCGACACTAACCGCCCATCGCCTTTTCCCTCTCTATTATTACGAGAATGATCGCGCGCAGGACCACACGGAATGGTCCGTGCTGGGTTATGACCAGATCTCACTGGCCGGGTACGGACACAAACCCGCCGGAACATGGCATCAATTCATTCCGCTCTACCGAGCGACAGAGGATCTCAAGGCACAGACCCACAACGTCAATGTTCTCGGTATCGGCCCTCTCTCATTCTTTCGCTACTGGGGCAGTCCGGCCGGGGCAGGACATCGTTTCTTCCCGATCTATGCCTATGATCACCCCGCCGCTGATGAGTGGCACTGGTCGGCCCTGTTCCCGGGACCGATCTCCCTCTATCGGCACGACCGCGACCGCGAGGTCGTCCATGACCGGTTCACGCCTTTCTATGATTGGACAGGCGACGGAAAACAACGCGAATTGTCGATGTTCGGAGTGTCGTCCTTCTCGTTGTTCCGTCAAGTTAGGCACCCCGCAGCATTCACGCAACGCTTCTTCCCTCTTTACGGATACAGCAGTTCCACGCCGGATCAATATCAATTGTCGCTCCTGGGATTGCCGCCGCGGGAACAGACGTTCGCCTGGTCGCTATATGAACAAGCCGGTTCGTCCACCTATGTCCTCACCCGGTTGTTCCCTCTCTACCGCTTCGAGCGAAACGACGAGACGAAAGAGGTGAATTGGTCCGCCCTGCTTGTGTACCAACACAAAGAGACCGAGACATATCTGCTCGATGCGTTCCTTCCGTTGCATGAGTATGAGCGGAACGGCCGCAAGGGCACGGCCGAGTGGAATCTGGTGGGACTCAAGCCGTTTACCCTCTTCCAACATCGCACCGGCCCCGATGCCCGAAACTCATTCCTACTTCCGCTCTACGACTATGACCGGCAAGGTGATGATAGCCGCCTCTCGTTGATCGGGCTACCTAAACTCGGGACGCTTCCGACACTCTCGTTGTTCGAAAAGGTCGAGACGCCGTCACTCATGGCCCACCGCTTCTTCCCGCTCTATCGCTACCGGCGCGACGACGAAGCCAAGACCCGTGACTGGGACGCCCTCTTGCTGTTGTGGCATCGGGAAACCGAACAGCGGCTACGCGATCTCTTCCTGCCGCTCGTCGATATCGAGCATGACCGGCAGAGCGACCTCCGCGAAGTCGGAGTCCTGGGAATCCGGCCGCTCACGTTCTTCAAGTACCGGTCTTCGCCCAAAGAACTTTCACACTATGCCGCTCTGCTCTACCATTACAGCGCGGACGGCGATACTCAACGCTTCTCCGCCTTCGGGCTGCCTCGATTCGGCGATATTCCCGCTCTTTCCCTTTTCGCCAGGGAACGGACGCCGTCGCTCACCATGCATCGTTTCTTCCCGCTGTATCATTATTCGTATGACCGGACGCAGAACGCGACGACCTGGAACGCGCTCTGGCTCTATTGGCATCATTCAGATCCGGCCCAGACACGAAACACGTTCTTCCCCCTGGGAAGCGTGCGGCTGAATTCCGACGAGCAGGAATGGGACGTTTCGGCCTTGGGCGTGGAGCCGGTGAGCCTGATGCAGATCGGCAAGAGCCCCACAAGCGCCCGGAACCGGTTCTCGCCGCTCTGGGACTACCACGCCGATGGGAACGACTGGGGACTTTCCTTTGTCGGCGTTCGGCGACTGGCGTTCTTCTCGCATGAACAGACGGCTGACAGCACCACCGACCACCTGTTCCCCCTGTGGTGGCATGCTGATTCGCCGAGCGGTTCGTCAAATGTCATCGTCCCCTTGTGGAGCGCGTCCGAAGATCACCGGACGAATGAACAGACCACCGGTGTGTTGGGTGCCGGCCCGCTCTCATTGTACTATCAGAAGCGGAGCCCGAGCGGGGTGTCCGCGCGCATCTTTCCTGCCTGGAGCTATCAATATGAGGAGGCTACGCAGGAGGGCCGTACCGGCGTGCTCGGTATCCCGCCGCTCTCCTTGTACTACAGGCGCACGAGTCCGGCAGCGACGGAAAACCGTCTGTTCCCTTTGTTCCGCTCCACGAACGACCTGATCAGGGACGAGTCGGAATTCTGGTTCTTGTGGCCGCTCTTCGACCACAAAACAGCTCAGGGCAGAACGACGGAAACCAGCTCGCTCTGGTGGCTCTTTGAGTACCGGAGCCCGAAGGCCGACGAGTGGGAGTATTGGGTGCTCGGCCATCCTCCCATCGCCATGTTCATGAGGACCGTGTCGCCGACCAAAACTCTGGTAGAGATCAATCCGGTGATTCCCGGCTGGAGGCGGGAGTACGTGGAGGGAGTCGGCACCTCGTGGGCACTATTCGGGGGATTGATCGGCATGGATGCCACGCCGGACGGCGCGCACAAACTGAGACTGTTGTGGGTGCTGCGGCTCTAAACCCCATCGGAAGAGAGCGACCACTGCTTTCGATGTACAGTGACCGTTTGCTACGGCCGTGAAGTCGGTCCTGCATGCGCGCCACGCACACCGCCTCTCACACCGTCGCTGGGCGCGCGAGCGCGAGTTCATCTTTCGTCATGCTCCTTGCGTCACCGGCACATTCATGCTAGGGTGACACTCGATCGCGTAAGACCTCCAGTGTTCGGGGGCCGCAGTCCCCGGCAGACATGGAGTCTGACGCGATCTTTGTTTGTCCGCACACAGCCGTCCCGCATCTGCTGAGCACACCCCGAAGGCTTCACTGCCCATCGCTCGCATGACCAGCCCGACAGAGTCGTGAGGATTATTTTCAACTCGTTTAAGAGGTGCATCCTTGTTTCATGAAGTTTCGTCAACTGTTCGGGCACTCTTCCGCGACGCCGCGGGGAGTCTCTATCACATCGCCGTCGTCGCCCTGAGTGCAGCCATTGCACTCCTGCTCCCGACAGGCGCCAGGCAGTTCCTCACATTCTGGTCACGGGTGGAGCAGAACAAGCTTGCGCTCATCGCCGTGGAAATGGCGGTAGCCGTGCTGCTGATCCTCGGTCTCAGCTATATCCATCGCGGCATCCGGGATCGCGCCCTCGCCACCGTCGCGAGCGGGGCAGGCCTCGTCTCCTTCTTCCCCCGGCGCACGCGTCGGGCGCAGCGGCGCATCAAAGAGCTCAAGGAAGAGCAGGGCACCGGCCGTACCATCATGGTCATGGGATCGAGCGGCTACAGCACGCTGGTCGACCAGGTAGGAGATCTGTCGTCGGTTCTCGACAAATGCCTGGGCGCGAAAATTTTGCTGGTGAACCCCTTCAGCCCGGAAGCGGCCGCACGCATCGAGGCCATCGGCCATCCGGAGTCCCAGTTGGCGACCTTCCGGGAGGAAGTCCGGCAGAGCATCGAACTCCTGAAGCGCCTGAAAGCCATGGGCAAGGCCATCAAACTCAAGCTCTACTCGGATCCCCCGTTGGTCAAAATGGTGATCCTCGGCGATTACCTCTGGCTGCAGCATTACCATGCAGATCTGGACATCCAGACCATGCCGGAGTATGTCCTGCAGCACAACCGCAGGGACCACGGCTTCTACACCCTCTATGCCCACTACTTCGGGCAGCGATGGGAGAGCCCTGAGATTCCTGAATACGATTTTGAAACGGACGAGCTGGTGTATCGCACGAAGACGGGCGGCGAGATCCGTCGGGAGCGGTATGAGATCGAGACGGCATCCGGCGAACTCGACTCAACATTGCAATCGATCGGCCGGATCTCCGAGCCTGTTCAAATGGGCTGAACCAGGTGGACGATCAAGGCCTGTGTGCGCTCCGAAAGGGCGCAGGCAGTCCTTGATCGTCACGCTATCTGCTCCGATGCACCCGGTAAGATCTCATCCCTTCTCCGCCGCTCATTCGAATAATTTTCGAAATGCCGTCTTGATCCTGTCTAGACCGTCCCGCAAGTCGAGTTCAACGCCACCGGCTTTGGCCTGCACGGCCTTGCGCCTTTCCTTCAGCTCATCCTTGTACAAATGCAGTTTCGCGAGCAGCTCCTGTTTCTTTGACTCCAGCGCGTCCTGTTGCTTCGCCTTTTCTCCCTCGAACCGGCTCTTGAGTGCCTCGAACTCGGCCTCAAGGCCGCTCGCCCGGCCGACAAGATCCTCCCACAGCCTGCCCGACTCGAACGCAGCCCCTTTCAGTTTCCGGTCGGCGACGGATTCGAATTCCGTCAGGGCATTCAGGATTTTCTTCCGCTGCTCCTCAAATGTGTCGCGGGCATCCGCCTTGCCGAGCGTCAACTGCACTTGAAGATGTTCCAGCTTGGCCTGCACTTCGGTCTTGGCCTGCGCTGCCACCTCTTTCGACTTCCGCACTTCGGTCTGGACCTGCTCGAGCACCTCCCGCAGCTGCTGTTTGCGCTGTTCCAGCCGCTGCAACGTCTGGTCCCTCGTCTGCGTCAGCTGCGCTTCCAGCGCCAACGCCTGATGCTCCAACGCATCCAACTTCTTATCGATTGAAGCTCTCAGTTCCTTGATCCGAGACATAGGGCCCTCCTCTGTGCATCCCAACGTTGCGTAGTTATGTGTGGTCTGAGGCGCTATTCACAATTAGCTCTTTCAATTCACTCGGAGTAGAGGAAAAGTCAAACGGAGGCTACTTTGTGTGCACATTTGTGTCAACCTGTCCACCTTGAAAGAGCAGTATTGGATGTTGATGGAAGGCGAACAATGCTGAATCGGGCTCGCGATACAAATGAGGACATTCTTTGAGATATAAATCGATGGAACCTAAGGGAACCCAGCCCAATGTGCCTGATACGTGCTGAGCTGACGGAGGGTTTAACAACTTATGCCGTTTGCCTTCTGTCGAAGAAGACACTTCAACCGCGCCATACTTACCGGTTGCCCCTCGAAAGCCATGGACTGTGCTACGCGATCAAGAATCACGTCGCGGTGTAGAGCCGTCACCTCTGCCGGCGTATTGTACTTCCTCCGCCAGGCACGCAGCTTGGCATTGGCTTTAGCAGGGTCTATGGGAGGCAACCTCTTGGTCTCCGTAAGCCGTCCTCGTTTATGCGGCGCTTCAGAAGCGCGCTAACAACTTCGGCTATGTTTTAACTTACCCTGCCTCTAAATTAGGATTCGCCGTGCTGCTCGAATCGTTCGATGAGTGCGGCGACAACGGCGGGAAGCTGCCCCGTGTACGACGCTCCGTGGAATGGTTCGCGGGCGAGTCTAGGGGGAAGTCAACGGCTTGTCAATTTGCGGGCATTGCCTACCCGTTGAAGATTACTCTCCCTTCGCGACCAAGCTGGTGAGGAGCGGGTGGCCGTTGCCTGCGACCTGTGCAGAGGCGAGGGCTCCGCACTTCCCGAGCAGATACGGTCCGCATGCGGACGGCGAGCACTGTCCGAAGCTGCGGTTCGCGCAGAGCATGAACGCAGCAAGTTGCGGAGCCGAGTCGCTGCGAGGGTTAGTGCGGTCGAGCCGGAACACGGGAGCTGCAACGGCCAACGGCTCCTCATTTCCCCAATTCTCCCAGCCCCCTCATCTCATCCAGCCAGTCCGCCCGTTTGCTTTCACTCATGCCTTCTATGGTGCCGATGAGGGTTGCCTTGATCGGCCTGATGCCGCAGAGCCAGAGAGTGTTGCGCTTAAGGCTCTTTAGACTGTGCGCACCGAAGACCCATCGGTAGACAAAGGCCGGCATCCCCATTGTGATGACGATGCGCGCGGACTTCCCGGAGAGCAATTTCCTCGCCATCCCGCCGGTTGGGTGATACTCGAACGCAAAGCCGGGGCGCAACACCTGTTCAAGAAATGCTTTGAGCAACGCGGGCATCGACCCGTGCCAGAGGGGATAGATGATCACGAGATGGTCCGCCCACTTGATGGCATTCTGAGCCTGTTTGATGGAATCAGGAGGAACGCCCTTTTCGAAGTCCTCCTTGGTTCGCAGAAGCGGGAATTCGAGCGTCGCCACTTCGATACGTTTCACCTCATGCCCGCCATCCTCGCAGCCCTTCGCATACTCGTCGGCCAACGCATGGCCGAAGTGACGGGCTTGCGCATCGGGATGCCCCTGGATGATGACGATGTGCTTGGACATGAACTTTTTCAGAAAAGCGGATGGTGAGGGGCGCTGGCCGGAGGAGCCGCGGGCGAAGCGCCCCCCACATTGCCCAGAAACTTCCATCCCTCCTTCTCTTTGACGAGATGGTGTACTTCATTCACCCAGCTATCGATCGTGATCGGCTTCCCCGTTTCCTTTTCCATACCGTAGAGCCCGCCGGTGCAGGTGACGTAGACTTTTTTTACTCCGCCGGCCTGGACCAGTTTCAGATCCGTAAAGACATGCCGCGAGCTAATCTCTTGATAGTGGGTAAAGACTTCGTCCCACACCCGTCGGACATCCGGTCTCTTCAAACCGTGATAGTTGTAGCCCTTCGCATAGAACAGCATCAGCGCATCGAGATCGGCATGCTGCACCGCTACTTCCGCCTGATCGAACGCCGCCACGAGTTCTTGCACGACCTTCCGATCGGCCTCCGACACAACGCCCGGCGCAATCTCAACGGCAGCAGCCGAGGGAGTCGGATGATGCCATCTGAGGGACAGGAATATTGTCGAAAGAATTGCGATGACTACGATAATACGAATGTTCTTCATGAAGCCGAGAGACGCAATGCCGATGCCAACGCGGCAGATCAACAACTCATTGATGATTCAAGCGAGGCGCCCGGTTTTTCTCCTCCATTGCGCGGCCGCCGCCTCATAAGATGACGCCTAACTCCCCAGAAGGCGCTGCCGTTCTGCCGCAAAACGCTACGCCCGACACCCTTGACGATGATTTTGGCGCCCTGGATCGGTGGGTCAGCCATAGGCATGTCTGATGCAGTGAGTTTCAGGCGAATTGGTCTGTGACGATGCCCATTCCATTACTGGACATTCGCAATCTCACATTCACGGCGGATCGGCAGGTCATTCTCGACCGGCTCGACCTGGCGATTCAGCCGGCAGAAATCCATGCGCTGCTGGGAGCCAATGGCTCAGGGAAAACCACGTTGGCCTATGTGTTGATGGGCTGCGAGGGCTACCAATCCAGCGCGGGAGATGTTCTGTTCGATGGCACTAAGCTTTTGCCGCTGAAGACGCACGAACGGGCCAAGCTGGGGCTCACCCTTGCCTGGCAGGAGCCGGCCAGGTTTGAAGGGGTTTCGGTGCGCGAGTACCTCAGCCTGGGAAAACCGGATCGCGACCCGGAACCGGCGCTGAGGCAAGTCGGTCTCGATCCGGACCGGTATCTGAGCCGACGGGTGGATAAGGCGCTGAGCGGCGGGGAACGCCACCGGATCGAACTCGCCTCGGTGCTCGCAATGAAACCCAAACTGGCGATACTGGACGAACCGGCCGCCGGGATCGACATGCTGTCGATCAATCACATCATCGCGGTCATCCGCACGCTCAAGTCATACGGAGGATCGGTGTTGTTGATTACGCATCAAGAAGAGGTGGTCCTCATCGCGGACAGGGCTTCCCAACTCTGCGGCGGACGGATCATCTATTCCGGGACGCCTCATGCGGTGGTCGATCATTTTCGCGGGCGGACCTGCGTCCGGTGCGACGGGGAGGTTTGCGGCTATGTCCGAGCTTGAGGAGCTGATCCGGGTCCTGCCGATGGTGGGCGCCGAGCCGGCCATCCTCGACGATACGCGCATCGGACACGTTGTCGCACATGGGCATCACGTCCTCAGCCATCGTACGGTTCCAGGCCTCCGCGTCGAGTTGGAGGAAACGCCGGATGCCCTCGTCGGAAAGATGTTCATCGAAGCGGGGGCGCAGATCGCTCAGCCGATCCACATGTGCTTTGGCCTCGCGCACCCGACCGGGGTGCAACGGATCAAGATCGATCTTCACGTATCCGAGGGGGCGCAGGCACAGGTGCTCTCCCACTGTCTCTTTCCCTTCGCAACGGCAGCCGAACATCGCATGCAGGCCATGATGAACATCGGCCCGGGCGCGTCGCTGACCTATACCGAGGGCCATTACCACGGCCCCCACGGCGGCATGCAGGTCCTCCCCCACGCGACGATCAAGATCGGGAAAGGCGCACGGTATTTTTCAGACTTCTCGTTGCTCTCCGGCTCGGTGGGAAACCTCGACATCGATTATCTCGTCGAGGTGGAAGAGGAGGGCCTGGCAGAACTCAGCGCGAAGATCTTTGCGCACAAGAACGACCAGATTATGCTCAAAGAAGCCGTGATCCTTCGGGGAGCACGCTCGCGCAGTCTCATCAAGACGCGTGTGGTGCTCGAAGATGACGCGCGAGCGGACATCACCGGCATCACCGAGGCCCATGCGAAAGGCGCGCGCGGCCACGTGGATTGCATGGAGATCGTGCAGGGCCGGGCCCAGGCCAGCGCCATCCCCATCGTGCGGGTCTTTCACCCGGAGGCAAAGGTCACCCATGAAGCGGCGATCGGGAGCGTGGACAAGAAGGAACTGGAAACCTTGATGGCGCGGGGGCTCGCTCCCGAGCAGGCGGTCGAACTGATCGTGAGCGGGATCTTGCGGTGAGGCGAAGATCCCTTGCGAACAAGGGAGAGACAGCCGCTTTGCTCATGCCTCCACCGTGTGCGGTTTTCAGATGTGGGGCGGCGCTTCGGGTGATTGCGGCTGCTGCAACATCGCCAGTTCCCGCAGAAGTACTCGCTCGCGTTCCGTCAAATCCGTCGGCGTCCGCACTTCCACCACCACAAAGAGATCGCCCTTCCCTTTTCCTCCGACCTTGGGCATCCCCTTCCCGTTTAAACGCAAGGCGGTCCCGCTCTGGGTTCCCGCCGGCACCAGGACTTGCAGGGCTTCGCCGCCCAATCCATGCACGCGCAACTTCTTTCCTAATGCGGCATCCGGAAAGGTCACTGCCTGAACCATGTAGAGGTTGTCGCCATGACGCTCGAATGTAGGATGGCGCCGGAGGTGTGGACGAATCAGCAGATCGCCTGGAGGACCACCGTTTGCATTGGTCTCTCCCTGACCTGATAACCGAATCATCATGCCGTCATCGACTCCCGGCGGAATTCTGACTTTCAGCGTGTGCGGGACAAACTGATAGCCGTTCCCCTGACAGAGGTCACAGGGTGATTCGACGATCTGCCCGCGGCCTTGGCAACGCGCACAGGTGGTCAGGGTCACGAGCCGCATGTCTTTCTTGGTCTTCACATCTTGTTTCTGTCCGGTCCCCTTGCAATCGGGACAGGACAGCGGCTTCGTGCCGGCCTTCGCCCCGCTCCCTCCGCACGGCGTACATTTTTCCGATCGCGTGACGTGAATCTCCCGTTCTCCTCCGCGCGCTGCCTCCTCCAGCGTCAGATCGAGGTCGTATCGAAGATCCACCCCTCTGATCGCGCCGGCTCCCGGCCGGCTGCGACGGCCGAAGAAATCTCCGAAAATGCCGGACAAGTCGCCGAAGCGGCCGCCGAAGAAATCCCCGAACTGGAAATCCCGCATGAGGTCATCCGGCGACCACCGCTGGCTGACACCCGCATGACCCGTTGTATCGTACTCTTTTCGCTTGGTATCGTCGGAGAGGACGGCATAGGCTTCAGCCAGTTCACGGAACTGCGCCGCTGCCTCAGGATCTTGATTTTTGTCCGGATGGTGCTTGAGGGCCAGCTGCCGGTAGGCATGCTTGATCTGGTCTCGGGTCGCGGTCCGATCCACCCCTAACACTTCATAGTAGTCTCTCTTGGTCCCGGCCCCTGGCACTGACGGCTCCTCCCCTCGCGAGGCGCGCGATCTCAACGGCTCTTGCCGTCGCAGGTCCTCGTTCTATTCTCGAGCCACGCCAATTTCGCAGTTCTTGCGTGTGACGGCACGACGGTATGCATCACGGGCTTCTCTTACCGGGCGTAACGGCCCATGAGCTGGGCCTCCGCAAGGATGTGCCCCTTGCATGCCTGCAGCACATGAGCCTTCGTCTCTCGCGGCTTCAAATCGAGAACCTTGTCCAACGCATACAGCCTGAAATAGTAGCGGTGCGGCTTCCCCGGGGGCGGACAGGGCCCTCCGTAGCCGAGGCGTTTGAAGTCGTTGAGCCCTTGAAGCGCGCCGTCGAGCACCCGTTCCTCGGGGGGAACAGCCTCGGGGAGCCCGCGGAGATCAAGCGGCAGGTTGTAGATCACCCAATGCACCCAGGTGCCCACCGGCGCATCGGGGTCATCGGCGATAATGACGTAGCTGCGCGTTCCGGCTGGCGGCACACTCCAGTGTAAGGGAGGGGACACATCATGCCCTTCGCACGTGTATTTCTCGGGAATCGTGTCACCGTCGTGAAATGCCGAACTGGTCAGATCGAGAGTCATCAAACTCCTTCCTCACCATCCGCGGGGCATGAGTAAACAGCGGGGGCCACTCGGTTCTCCCCCGCTCCTCTACCTGGTCGCTGCCTGTGCGTGTGGTGCTATTCCATGAGCACGAACGCCACTTTCAGTCCCACACGGTATTCCACGATCTTGCCATTTTCGATCACCACCTTTTGATCCTTCACCCAGGCGCTCTTGAGATTCTTCAACGTCTTGTTGGCACGTGTAATCCCCGCTTGAATGGCATCCTCGAAGCTCTTCGGTGACTCAGCGATGATCTCGGTCACTTTTGCGACAGACATAGCAACCTCCTTGATAAATGATTGATGAACGCCGCACTTCCCCTGCACCTCCTGAGAGTCGGTTTTCCCAATTTCCAGGTCATTCACGATCGACAATCTTATTGGCCTATCGCCGGTAAACCAGCACCGAGCAGGGTGCATGTTTGACCACCGTGTCGGCGACGCTCCCCAGAAAGTATTCGTGGGGACGGCGCCCGCTCCGGGAACCGACGACGATCAACCCCGCACGCTCACAGCGGGCAAGCTTGACCAGCTCGGCACCGGGAGGACCGGAGAGCACGATCCCCTTCGCGGGGAAGCCGGCGCTTCGCAATGTGCCCGCCACCCGAGCCGCGAGTTTCTGAGCTTCACGTCTGAGCGCTCCCTCCACCTGATCTCCCACTGCCACAGCCCGGGCCGGAACGCGCAGACTTTCCAGCGGAAGCGGTGGAACGATGCTGGCCACGGTCACTTGCGGCCGACTCTCCGAAAGCCAGGCTTTCAGCATCGCCGCCGCGTCCCACGATTCCATGGAGCCGTCTGCTCCCAGGACCACCCGCGTGAGTCCGTTCGCCGGTTTCTTGACGACGAGCACCGGACAAGGGGCTTGTGCCAGGAGTTTCCGCGAGACGCTCCCCAAGAGCATCGGTTGAAACTCCGTCACCCCGCGCGACCCGACGACCAGGAGATCGATCTTCTCCCGCCCGGCGAGACGGGCGATGACCTCGGCAGGACTCCCGCGCAGAAGCCTGGCCCGGACTTGTCCCCACGAGCTGGCGGCCTTCAGTTCCGCCCATTCAAGCAACTGCGCAGCCCCCTCCAGCGAAAAGTCCAACACCTTCACCAGTCTTGAACGCGCATTCCGATCCATCCGGGACAGGTTCTTGTACTGTGTCATATCGACCGCATGGACAAGCCACAAGGCATCGTCTTGCGGGGAGCAGAAGTGCGACAGCCAATTCAGCGCCCATTGGGACTGCCGTGATCCGTCGATCGCGCAGAGGATCTTCATGACGAGGCCCTTTCCGCCCGGGAACGCGCTGCGCGGATTTTGTCCAGGCACGCGATAACTTCCTCATCCTCGACCTGAGCAAATCGCTCATAGAACTGGCCGATCCCGAAAAACCATTCGGACGTGTGTAAGACCACGACCTCATCGACAAGCGGCTTCAACTCCGCCACGATGCGGGGTGGAGCGACCGGCACTGCGGCCACGAGACGGGCTGTTTCCGACTTGATCAACGCACCGAGAGAGGCAAAGAACGTGGCCCCCGTGGCGATGCCGTCGTCGACGAGGATGACGGTCTGCCCTTTCAACGAGGGAAGTGACCGCCCACTGCGATACCGTTGAATTCTTCGGTGGATTTCACACTTCTGACGCCGCGTCTCCTCATCCAGTTGGTCCGTTGTCACGCCATAATGTCGAATCACGTCCGCGTTCATGTGTGTATATCCGGTTTCCGCCAGAGCGCCCATCGCAAGCTCAGGATTCGACGGCGTCCCGAGTTTGCGGGTGATCAACACGTCCAACGGCAGCCTCAAGGCGAGACTGATGTCATAGCCGACCACGACTCCGCCACGCGGCAAGGCGATCACGAGCGTGTCCTTCGCACTTTGATAATGGAGAAGTTGTTGGGCCAGTCGTTGTCCGGCCTCATGGCGATCTTTGAAGAGAGCAAACTCGCTGGGCGGTATCATTTTCTCCCCACAGGCCACGGTATCCATTGCGGAGGCCCCCAATAAGGACCCCAATAGGGTCCCCAATATGCGCCCATGTAAGGATAAGGACGGAACCAGTAGGCCGGTAACTGCGCAGGCCAAACCGTCAATGTAACGAGGTCGAGCATCGGATAGACATACTCGATCTCATCCAATGGCAATGTCATGGAACCGGTGACTTCACCGACCACCGTCACCCTTGTCCCGACAGGAATCGTCGCAGGATCGAGAAAGTCTTTGTGCCGGGCCAGAAAGCGCCCTTTCGACTCAGTCAACTGGCCGACCGGTTCGTCATCACTGTCCAGCGGCAGCTGAAGAATTTCAATCCGCGTACCCTCCTGCTTGAGCGGCTTGGCAGACAGCACCACCCCTCCGACGACCATAAGCGTTCCTTTGTAGGAGAGCGGCGAGGCCTTCACCTGCTGAAACGAGACATTCCGATCGACTTTCTCCTTCAGGTCGGGAGGAACAACGGGAGCACCGGCGCATCCCGCGAGCCATATACCTGTTACGATGGCTGGAAATATCTTCATCGACAAGTCACCCGGTCGGAGGTCACACCAAGGCGATCAGCAAGAGGAGTGCCGAAGACCCGATATGGGAGACAAATGGAACCCACGGTGTCTTCAGAGGAAGTTGGAAGGGAAGATGAACGCAACGTTCATTCGGCCGGATAGACTGAGGGAGAATGCCACAGTTCCCGAAACGGGCTGCGGCATGGAGGGGCACTTATAGACTTCGTCCGTCCAGATAATTGTGCCAGAATGAGTTGCCTATGATCCGCATGCCGGCCGACAGTTTCAAAGGACCGCTCCCCCCGTTGACAGACGAACAGCGGAACCTCGAACAGGAACTTCGTTCATATGTGCAGGAGCTTGCCGGCGGAATCGGGGAGCGCAATCTGTTCCGTTATCAGCAACTCGTCGCGGCGGCGGATTACCTCCGCAAGACGCTCACGAAGTCGGGCTATGACGTGCGCCGGCACACATATCAGGTCGCAGGCCAGGCTTGTGAGAACCTGGAAGCAGAGCTGCGAGGTACGGATAAGCCTGACGACATTCTGCTGATCGGTGCGCACTACGACTCAGTCCAAGGCAGCCCCGGCGCGAACGACAATGCGACCGGCGTCGCCGCGATGCTTGTACTGGCCCGCGCTCTGGCCAAGACCAGCCCCTCATGCACGTTGCGGTTCGTGGCCTTCACGAACGAAGAGCCCCCGTTCTTTCAGAGCAATCAGATGGGCAGCCGTCTCTACGCCAGGCGATGCCGGACGAACGGCGAGCAGATCCTCCTCATGCTCAGCCTGGAAACGATCGGCTATTACTCCGATGCACCGGGAAGCCAGAGGTATCCGTTTCCCTTCGGCTTCTTCTATCCCTCCACCGCGAACTTCATTGCCTTCGTCGGCAATATGGAGAATGCGCCTTGGGTCAGGCGCCTCCTCACAGCCTTTCGCCGCCACGCATCGTTTCCTTCCGAAGGGGGAGCCCTGTGGGAATGGATCCCCGGCGTGGCCTGGTCGGACCACTGGTCGTTCTGGAAGGAAGGCTACCCGGCCGTGATGGTGACCGATACCGCGCCGAACCGCTATCCCCATTACCACACCGCAGCCGACACGCCGGATAAAGTTGATTTCGCCCGCATGGCCCGCGTCGTGTCGGGCCTCCGGCTAATGATTGCGGAAATGGCGAGCTCCCCGACGTGAAGCCGCAGCAGGAGGTTCAAGTGAGACGGGCCCGTTCACGGGCGGCATTCAAGAACGGCCGAGCCGTTGCGGCGTGGCTGGTGGTTCGTTCGCTGTCGAGTATTTCGAGATCGCGAAGGTAATCGCCGTCGCCAGAACTGCGCCGCCGAATGCCGAAGCCATGTCCTTTTGCGCATCCCACTCATCGCCTTGTGTTCCCAGATAGGTGCTCCCCAGTTCGGGGCTGACGAGAACCGCGACGAGCCCTTCGATGACTTCGAACAGACCGCTCTGAGCCAGGATCGCGCTGACGGACAGATGATAGGACCAAAACCCGCGTACCCCGGCAATACGAACGAGCAGCTCGCGAACCGGATAGACCAAGAGCGCACCATAGGCGAAATGCACGATTCGATCGAAGGGATTCCGGCTCAGTGCCAAGACGTCTTTGATCCAGAATCCAATAGGCACTTCGGCATAGGTATAGTGAGCCCCGATCGCATGGAGTGTCATGAACAAGGCAATCAGGCAATACGACAAGGGGGAAAACCGGAACCGGCGGTAGGTCAGAACCAGCAGGGTAACAGCCGTGAGGGCCAGCAGATTCTCGAGCAGCCAATCTCTGCGATTGAGTGGTTCTATGGCCAGCCAGGTCCAGAATACCCCGTAACAGAAGAGCAGCCCCTGCTGCAGATGATCGCTTCCCGGCTCCGCCGTGTTCAGGTCTGAGAGTCCGGCCCTCATTTCACGTGGGTGAGTTGATGACGACCGGTTGGGCCTGGGGCGCCGGTCGCGCCCCTCGAACCGCGCGGGCAATGGCAAGCGCCGTCATGCAGAGCAAGGCGCCATAGAACGCCACGGCCATATCTTTCTGTGCGTCCCAGATATCTCCCTGGGAGCCCAGATAGGTGATGCCCAGTTCCGGATGGACGGCGCTCGCCACCCAGGATTCGATAATCTCCCAGAGGCCGCTCAGCCCAAGCACCGTCATCACCGGGAGGTAATATACCAGCCAGCCCCGCACACCTCCGCCCAGTCGAAACAGCTCTTCCATGGGATAGGCCAGCAGGAAGCCGAAACTGAAGTGGACGATGCGGTCAAAGTGGTTGCGGCCGAGATGCAGCACCTGCTCCATCCAGGCGCCGGCCGGCACTTGGGCGTACGTGTAATGAACCCCGATCGTATGGAGCGTCAGGAAGAGCGTGATGAGGCCATACGACGCATGGGACAGCGGCAGGACCCGATGAGTCGCGATCAACACGAGAACGAAGACGGCAGGCAGGATGCTCGCCAGGAGCCAGAACTGAGGATCCGCCGGTGATAGTGCCGTCCAGATCGACACTGCCACGTACCAAGCCAGCAGTCCTATCAAAATGCGATTGTCGCGATGGGGCATCGTCTTTCCTTGTGAACGGGTGAGCGGATCCGGACGACCCTGCCGGAGATGCGGAGCGAGTAACCCCTATACTGTACTGAACAATTGTTCGCGCAGCAACCGGCTCGGAGAACGACCCGCCCGGCACGGCGTCATTCACCGGGGCGCCCGGCTATCCGGATTTCCCCCTCCACCAGACGAACCACAGGAGCACCACGAGTACGAGGCCGGCAAGAATCAATTCGAACAGGTCAGCTGACATAACACCAGGCCGCGAGGTTGAGCCCTCTCCGCAGTTCTCGCCCGCAGGACCGCGCGCACTTATCGTGAACAGTCCGCCACCCTGATCAGGAACAGCCTCAGCCCCGGTCAGAATAGCGGATGGGGCGCGTGACCGAAACGCGGGGTCTCCGGTGCATCACCCGCGTTACCGATGATGCGCCACGCTCCGTCTTCTTTCACGAGGTAGTGCACTTCCTCAAACCAGCTGTCGATCGTCACCTTATTTCCGGTTTCGTCGGCCAAGCCCCAAAGAGCACCAGTGCATGTCACTTGCGCCGTCACCTCTCCGTTTGCCTGCACGACCTTGTTGATCTTGGTGAAGAGGTGCGTCGAATGAAGCTTGTGGTGATACTCACAAATTTCCTCCCAGATCCGGCGGGCGTCGGATTTGCGAAGCCTGTGGTAGTTGTAGCGCTTTGAGTAGAGGCCCATCAGACTGTCCAGGTCTTTTGCCTGAATGGCCTTCTCCGCTCGATCGAAGGTGGCCAGGATCTCCTTGACGGTATCCTCATCGGCCGTGACATCCGCCCCCGTCACGATCTCGACCTTGGCCACCGAAGGTGTTGGGGGACGACACAGAGTCAGAGCACAGGCCCCTACCAGAATTGAGAGCACGCTGATGGAGGGCCGGCTCGTCATGGTTACCTCCTTATCCGAAGCACCTAATCGATCTTGATCGAGACGGATTTCTTTTTGGCCTCTTCGGTCTTCGGCATCCGGACTTCCAGGACGCCGTCTTTGAAATTCGCCTTGATCTGGTCGCTCTTGACCCCGCACGGCAGTTCCACGCTCCGGACGAACGAGCCGTACGAACGTTCTCTTCGATAATAGTCCTTCTCCTTGACCTCTTCTTCTTTCTGTTTCTCTCCCTTGATCGTCACCACGTTTTCCGTCACCGTCACTTCGATCTCGTCCTTGCTCATGCCCGGCAGATCGGCCTTCACCACGAGTTCGTCTTTTTCCTCAAAGACGTCCAGCGACGGGGTTTTTATCGAGATCGTGGGGAGCGGCCATCGGTCGCCGAACATGAGGCTCGGGAACGGGCGCCGCCAGAAATCCTCTGTCAACCGATCGAACCAGCGATCGATCTCGCTCCCGCGCGGCATCACCTCGGCGGATTTCTTGACCGCGACTTCCTTGGTTGCCTTGCCCTTTTCCTTCGCCATACATGATCCTCCTTGTTAGTTCTAACCGCTGTTAAGACCGACCGCCCTTCGTCACCGATGCTCGTGATCACCTTTACTGTTCGGTTATGGCCGAACTTCCAGCCGGTTGACGACCTTGTCGACGCCGAACACATACCAGGCATCAAACTCCGCCATCTCGTTTTGCGCGGCCGACGGCACATCGCCTTCAAGCGTCACCGCCGATTGTTTGGCACCGACACGGATCCGCTCTTCGTTGATAAAGGGATCTTTCTTCAAGACAATCCGCACGGCCTTTGCGAGTTCCATATCTGAATCCGGTTGATCGGGCACGACTTCCATCCCGTTGATTACATCCCGGCTTCCCGGCACCCACCAGGCCAGTACCCCGGCCAAACGCTTCTGCGTCAGCCCGGTCACGTGGTCGTCGAGTAAGACGACTCCGTCGGTGACGGAAACCCGGATCACCCCGTGAGGCAGCTCCGTGATATCACGGACCGTTTCAAGCCGCCCTTTGCGGATCAATTGAATCGTACAGTTCTGCAGAATGGCTTCCTGGAGCAAGGCATCACGGACCGCATCCAGGATGGCCCCGTCACCCATTCGCGTCGAAGGGGCTACGTGCAGCCGATCGACAATTCCACTGACTCCGGAAACTCCAATGGCCAGTTCCATGGAGAGCTTCTTTGCGGCGATATGCTCGGTTTCTCCCTCCAGCGTGAGGATGCCGTCGCTGAACGCCATCTGAACGGGATGCTTGTGCAAATTGATGCGGGGTTCCCGCTCGAAGGCGGCACGAACCTCCCTCAAAACCCGGTTTCGGTCTGACGGCACGGCTGTTTTCATGTAATCACCAGGACGAACGAGCACCCTGAACTCAACCCCGTAGACAGCAATGACAATGCCATGCCGCTACATACAGCGAAGCTGTTGATGATTCAGGGGGACGCGTTCATATCTGACACATTTCTCGACCCGGGAGTTCAAGTACCTGGGGACTAACTCCCCATAGTGAACCAATCCCATGCGGCGGAATGCTACGGTGAGCGCGAAGAGGTCGACTGCTTCAAGAAATGGACGGATCACGATCGCAGAGCGAACCGGGCAGGCAAGCGCACAGAAGTTCGAGAGGGAACCGGGGAAAAGCGAAAGAGGCCTCTTAGCGGAACTGTTTCAGAATCACCGGTGCCCTTCTGGCACCCCAGCGCCCCGGTTGTGACTCGAACAGGCCGGCGCAATTCATTCCGCAAAACCGGCAGGTCGCACCTGTCGTGAGATTCCAATCAGACAATTCATACCCTTCGCGTCCGATCAGTACCCTGCCGCATTGATGACAACAGGTGCTCCCTCCCTCCACGTCCTGCACGTTACCGGTATACGCGTAACGGATGCCGTTCTTCATGGCGATCTTGCGGGCCTTTGTCAGCGTGGCCGGCGGCGTGGGCGACACATCGAGCATCCTATAATCCGGGTGGAAGGCGCTGAAGTGAATCGGCACGTCGGGACCGAGATGTTCGACCACCCACTGCGTCAGCCGTTCGAGTTCAGCCTCGGAATCATTTTCACCCGGGATGACCAGCGTCGTGATTTCCAGCCACACATCCGTATGGTGCTTGATATACACGAGCGTATCCAGGACCGGTTGCAGACTCCCGCCGCAGACCTGCCGGTAGAACCGCTCCGTAAATCCTTTCAGATCCACATTCGCCGCATCCATGTGGCGATAGAATTCTTCGCGCGGCTCATCGCAGACATATCCCGCCGTGACCGCGACCGATTTGATCCCCCGCTCGCGACAGGCTTGGGCGACATCGACGGCGTACTCGTGGAAGATGATCGGATCATTGTAGGTGTAGGCGACGGAGCGGCAGCCGAGCTTGACTGCGGCGCAGGCGATCGCTTCCGGCGAGGCTTCGTCTGCCAGGGTATCCATCTCACGCGACTTGCTCATGTCCCAGTTCTGACAGAACTTGCATGACAGGTTACATCCTGCCGTACCGAATGAGAGCACGGAGGTCCCAGGAAGGAAGTGATTCAGCGGCTTCTTTTCGATCGGATCGACACAAAACCCGCTCGATCGTCCATAAGTCGTCAGGACCACGCGATCGCCTTGCCGCGCCCGGACAAAGCAGAGCCCCCGCTGCCCTTCCTGCAGTTTGCAGTAGCGCGGACAGAGATCGCACTGGATGCGCCCGTCGTCGAGCGAATGCCAGTATTTCGTCGGCACGGTCGTCGACGGTTGTGAAGTCATCATGACAGGCTCCCTTGAGATCACGGCGTTGTGCGAGCATTATACCAATCAATTCCATTTGAGAGTGGGTGAGCCATTCCCCGGACGATCTCTCTATGCTGACGATTGACGGATCGCGCTATTCCGGAAGCGGCACCATCGTCAGACAGGCGGTGGCCTTCTCCGCCCTGACCGGCCGGGCTATCCACGTGGTCAATGCCAGAGCGAAGCGACAGAAGCCGGGCTTACGCCCGCAACATATTCGCGTCATCGAGGCCATTGCCGAACTCGTCAATGGCCGCACCGAGGGGGTCGCGCAGGGTTCGCAGGAATTCACGTTCCGCCCAGGCCCATTCAAGACAGGGCGGCACTACTATTGGGACATCGGCTCTGCCGGCTCGACCACCATGCTGGGACTCGGCATCCTGCCCGTCCTGGCCTTTGCAGGGTCGCAGATCACAGTCGAATTACGAGGCGGTCTCTTCCAGGATTTCGCCCCCTCCGCCTTTCATCTCCAGCATGTGCTGCTCCCGATGCTGCGTCGGATGGGACTGCGTGCGGCAGTGGAAATCGGGCGTCCAGGGTACGTTCCCCGGGGCGACGGTATCCTCCGCCTCGCGGTAGAACCGCCCGCTGAACCTTTCCTCGCTGTCGCGAACGAAGACCCGGCCCCCGTCACGCGGATATGGGGCATCGCTCTCTCCTCACACTTAGAAGAGAGACAAGTCAGCCGGCGCATGGCGGACACGGCGCGGGACGTGCTCGCCAAGGCCGGCTATCAGGCTGAGATCGACATTCGTCATGATACCGAGTCGCTGCAGCGCGGTGCCGCGCTGGCGATCTTTGCCGATCAAGGAGAAGGAGCGAGACTCGGCGCGGACCAGGCAGGAGCATTGAGGAGAAGCGCGGAATCGATCGGCAAACACGTCGCGAACCAGTTGCTCGACGATCTCAGGTCCGGCGCCACATTGGACCGGTTTGCCTCGGACCAGATCGTTCCCTTTGCAGCCTTGGCAGAAGGCGAAAGCCGGTTCATCATTCCGACTGTCACCGACCACGTCCTGACCAGCGCCTGGCTGGCGGAATTATTCCTAGGCGCTCACGTGGGAATTGACGGTCAACGATTGATTATCAACGGAGCCGGATTCCGGCCGCATCGCATTCGACCCGCTGCCGGCGGAAAGATCCGCTTAGATGCATGAACCTCAAGCAGCTTGAGCCCCCCGTCACACACTTCATGGCCGATGCCATGCTGGGCCGCCTGGCCCGCTGGCTTCGCATTCTCGGCTACGACACGGACTACGAGAAAGATGTCTCTGATGAAGCGTTGATCGACCGCGTACTCAGCGAGAACCGGTGGCTCCTCACCCGCGACGGATACCTGGCGCAACGCAAAGTCCTCCGCGGTCGCCACACCCTCATCAAGAGCGACAACCTTGAAGGCCAGTTGCAGCAGCTTCACCGTGAGCTCCACATCGTGCTCGATGTGATTCATCACAAAGGGTATCGCTGCGCCGACTGCAACGTCGTCCTCATACCGATCCCGCATGACCAAGCGGCCCCCCTCATCCCTCCCTTTGTCGCACAGCAGTACCGAGAGTTTCTCCAATGCCCCCACTGCCGCCGTGTCTTTTGGCCCGGCACTCACTGGCAGGATCTTCTGGGACGGCTGGTGGGAATGCGAGATGGAGACGGGGCGGAACCTCGATGAACATCCGTCGATTTCACTCTTGGGACGTAACGCCGCAGGAGGCCATCCGGATTCAGGAACGGCTTCGCGCAAAGGTCATCGCCCGCGGACGTGTATCCGGTCCGACGCTGGTGGCGGGAGCGGACGCGGCCTTCGATCTGCAGGCGGAGCTGGTCTTTGCCGCGGTGGTGATCCTCGCGTTTCCCTCACTGGAGCCGGTTGAAACGGTCGTGCATCGGGAGCGATTGTCGTTCCCCTATATCCCCGGCCTCCTTTCGTTCCGCGAGGCGCCCGCCCTCCTTCAGACCTTCAAGAAGGTCCGTCACAATCCGGATGTCATCTTTGTCGACGGGCACGGCTTGTCACATCCGCGTGCGGCAGGGATCGCCTGTCACGTCGGCCTCTGTCTGGACAAACCGACGATCGGCTGCGCCAAGTCACTGCTGGTCGGCACGCATCGCGTGCCGGGCATTTCGCGCGGAGCCAGCACTTCGCTTTATGATGCAAGCGGTAACGTCATCGGAGCAGTTGTCCGGACGCGCGATCGCGTGAAGCCGGTCTTCGTCTCGGTCGGCCATCGGATCGGCCTCGCTCAAGCCGTACGATTCGCGCTCGCCTGCGGGAAGGGATACCGGATTCCGGAACCGACGCGGCAGGCGGATCTGTTGGCAGAACTGGCCAAAAGGGAAAGCCGCTGATGAGAGCGCTCGGGTGTCTTCCGCTCCTGTTATTTTTGCTGTTGCTCGCACTGCTGCCCGTCGTGTTCGGAGAACTCTTCTCCACCGCGCTCATAAAACTACGCCTGACCCCCCACGCAGCCCTGTGGGTGATCCTGGGCATTCTGATTGGAAGCGGCATCAACATTCCCGTCAGGCGCCTTGCACGGGACGAAGATGTCCCCGAGGATTCGTTCGCCCTCTTCGGCTTCTCCGGATGGTGGCCGCAACTCCGCCGCGTTCGACGCGAAACCATCATCGCCGTCAACGTCGGCGGCTGCCTCATTCCGGTGGCGCTGGCGGCCTACGAAACGGTTCAGCTTATGACGGTGGGCTTGCAGGCGTTCTTTGGATTAATCCTTGCGATCTTCATTAACACGATGGTGTGCTATTGGATGGCGAAACCGATTGAAGGGATCGGCATCGCGATGCCGGGTCTGCTCCCTCCCCTCGTTGCCGCCATGAGCGCGTTGCTGCTCGTGCCGGACCAGGCTCCTCCCGTCGCCTTCGCCGCCGGCGTGCTCGGCCCGCTCATTGGCGCCGATCTGCTTCACCTCCGGGACGTTTCAAAACTCGCCACCGGCATCGCCAGCATCGGCGGTGCCGGCACCTTCGACGGGATCGTGCTCTCCGGAATCGTGGCGGCTTATCTCGCATGAGCATGAACCCTTTCGCCCTTCCACGCATGATTGGGTGGGTCTGTCCCTTCAGACGAAGCGGATTTCCCCATCAGCCCTCGACGGACTGAGGAACAAGGCTACAGTGACGTCTCGATGTCTTCATCACTCAATGGTAAAGCCCTCAATATCTCAAGAGTCTCTCCTGCCTGTTCGATAATCGCCAAGGAGGCACGATCGTTGCTCCTCTCCCTCGTAATGAGAGCATGACGGAGGGTCCAACCGATGATCACTCCGATAGGCGTTAGGGTCCATCCGGTCTTCCAAATGGAACGGGCTCCACCCTTCCATTGGACCGGCTCACCATCCCCTGGCACCGATTTCCGTCTTCGGTGAACAGGCTCGCATTTAGTCAAACGCCTAAAGGAGGACGACTCCGCCATGAACGTACAACTTTCACGCCGGACAAAAGAGACAAAGCCACGAGCGCCGGCCAGCCCGCCGGCTCAGGCAACGACTGCCGCTGCCGCACGCACGCCTCAGTTGGTGTCGCCTTGCGATGACCTACATATCCTGATCGCGAAACGGGCCTATGAGCTTTACAGCGAACGGGGCTACCGGCATGGGTATGCACTCGATGATTGGCTGGAAGCGGAGCGGGAGATTCTCAGCCAGATCCCGCCGGTCTGACAGGATCGCCCGATGTTCTGTGAGTATCCGGCGAACTCACGGCGCAATGAGTGATTTTTCTGACACGGCGCTCGTTACCGCAAGTAGGCGCACTCGGCCATCAGCGTATCTCCGGCTGTAGGAGGATCTCGCATGTCGTACGTTGGCGTGAATATCGGCGCCCTCACGGTGAAGGTGGCAGCCATCCGTGGCGATGCCCGGAGCGCCACTGTGCTGGCCCATCAAGGCCGGCCGCTTGAAATACTCGACGAGGTGCTCGCCCGCCCGGAGTTCGCCGACGCGGAGTACTTCGGCGTGTCCGGTCAGCTCGGGCATATTTCCGAAGTGGCCGCGGTTCAGCGGGCGCTCCGCGAGGTGGACGGCATCTTCGACGCGGTCGCGTCGCTCGGCGGGGAATCCTTCCTGGTGTATCTCCTCATGGACGGCAGGATCACCAATGTCGTGTCTCACAATAAATGCGCCGCAGGCAGCGGCGAGTTTTTTGTCCAGCAGATCGGCCGGATGGGACTGGGCATGGAAGAAGCAATTCAGCGGTCCTTCAGCGGCAAGGTCGTGCCGCTCGCCTCCCGCTGCTCCGTGCATTGCAAATCGGACATCACCCACAAGCTGAATCGCAACGAGGCCACGCCCGAGGATATTCTCCACACGCTGCACGACAGCATGTCCAACAAAGTGATCGCCTTGCTGGAGAAAGGCGCGCGCGAGCTGAAGCGGGTCCTCCTGATCGGCGGCGTAACGCGCAACGACGCAATGCTGGCGGCGTTGCGCGCCAAGCTCCCGGCCACGGAGTTTGTCGTGTTGCCTGAGAGTCCCTGGTTCGAAGCCTGGGGCACCGCCCTGCTCGTGCGGGACTCGCCGAGCGAAACGTCCCCGAAGATTGCTGCACAGCCGGGCCTCGGCCGTCTCCCGCCGCTCCATCTCTATGGGGAACGGGTGCAAGTGATCCCGGCCCCGCCCCGGCAGGCTCCTCCTGAGGGACCGCTGGTCCTGGGGGTGGATGCGGGATCAACGACCACCAAGGCCATTTTACTCGACCCTTCAACACAGGCCGTTGTGGCCTCGTACTACGGGCGCACCAAAGGAAATCCTGTGGCGGCCACACGCGAATGCCTCCAGGCCCTCATCGAGCAGGTGGGCAATCGTGGGATCATGTTAATCGGCACCACCGGGTCGGCCCGGGAACTCGCCGGCGCCTACCTCGGCACCGAGCATGTCTACAATGAGATCTCGGCCCATGCGGCTGGCGCGACACATTTCGACCCCGACGTAGACACGATTTTCGAAATCGGCGGGCAGGACTCCAAGTACATCTATCTGCGTAACGGCGTGCCCATCGACTATGCCATGAACAACGCCTGTTCGGCCGGCACCGGCTCCTTCCTGGAAGAGAGCGCCCACAGCGATCTGGGCATCACCGTCTCGGACATCGCCGACCTGGCGCTCGCCGCTTCGTCCCCGGTGCACTTCAAAGCGACCTGCGCTGCCTTCATCAACTCCGATATTCGTCTCGCCCAGCAACAGGGCCATCCCCGCGACAACATCATCGCCGGACTCGTCTATGCCATTGCCAGCAACTACCTGAATCGCGTCAAGGGGCCGCGCTACGTGGGGAAGAAAGTATTTCTGCAAGGCGGCGTCGCGCTGAACCGCGCCGTCGGGCATGCTTTCGCCCACAGCGTCGGCCGCCAGGTCGTGATCCCGCCCAGCCCCGAATTGCTCGGGGCGCTGGGGGTCGGGCTCCTCGCCTTGAAACGGTCCAATGTGATGACGGTGCGCACGGTCGATCTGCTCACGCTCGGCGCGCCGGAGATGCAACGCGTCGGCCGGTTTACCTGCGGCGCCTGCAAGATGTACTGCAGCATCGACCGGTTCGAGGTCGCAGGACGGCGGTTTCCCTTCGGAGGCCGCTGCAGTCTCTACGAGAATGTGTGGAAGCGAAAGGCCCGGACCATCGCGGCTCAAGACCTGGTCGAGAAGAGGGCCGAGGTGCTCTTTCAGGTCACCCCCGCTCCGGTCGCCGCCACGCCGAAGCACGAGCGGGTGGAACGCCGGCACTGGGGCGTGGGGCCTGCCTATGAAAGCGCGAAGGCGTTTGTGCGGGAGTCCCTGGGCCGTTCCAATGGAACCGCGCCGGCAAGCCGCACTCGCATCGGTATTCCGAGGGCATTGACGACGCACTCGCTGTTTCCGCTCTACTCCACGTTCTTTTCTCAACTAGGCATGGAAGTCGTGCTGTCCGATGTAGACCCGCGGGGCGACCTCACTTCCTATTCTGGATTCTGTTTTCCCGCGCAGATCGCGCACGGGGCCGTCTTGGACCTGGTCAAAAAAGACGTGGGCATGATCTTCATTCCGCACGTCGTGCGCATGCCCCATCCCAACCAGTGCAAGGATTCGTACCTTTGTCCGATCACGCAGGCCGGCCCTTATTTCCTGGCCAAGGCCTTTCCCGATCGTCGCTTACTCTCCCCCGTGCTGGAGTTCATCAACGGGTATGAAAGCTGCTCCGCCATGGTCGACATGGCGGTGGCGGAGCTGGGAGTCGGGCGCGAGTTGGCCGCCGGCGCGTGGGTGGCCGCCGTGCAGGCACAGACGGACGCAGAACACACGCTTCGCGATCTCGGGAAACGGGCGCTCGAAGCGGCCATCGCGGCGGGCAAGCCGGCTATCCTGCTCGCCGGGCACAGCTACAACGCCTTTACCCCGGAGGCGTCGCAATCCGTCGGGAAGAAACTTTCCAGCATGGGAGTATCCGTCATCCCGGCTGACTGCCTGATGCCGGCCGGAGAGGGGCCCACCTCCTGGCACTTTGCGAACATGATCTTGAATGCCGTCGGCATCGCGAAGCAACATCCCAACTTGTTCCTGCTGAGCGTCAGCAATTTCAGCTGCACCATCGATGCATTCACCCATTCCATGCTCGCTTCGGAGCTGGGCTCGAAACCCTACCTCGTCCTCGAGATCGATGCGCACACCGCCGATGCCGGAGTCCAAACCAGGCTGGAGGCTTTCCTGGACATCATTCACAATTATCGGGAGGTGCAAGCCGTTGCCACGCGTCCGTTCGTCCCCTGCCGGGTTGTTCCGGGCGGCCGTGTCATCCGGTCGAACGGCGAGTCCGTGCCGCTCACCGACCCGCGGGTGAAGGTCTACTTTCCAAACTTCTCCCCTTACCATACCAGGACCTTTGCCATGGCAGCCGGGTGGCTCGGGCTCCACGCCGGCACCGTCATTCCACTGGACCGCACTCAACTCGACAAGGGGCTGCAGCACACCTCCGGCCGTGAATGTCTTCCGTTGCCGATCTGCATCGGCCAACTGCTCCAGATCCATGAGCAGCGCCGCCCCGGAGAAATCGCTGGCTTCTACATGCTCCAGGGCGGCGCCCCCTGCGTCAGCGATGCCTATATGGGATATTTCGAACGGTTTCTCACGGAACAACGGCTGACCGATCTGTTCCTCTTCAACCCCCAGCCGGATAACGACTTCCTCGGCTTCGACAAAACTGTCCTTGCGCAGCACCTGTCGCCGGCGATCATCCTCGCGGACATTCTCGTGGAGATTGATCATGTACTCCGTGTCGTGGGAGACCAGGGCGCACTCGATCAACTTCATGAGGAATGGGAGCGGTTCGCCGAGGAAGCTCACTCCCTCGACGAGTTTCATGCCACTCTGCCTTCATTCGTCGGGCGCGTGGCGCATCTGCCTCGCATCAGAGATCCTCGCACCTGCCCGCGCGTCGTCGTGGCAGGCGACTTCTTCACCCGCTTCAATTCGTTTTTCATGGACGGCGTGCGCGACCTCTATGCCGAACGAGGTATCATCCTCAAGCCGGTCGATCTCAGCGAGCTGTTTCTCTATGTCGCGTACCACCCCATGGCGGAAACGGCCGGTACCTGGGGCATGAAACCGGGCGGTCTGGCTCTGGCCAAGGCCTGCACGAGGATGTTTCAACCGGAAGGGAAAGAGTACATTCAGCAGTGGATGAGCTACCAGACCTTGAAGCACGAAGAGGAACATTACCGCGGACTCTTTCGCGAGACGGGCCTCTTGGTGGCCGGTCCCAACGCGGTCTCGTCCATTTTCGAAAAAGGCGCCGAGCATGTCTCGCCCGCAATTTACGGCGAACTCCTCCCGACCGTAGGCAAGGGAATTGAGGCCGCTCGTGAGGGATATGACGGCATGCTCGTCATCGGGCCGTTCAACTGTCTCCCCTATCGGATCTCAGAAGCCATCCTGAAGCCGCTCAGCATCGAGCAAGGCATGCCCATACTCACGTACGAGAGCGACGGCTATGCGGTCTCCCCGTCCGTGCTCAGGCAGGTAGACGTTCACATCCAGCAGGTACTCGAACATGCGGCCAGAAACCATGTGACACAACCGTGACTCGCGCCCGCTCAGTTCCACCGAAGGACTTTTCCCATGATCACGTCCATCGCCTTCACCGTCTATCCGGTCTCCAACATGGAACGGGCCAGAGCCTTCTATGAACACGTGCTCGGTCTGCATATGGGCTACAACTATAAAGATGTCTGGGTGGAGTACGATATCGGGGGTTCGACCTTCGCCATTTCCACGACGGAGACGGGACATAGCCCGGGAGCGAAAGGCGCAGTACTGGCGTTCGAGGTGTCGGATTTCGATGCCTTCATCCACAAGATGAAGGAGCGGGCCGTGTCCTTCGTCACGGAGGCCTTCGACACGCCTGTCTGCCGGATGGCAGTCATCGAGGACCAGGACGGAAACCACATCACGATCCACAAGCAGAAATCGTGAGTGAACGATCGGTGCAAGGCGGTTTCGAACGAGACCATGCGGGCATTTCCGGAAGCGGCCACTCGGGGAGGAGCATCGGTCGTGCGGCTCACATGCTGATTACCGGATTGCCGGGAGTCGGCAAGACCACGCTGATTCGTGAACTGGCGAAACGTTTAGCGGACTATCATCCGGCGGGATTCTATACGGAAGAGATCCGCAACGCCCGGGGAACCAGAGAAGGGTTTCAGCTTGTAACGCTCTGCGGTCGCCGGCTGGTCCTGTCCCACATCCATCACCCCGGCCCTGACCGTGTCAGCCGATACGGCGTGGATGTCCAGGGGTTCGAGCAGCTCTTGTCTGACCTTGACCTCAGCCACAGTCAGTCCCGCCTCGTTATTATCGATGAAATCGGGAAGATGGAATGTTTCTCGCGACGATTTATCGAAGAGGTGACGGCGCTGCTGAACTCCCCGAAGATGCTGATTGCAACGATCGCCCTGAAGGGCGAAGGATTCATCAGCCAGGTGAAAGATCGTCCGGACTGCAGACTCATTACCGTTACGAGGGAGAATCGTGACCGGCTCCTGGGCGAGCTCGCGGCCGAGATGGAGAATAGTCTCCCTGAAGGGGCGAAATAACCGAAGAGCCAGTACAAGCTGGTCGGAGCGCAGCGGTCACAGGCAGAACGATGAGGGACCCAGAAGGCGTTCAATTCCTTCAATGGTGCCTGCCGAGGCTGCGGCTCCGCTGGCCCGGTTATCGCAAGGTGCGACGACAGGTCTATAAGCGCATCCAGCGACGGCTTCAGTTGCTGGATCTTGCCTCGCTCGCCGACTATCAGGCCTATCTGGAGGCCCATCCGGAAGAATGGACGGTCCTAGACAGCTACTGTTGGATCTCGCTCTCGCGATTTTACCGGGACAAGAGCGTCTTTCAGTTTTTAGAGCAAGAGGTGTTGCCTTCCCTTGCCCGGCAGGCATTGGCACGGGGCGAGAATGTCCTGCGGTGCTGGAGCCTCGGCTGTGCGGCCGGAGAAGAATCCTACAGCCTCTCACTCCTCTGGAAATTGACGCTCCAAAGTCAATTTCCGACCGTTCGGCTCGTCATCCTGGCGAGTGACATTGATGATCAAGCCATCTCCCGCGCCCGACAAGGTTGTTACCCGCCGAGCAGCCTGCGGGATCTGCCGGAGAGCTGGCGTACCCAGGGATTTGATCAGACAGCCGAAGGATTCCTGGTCAAACCGGAAGTGCGGGAGCCGGTGACCTTTCTCGTTCGGGATGTCCGGCAAACAGCGCCAGAGGGAACCTTTCTCCTCATCCTGTGCCGATACCTGGCCTTCACATACTTCGATGAACCATTGCAGAGCAAGACGCTGCGACAGCTCGTGGAACGGATGCAACCAAACGGTGCTCTCGTGATCGGCAACGGAGAAACGTTGCCTGAGGGGGAATTCGGCCTGATCCCGTGGTCGAAGGAAGAGGGAGTCTATCGGCGAGTCTAACGATATGCTGAATCAGCCTGCGCGCGATGGGGCAAAGAGCCTCGCCAGTTCGTCCACGGCAAACCATGGAAACGGACGCGCCCGCCCCTTGTCGACAAGCGTCACGCCGTTCCTTTTTGGGACGACCGTTCCGATCCGTGCTACCGGAATCCGGGCTTTTCTCAGCCGTCCGACCATTCGCCTCTCACAGGTTTGATCGGTACAGATCAAAAGGGATCCGGACGCGACCACACCCAAGGGGTTGAGTCAGAAATCAGCACAGAGCCGGGTCGCCTCGGGAAGAATGTGTACGGCGTTCGCGTCAATCTTCAGACCGACCCCTGCCGCTTCCGCCATTTCGTATAACGCGGAGCTGAGGCCGCCTTCCGTCGGATCATGCATTGCATGAACCCCTCCGACGGCCATGGCCACCTGAGCCTCTTTCAGTATGCTCAGGCCAGGATCTGTGAGATATTGGCGGCATCGGGCCAGGAACGGCGCACCATGTCGTCGCCGGATTTCAATCGCCCGCTCACGGGCAAGGATCGAGACTGCCTCGATCGCAAGGCCCTTTGTCAGCAGCACAACATCACCGATCTGCGCGCCGGCAGCCGTGACAATCTTGCCGTGCACACATTCCCCCAGCAGACAACCCACCACGACAGGCCGCGTCACCGCGTCGGTGATCTCGCTGTGACCTCCACACCAGGCCACGCGGAGGCGACGGCAGATCATATGAAGCTGGGCGAACAGGCTGTTGACGGAAGAAACGGTGGTGGAACGGGTGGGCAGCAGTACGGTGGCGAGAAACCACTTGGGCGTCGCTCCCATTGTCGCCAGATCGTTGGCGTTGGTCAGCAGGGCATAGGCGCCGATTTCGTCCGCCACGAAAGTGATGGGATCTGTCTTTGCGACGAGTATCTTCTCGTCGATGCGAATGGCCGCCGCATCCAAACCGATGCCCGCGCCAACCAAGACACGCGGGTCCCGAGTCTTGGCAAAACGCGAAAGCAGCCCGCGAAGCAGGTCGACAGGAAGTTTTCCCATCGGCAGCGCCGGGCCGGTTGTCCTGCTTCGACCCCATGACCGCGCTTCACGCTTCACGTTTCACGCACGACATACTCAGCACAGCGCATACACACCTCGTGTCAACGCCTTGCAGAATGACTTGATATGGGTGAAGGCCAGCTGGACTTCTCGCTGGATCTGCGGGCGCAGGGTCTCCAGCGACGTACCGCTCGTCACAGTGACTTCGACGGCCACAAGTTGCGGCGAGGAGATCGGCTTGCCGATCTGGCTTGTGATAAAGACAGTGACATCTTGGAGTCCTTGCACCTTTTTGTGGATATCCTCCGCCAACACCTGCGCCAGCACATTGTAAATTTTCCCCACATGAGCCACGGGATTTTTCCCCGCTGCTGCCTCGGCGCTGGCCGGCCGAAGGAGCGAGATAATTCCACACACACGATTGCCCCGCCCGACCTCGCCGGAATCGCCCGCTTCAGCCGATGTACCCAGCAATGTCAGATAAGTTCCGGCCTCACCGACGCCGGCCTGATCTAACTCGTTCAAGAACACGTGCGGAGAAAGTCCGGCCCCCGCCTTGAGTTTCACGAAATCCGTCAGCGCACGTCTTACCGATGCTTTCCGCTTGAAGTATTCGGATTCCGTACGGATCAGTGGAGCCAGAAACGGCATTGCGACTGTAATACTTAGGTCCCTGCCGGTTCGAACACCCATCACTTTGACGTCTTGTCCCGTGTCCGGAAACTCTTTCTTAAAGGAGGGGCTGTTCAGAAACCGCTCGACCTGGAATACGAGGCGCTCCGTCGGCGTCAGCGGGGCATACCCCACGAGAGCGGAGGTGTCATTGGCCACCGCTTCCCGCGGCCGCTCGGCCACGGACCGCAGTTCTTCCGACGCCGGTCTCAGCTCGACCTGACAATCCAAATCCTTCATGGGCTTGATTCGGGGTAAATGACGTTTGAACCATTGATAGGCCGTCTGTTCCGCGATCTCCTTGACCGGGATATGCTTATTCTTCCATTCGAAAGTGGCCCGGTCGCCCATGACCAAACGCATCGGAGCGAGAACCGCGCCTCCCCCAAATCGGCAGGCCACCTGACCTGCCACCAATATGGCCTTGTCGGCATTGAAATGGAGGACCCGCCCGCAGGTCTTGAGATAGGCCTGCGCCAGTTCGACGGCAACGGCTTCCATCACGGCGTCACAGATGGTGTCCGGATGCCCTAATCCCTTGCGCTCCACAATCTCCACCGCCTCCTGCGCGGGGGGAAGCCGAGAAGACTCGATTATCATAGGCTTGATCATGTTCTCTTCTATTTCAGGAGTCCCAACTTAACTCGACACGGATGGAACCTGTCCATATCGCCCTCGCAATGGAACGTACAGCACTTCACAGATGACCTGGCGATTCAGGCCCTGTTCGCCCTTGGTCAGCAGCGTGAGGTTCTGTACTCCCCGTTCCTCAATCGGCGCAATCAGCTTCCCTCCCGCCTTGAGTTGCTCCAGCAGCGGTGACGGAATCTTTTCACAGGCGGCCGTGATGCAGATGCGATCATAGGGCGCGTCCGCCTGATAGCCGAGACCGCCGTCACCCAAGACCACGCGCACATCGTGATAGCCCGCCCGTTCGAGATTCGCCCTGCCGAACTCATAGGTAACCGGGTCGATTTCGATCGACACCACCAAGCCGGTCGGTCCCACGACTTCCCGCGCCACGGCAGCACCGTACCCCGAACCAAGACCGATCTCCAAAAATCGATGGCCCACGTCGAGCCCCAGCGGTTCATAGAACAGGGGATAGCTATGCGGGCAGGAGATCGTCGCGCGGCTACCGGGAAGCGGAAGCGGAACTTCCTGATATGCATAGTCGCGATACCGGCGCGGAATAAACTCCTCGCGAGGAACGGCGAGGAGAGCGGAGCGGATTCCGTCGGAGTGAAGCAGTCCGTCCGCGATGAGCTGCCGTACCTTCTTCTCTCGCTCCTGTCGAAACTCGTCACAGCTTTTCCTTGGGTCAGTCTGCGGCGGAATGATCCAACCCTGAGTCATGGGCAACTCATCGCGCAGCACTCATCACCGGTCACCGTTCTTCACGGATGACTAGACCTCTGCAATCCAGGCGACCGCTGAGCCTGGTCGCTCCTGATAGAGCCGGTGCAGCCCGGCCGCCTTGGCCGCCGCGACCGCTTCCCCAAATTCCTCCCTCGTGATCGCCCGGTTTAGCGGCGGATAGTGGGTCGCCTTCCAGCAGGGCCGGTACTGATCCATGATGTTGACGTAAGTGTTCTTCGAGATGCCGTCCGCGAGAAAGCGCATGATCTCGCAAGTCCCTGCCAGCCCGCCCGGCAGCACCAGGTGACGAAGGAGCAGACCGCGCACGGCCAGACCCCGTTCGTCGATTACCAGATCGCCGGTTTGCCGGTGCATCTCCTTGATGGCGGTCTTGGCGATCTCGGGATAGCCGGGAACTTTGGAGTACTTCAACCCCGCCTCCGCATCGGCATACTTGAAATCGGGCAAGTAGATGTCAACGATGCCGTCCAGCAATCGGAGCATCTCCAAGTCATCGTACGAACTGGTATTGTAGACCAACGGAATCCGGAGACCTTTCTGCGCCGCCAGCAGCAGCCCTTCCAGGATTTGCGGGACTTGATGCGAGGGGGTGACGAGATTGATGTTGTGGCAACCCTGATTTTGGAGGCTCAGCATCATGTCCCCCAGCTCTTGGGCCGATACGTCTCTCCCCTCCCGCAGCTGGCTGATTTCAGGATTTTGGCAATAGACGCACCGCAGGTTGCAGCTGGCAAAGAAGATCGTGCCCGATCCATTCCAGCCGCGAAGCGGCGCTTCTTCACCGTGATGCGGCCCATGACTGGCCACGAAGGGCTTGGCTCCCACCAGGCAGAAGCCGAGATCCCCTTCGAGGCGATCGATCGCACAATGGCGGGGACAGACATGACAGCGTCGTAATCGTTCCCGTGCTTGCGCGACCCGTTCAGTCAGCATGCCGGATTCCAGCAACCGGCAATAACTCGCCCGTTGCTCTCTGTCCAAGGCTTTGACCATGTCTTCACCGGAACTCAGTGCCGCGAGACTGTCCGGCAGTGGGCGTTCGACGCGCCTCAGTCGTCACGCACAAAACTCCCGCATGGGACAATCTTCTTTACGCTGTCGACGGCAATAGTCTCGTCCCAACCGCACCAATGCCGATTCGAAATCACTGAAGCTCTTTCCCTCCGCACCGGCTCTTTTCCACAAGATGCGAAGTCGATCCATGGTGACACGTGTTCCATTTCCTTCGGCGCTGGGACAGAGCGCCAGATCCCTGACAGCCAGCATACTCAAGGGAGACAGGGCCGGCTGCGCCTTCGGCCATATTCCCCGCAACTCGCGAAGAAAGATCTGCACCGTGACGTCGCCGATTCCCTTTCCTAATGCCTTCAGACGAGTTTCCACATCGCGCTCATCGACCGCGGCATCGTGCAGATGCCCCAGATCACCGCCATACTGATCGATGAGATGAGTCATGACCTCCAGTAATTTCGTGGCCGTCTTGAAGTCGTATCGCACATACCCACCCGCATCGAGCACATCCACCAGGCCGTCCCATCCAGTCTTCACGATAGCCTGCGGGCTCGTGAGCCCGCGCCGGACAAATTCGGCATGGGTCCTCGTCACAATCGAGCCCGAAATCCTTGCCCCATAGAGGATCGCCGCCAAGAACCAAAGAAAAACTCTTTCGGGCGGCGCGAGGACAGACTAAGCCCCAACTCCGATGAAAAACGTCCCGGCACACGCGCGACAAGCGTTCTCACCACCGCGCGACAGCGCGCTGCTGCCGGACCGGATCGACCGCCGGCTGAATTCCTCCTGGCCCCCACCATACTCGAATGCCCGTGAACAGACACGGGAGCAGGCGCTATTGTGTCAGATCGGAGCATGATTACCCCGAATTAGCCTCCGATGGTCCAGCGTCCCATCACGAAGTGGCTGCAATTCGGACATCGGCCGGCCTGGAGCCGATTCTCTACCACGGCGAATCCCCATCGCCGGATCACGACCGTTCCGCATCCTGGACAGAGCGTGTTCTCCGCCCCTTCCTCTTCAGGCACATTGCCGATGTAGACATACCGCAGTCCCGCCTCTCGTCCGACATCTCGCGCACGCAGTAGCGAACGGATCGGCGTTTCCTTCCAGTGTTCCATCTTATAGGCGGGAAAGAAACGGCTGATATGCCAGGGGACGTCTTCACCCAGGTCGGCCTTGATGAAGTTCGCGATGTCCCGCAATTCGCTTTCGTCATCATTCAGCCCCGGAATCAACAGCGTGGTGAGTTCGATCCAGACGCCCAGCTTCTTGTATTCACGAATGGCCGCCAGAACCGGCTGCAAACGGGCCCCACACAACTTCTTGTAGTAGCTGTCGCGGAAGGATTTGAGATCGATGTTCGCGGCGCTGAGGTACGGAGCGATCTCTCGCAACGGATCCAGTGCGATGAACCCGTTCGTCACGAAGACGTTCCCCAAGCCTGCCGCCGAAGCCATCCGTGCGGTTCCCAAGGCCAACTCATAAAAGATTGTCGGTTCTGTATAGGTATAGGCCATGCTCTGCGATCGGGATCGTGCGGCTTGCTGGACCAGCTCGGAGGAAGTCACCTCCGTCCCCAGCCCCCAGTAGCCTTCGGCCGGTTCTTTTTCCGCACACCATTCACTCGCCGGATGCTCACCGACAGCGGAAGGGGCCTCTTCGCCGCGATCCACCGACTCTTTGAGCTTCGGCCATTGCGAGATGGTCCAGTTCTGACAGAACCGGCAGCGCAAATTGCAGCCGACAGTCGCGATCGAGTATGCGGTGCTTCTGGGCAAGAAGTGAAACAACGGCTTTTTTTCGATCGGATCCACCTCTGCGGAGACAATCCGATTCCCGACGGCAGTAAAGAGCCGCCCTCCTCGATTGAGCCGGACCCCACAGGCCCCTCGACGATCGGGAGCGATCTTGCAGTCGTGGGGACACAGGGTGCAGAGGACAAACTTATCCGGCAAACATTCGTAATACAGTGCGGGCTGGAGGTTGCTGGGTATAGCGGGCATAAGAACCACTCAGCGGTATGAGTAGAATCGGAGCAAGGCCGGTGCCATTCGGGATGTCCGGTGAAACCCGAATGTATCTGGCAGGTTGGCGCACAACGCTCATATGAACCAGCCTCCTTATTGGGATAAGTTGCTACAACAGAAAGACTGGGCGTGTAGTGAAACGCTACAGGCTGCCATCGCAACGATCTCCTCTGTCCCATTATCAAGCTCACGCCGTGGCATTCTGATTGCTCATCTCTTAAGAGTGCGAGAGCTGAACATCCGAGGCCTCTATGAAATCCCTCATTCGAAGTTCCACACCTCTGGTGCCGTTGTGCTTCGCCCTCCTCCAGGTGCTGATCGGAGCCTCCTCATGCAACGGGGACCGAGCGGCTGACGCTCCTCTCATCGATTCAAACCGCGAGACCGAGCGCCACTCCATGGTCGACGAGTCCATCATCCCCCGGGGCATCACAAACGAAGCCGTGCTCGCCGCGATGCGGCATGTACCGCGACATCGCTTTGTGCCGTCCAAGTATGCGGCATTCGCATACATGGACGGTCCCCTGCCGATCGGCCATAACCAGACCATTTCCCAACCTTCGTTGGTCGCCAAGATGACCGAGGCGCTGGCACTCAAGAAAACCGACAAGGTGTTGGAGGTGGGAACCGGATCAGGATACCAGGCTGCGATCCTTGCGGAGCTCGCCGACAAAGTGCTGACTGTCGAGATCCTGGAACCCCTGGCTCGCCAAGCGGAGCGTACCTTGACGGAACTGGGCTACAACAACGTCCGGGTTCGAGTGGGCGATGGCTATCAAGGTTGGCCTGAGGAGGCCCCTTTCGACGCCATTATCGTGACCGCCGCGCCGGACCACGTTCCTCCGCCGTTGCTCAACCAATTGGCCATTGGCGGCAGGCTGATTCTGCCGGTGGGCCGATTCTTCCAGACCCTCGAGCTCTATCACAGGACGACAGAGGGCTATGAGCACAAGACCCTCACGCTGGTGCGGTTTGTGCCGCTGGTCCGTGAAGGGAAAGAGGAGGAGTAAGTCGTGCAAAGCGAGAGAACCGCGCAAGATCCGTCCGCTCTTCGCCGTCACATCGGCTGGTTCACCGCGGGTTGCGTCCTCGTCAGCAACGTCGTCGGCAGCGGCATCTTTACCACGACAGGATTCATGGCCCGCGACCTCGGTCATCCGGGCTTGATCCTCGCCATTTGGTTTGCAGGGGCACTGATCGCGCTCGCCGGAGCCCTCTCCTACAGTGAATTGGGCGCGGCTCTTCCGGTCTCCGGCGGAGAATATGCGTACCTCCGCCGCGCCTATGGACCGTTCGTCGGGTTCCTCAGCGGATGGACATCCTTCACCATCGGCTTCAGCGCGGCCATCGCTGCGGGGGCCGTGAGCTTTGCCGCTTATCTTCTTCAGCTCTTTCCTTTCGACGAGACCGGTGTCACATGGTCAACGACCATCGCATTAGCCCTCCTCTGGTCAATCACGGGATTCCACCTCGCCGGCGGCGGAGCAGGCGAAGTTCTCCAACGGACGCTGACGGTGCTGAAGGTGGGGGCCATTCTCGCGCTGATCTCGGCTGGTCTCATCGTCGGGAGAGGCGATTGGGCTCATCTCCATTTCACGGGTCCCCATCCTGCCGTCGGCATCGGGCCATACGTCGTCTCGTTGATCTTTGCCCTCTACGCTTACTCGGGATGGAATGCCGCGGCCTATCTGGCGGGGGAAATCACCGATCCCGCGCGCACCATCCCCCGAACGATGATCGGCGGCACGCTCTTCGTGGCACTGCTCTATCTCCTGCTGAACGGATTTTACTTCTATGCGCTGCCGGTGACGGAATTGGCCAAGCCGCCGCTCCTCCCTGTCGCCGATAAAGTTGCACGCACGTTGTTGGGCTCAGATGCCGGCCGTTTCGTCACAGCCATCCTGTGTCTCTCGATCGCAGGAGCCGTGAGCGCCATGGTCTGGGCCGGACCGCGCGTCTACTATGCCATGGCACAAGACGGGTTGATCCCCTCCCTCTTCGCGAAAACCCCCGGCAAGGAACAGACTCCATTCAATGCTATCCTCCTGCAAAGCCTCTGGGCCTCAGCCCTGATCCTGTCGGGGAGCTTCGAACGGTTGGTGATCTACAGCGGCACCGTACTGCTGATCTTCAGCGGACTTGCCGTCGGATCGGTCGCGATCCTACGTCGGCGGGAACCGGATCTGCCGCGTCCCTATCGCACCCCGCTCTACCCGTTTGTGCCGGGCTTCTATCTTCTTGTCACGGTCGTGATCGTCGGGACCGCGCTCTATGAGCGTCCGCTGGAAGGAGGCTTGGGGATCGCGACCGTCATAGCCGGGACCCCGCTGTACCTGCTATGGCAGAGGTTCAGAATGACAGAGCGATCACACAACTCGTCTGCACCGCAGGGCTGAGTGACGTCGCCGCAGGTCTTCGACGAACGCCTCGACGTCGAGAGGTGTAGCAGGATCAGCAACCGGGTTACTCAATAAGCGGGGCCTGATGATGGACGCCGAACTGCTCCAACTTTTCGACACGGACTCCGATGAGGCGAATTAATTTCCTCTGGGGGTTTTCACGATCGTCAAGGAAGGGCAGCAACAGGTTCATCGCTTCCCCCTGGAGGACATTGAGCGAGTTCATAGGAACGGGAAGCGTGTGACTGCGTGATTTGGTTTCAAAATCGGCAAAGCGCACCGTGAGCACCACGCGGTGAAAATGCGTAAACCCTTCTGTAGTCACCCGGCGCATGACATCCTGACAGAGGGCCCTGAGCCGCTGGACCAGAAACGACGAGTCCCCGGTATCCTGCTCGAAGGTTTCCTGTTCCCCGATGGATTTGACTTCATGCGTTTCCTCAATGGGAGACTCGTCCCTACCGCGGATTTTCTCATACAGATCCATTCCTCGCTTCCCGAACATGGCATGTAATTCCTCCTGAGGGAACCGTCGCATGTCTTTGATCAGCTTGACACCAACCGCCGCGAGTTCGGACTCGGTCTTGGGGCCGACACCAGGAATGGTTCGTACGGGAAGGGGGGCGAGGAATTCGGCAACGTCTTCTTCTCTCACGGTAGTCAGGCCATCGGGTTTACACATGCCGGAGGCGATTTTCGCGACGAGCTTATTGGGGCCGATGCCGACCGATGCGGTCAGATGCTCTTCAGATCGTATAGCGCGTTTCACCTTGCGGCAGACTTCCTCTGCGAGGGTGTAGGATTCACACGAACTCAGATCGAAATAGGCTTCGTCGATGCTGGCCTGCTCAACCAGGAATACAAAACGTTGCAGGCTCTCCATGACATGTGCGGAGACTTCGGCATAACGCTCCATGCGTACGGGCAGGAAGGTGACCGGGGGTTGCCCATGCTTCCTCGCTTCTGTCGACAACCGCCATGCTGTCGAGATCGGCAAGGCTGAATGGATTCCGTACTCGCGTGCCTTGTAATTCGCAGTGGACACCACGCCCCGGCCTTTCCCGCCACGAGGATCAGCGCCCACTACAATAGGCAATCCGCACAGTAACGGATTGTCACGCTCCTCAATCGCGGCGAAGAAAGCGTCCATATCAAGGTGGCCCACAATTCTCATGAGGCTTCGTACGTCTAGATGTATTCCGTATCTTTCCAGCAGAATCAGCAATGCCTCGCTGTGGAGAAATATCACTGCTGCTCCGGCACAAGTGGCGTCAAATGCCACAGTTCCGATGCCGCGACAGACAAAAGACCGAAGAGCTGGCCGGATATTCTCCCATTAACATTGCGGGGCTATAAGGCCGGCCCTCTGGCACCGAACTTGATCCCTTCCCACCATACTGCCCCATTTATACGATGTGAGGCATAAAGCGAACCAGATGGCCGCTTGTTCGATCCGCACCTATTTTCGGCTGCA
>DATGEA010000036.1:0-2633 GCA_035310605.1 Nitrospira sp. | reverse complement strand
GAAAGGCGCTGAAGGGTTTCAAAAAGGAAGTCCACGACATCCCGCAACCCGAAGCGGCTCAGGGTGAGGCCATTGAAGCGGTACCCCCCCAGGTGCAGGCCCCGGTTCAGCAGGCTCAGGCAGCTTCCGCAACCGCTCCAGCTCCTGCCGCTGCGCCTCTTAAGCCGACGGCCCCTTACACACCGGGTCCTGAGCTGACACCAGGAACGACAGCCGCCCTGATGTATAACATGGCGGCGCAACCGCAAGCTCCTCGTCCGGCAGTCGCTCAAACGGCCCCCTCAGCCCAGGCAGTCGATCAGAGCCAACGCCCCCCGACGATGGAGGAACGCGCTGCGGCTCCCGGCCCGATGAATCGGGCACAGTATCCTCCGCTCCCGCCGAACGCCGCGCAGAAGCCTGCAGCCAAACGTCCGTCGGCGATTGTGAACAAAGGTGCTGTGGCTCGAGTGCAGGCCCAGCAGGCGGCATTGAAGGCAAAGTCGTTGCAGCCGGCTGGCGGAGTGTCTCCCGCCGATATGCAGAGTCTGGGCGAAGGGCTTGGCGATGCGCTGCGAACGTTCAAGCAGGCCGTGGCAGATGTTCGGAACTCCGTCGATCCTGAAATGCGGACGATTCAAGCTGAAATGGATGCCGCGCAGAAAGAAATCCAGCAATCCATTGAGGCAGCGAGGGAACTACCTGCTGTACAGGAAGAACCTCCGAAACCAGCGTGACGTCGCGCCGCTGGTCTGATCAGCGTCTGCATCAAGCCCGGATCCTGGCAGGCATGCGTGTTTCTGTCTTCTGCCTTCTCGTCATTACCCTTTTCCCCTTCTCTGGTTGCCTGCAAGAGACTGCCGTTCCGTCGGCTGAGCGTACCGTGGTGTTCCTGATTTCCTTACTGCACGACGAAGCCCCTGAGATCCGAAGAACCGCTGTGGAATCACTGGGGAAAATCGGCGTTCAGATCTCCGCCGTTTCCGTCCTGCCGCTCCTGACCGATCCTGTGCCGGCTGTTCGTGCTGCTGCGGCGCAGGCGTTGGGCCGGCTCGGTTCCCCTTCGACGGAGGAGATCATCGTCGGGCTCACCCGTGCGCTTGAAGACCCTGACGATTCCGTCAAAGCTGCGGCAGCGATTGCCCTTGGAGAGATCGAACCGGCCTCAAAGGAGTTGGCGCTGGCACTGAATCTTGTACGTGCTACGGACGTGAGGGTCAGAAGAGCTGCGGTTCGGGCCTTGCTGCAGGTGGATGCAAGCCTCTGGGCAGCGTCCCTGGTGCCGGCGCTTCGTGATGCGGATGCGGAAGTACGGCAGGCTGCTGTGGCAGCCTTGGGGGCATGGGGCGGTCCGAATGCGGCAACCGAAGTACGGAAACGGGTGGAAGAGGATGTGTCGCCTGCGGTGCGATCCGAAGCGGTCTATCAAATGGGGAAAATGGGTGGTCCGGAGACCCGATCGGCGCTTGAAGGTGTGATTGCGAAGGATCCGGACAGTGGCGTCCGCCGGTGGGCGGAGGCGGAGCTTAGGTCGTTGCGCGGGAGCGACTAAGCGCGGCGACAAGGTCCACCAGTTCCTTACGGGACTTGTCGTCGATTTCGGTGAATTGGATCCCCATACCGGGAAACAAGAGAAAACGTTCCGGCTTATTGCGGGTCCAAGCTACCTTCGCTTTGGCTTTGTGTTTTTCCCAGGGGCGGTCCGGAAGAGAGAATTCGACCGCCAACTCGGTTCCTGGTGCCAAGGGCTGGCTACTTTCGATAAAGAGCCCTCCTCCGCCGATGCCTCCCGTCAGACTGTCGAACTGTTTCCCTTCCGGTGTCGTGTACTTTACTTTGACAGCGAGTGGGGCTCTCGGGTGTGCGCGGGCATGGGCGAACCTGGTATCTTCGTCGCTTGTCAGGATCCGCTCGATGATGTCTTGCCATGAAACTGTGCCGAGATAGGTCCCGTTGGAACCGTGGAGGGTGATCACTTCACGGTTCGGATCCATCTCGAAGACCTTCCCCTCATGCCCTGGTGTGGCGGCGACTGAAAACTTCATGAGTTGATGCTCGCTTGGCGAATGATGAGGTGCGATATTGGCCGTTGACAGTTATCAGGCCGCCGGCTGGCCGACCTGTTGCAACGTTTTGACCAATTCGAGCACGCGATTTCTGATATCCGGAGCGATGTCGGTAAATCGGACGCCCATGCCGGGGCTGAACGTGTACTGATCCGCTTTCGGGCAGACCCAGGCCACGACGCCCTTCGCCGGCAACCATTCATTTGGGCGCTCCGGCAAAGAAAAGTCCAAGGTAAGTTTGGTGCCGATGGACAGAGGAGATTGGCTTTCGATGAAAAGCCCTCCGCCTCCGATGCCGCCGGCCCGACTCTCGAATTGTTGCCCCTCCGGCGTCTTATATTTCACGCGAAAGGATAGCGTGACGCGTGGCTCGGTTCTGGCTTCCCTGGAGGCTGGAGGTTTCCGGTAGGCGAGAATCTGGTCGATCACGAAGTCCCACGACAAGTTTCCCAACGGTTCGCCGTTGATGCCCAGGAGCGTGATGATCTCCCGAGCCGAATCCAACTCGATCGTTTTGCCTTTGTGTCGCAGGCTCGAAACCACGGGATATTTCACACGTCCTCCCTCTTTACAGCGTCACCCCGCAAG
>DATGEA010000035.1:0-2257 GCA_035310605.1 Nitrospira sp. | reverse complement strand
CATAGTATGTGTTGGTCTTTTCATCCTTATAGCGATCGATCGGGCGCACCCCGCTCAGGGTCGTTGTCGTAATGGTTTTGATGGCCCGTTCGACGTTCTGCTCTTCCGTATTGCGCGTGAAATCTCCGGCCGTCGTGGAGGCGGCATAATCCCGCATCAGATAACCCGTATAGGTTTCGAACGATTTGGCGATTTCCGCCCTGCCACGGTTCTCGGCGGTATCCCAGGCCAGGGGCTCGTTCCTGACGCCTGATACAGAACCGACGCCGTAGAAGGCCTTGCTGTCTTTTTCGTTGTACACCCCTGAACCCTGCTTCACCCACTTCGGAGGACCACCGCATGCAACAAGCCCGATCAACAACAGCAAGGCGATTCCACCACCGGTGACTTTGGACAAATACCCTCGTGGCTGGTTCATGCGACACCCTCCTTGAAATTGGTATGCGATTTCCCCCCTGCCAGTGCGTGCACAAATGTCGCCCCGCGCGTTCGAGAAATCGAACGAAATCATGCTAGCATGCACCCCTGGTCCAGTCAACGCAACAGGCCGCTGTTGGTTGATCGTCCGGCATCTCTTGCTCAAGGAGGAAGACCGTGGCTGATGTGCAAATTGACGACGGCATCATCAAAATTCTCAATCTCGACATTCAAGACCCCAAAGCCGCGGCCGTGCTCGCTGAATACCCGCAGGCCCGCTGGGCGGAGATCACCAGGCGGGCGTTGAAAATCGGATTAGGCTATCTCAAGGGAGGCGGAAAGGATTAAGGCTTTGACGGAGAGGATGGTGCTCCGGAAGATGATCTGGACTGCGCCACGGCTTCCCGGGCACGGGAATGGTTCCCACCCAGTTCGAGGTACCGCTCGAACACCTCGACCGCTTTCTGTTGGTCCTTCATCCGATCGGCATACAACGTCCCAAGCGAAAAATAGACATCGATATAGCTGGGATTTACGGTCAGCGCCTGACGCATCGCCTGTTCCGCTTCCGCATATTGTCCACGTTTCTCGTATATCAACCCGAGGGTATACTGCGAATCTGGATTCTTCGGCGCATACTGCACCGCAGCCTTTGCCGCAGCAAGCGCTTCATCCAAATTCGGGAGGACTTCCAACCGCACATAGCTCTTGAGGACATAGGCGTCTCCGAAAGTCGGATCGTACTCCAACGCCTTGTTCAGCCGCTCCAACGCCTCATGCGGTTCTTTCCCGGTTTGCAGCAAGGCAAAGGCCTGTTCATAGTGCATCTTCGCGGCCTGTTGCCGCTCGGCAGGTGACTGCGGCTCCCCGCCGAGCCGGAAAGCCGCTTTCCGGCCCTCGATCATAATGGTATCGCCGTCTCCTTCGAGCTGCGAGAAAATGGGATGTTGCAAGCCCTTCGTCTGCTCCAGCACCTGGGCACTCACGTACCGTCCGACTTCGGAGGCCATGAGCCAGCCGTTCTTGTCCACGTCCGCCTCGCCGGAGAGTCCCTTCACCAAAGCCTGCACGAAAAGACTGCGGTCTTGTGTCCGAGTCAGGGACTCGCCTTTATCCCCCGCCGTCAGTACTTGCACCGCGCGCTTTTCCGTATCGTCCTCCGGTGCGCTTCGGCCTTCAAGTGAGAGCGCCTGGGCCGCACTGACTTCCCACCCCCGCACCGCCGTATCGAAAAGAAACAGCGTGTGTTTGGACGCGCTGCGATGACTGAATTCTTTGAGCTGCTCGAACGTGATTGATTTCGACACGTTCCCGATTTGTGCATCCCAAGGCACGAGATAGCCGAGTTCCTTGCCCGACGAGCTTTGCGTGATCCCCCCGTGACCGGCGAAATAGATGACCAAGCGATCCCCCCGGCCTACTTTCCGCGGCAGAAAATCCATCAGTGTCTGTTGAAGACGGCGCGAGCTGGCATCCTTGTCATACAGTTCAACGACCTCGTCAAACCCGAGCTTCCGGAAAGCTTGAGCCACTAGCTTGGCATCGTCGATGACTCCTGGCAGCTTCGGCGCAAGGAGATAATTTTCCACCCCGATCACCACGGCCCAGGATTTGTAATACAGCCCTTCGGGTTTTCCCATCTGGGCCCAAGCCGTCGTCGTGGCGCAAGCGCCGCAGAGGGAAACACCAAGAACGGTGAGGGACCAGATACGGAACAGGTGGAGTGACGTTGGAGGCATCATGATGATCCGGCGTGAAAACCTTGTGTGAATTCAGCCTACTCTGGCCTCTGCACAGCTGTCAAGAAACAGGCGCCATACGCGGAAGGAATTGCATCGGC
>DATGEA010000034.1:0-4921 GCA_035310605.1 Nitrospira sp. | reverse complement strand
CCTTGATCGAGTTGTGAACAGGCCGCGGCCTCGTTTCTGCCTCTGCCTGCGCCTTCAGCCTGCGGACAGGACAGTGCAGCTGGTGCGCCCTGACGGCCTGGGCGTTCTTGCAGCGCTTCTCACAGTAAAAACAACGTTTGGCCCGCGTCTTCCTAGCCATAGATCAGTTCCTTGTCCTCTTTCCGGTTCCGCGGTCTGCGCCATGTGCGGGGTGTCATGTCGCCATCGAGATCCAAATCATAAGGTCCCCGATGCTGCCATTTCCGTGATGGATTCTGCATCTCTGCCTGCTGAGATCGTGGTCCGGTTGTTTTGGGCCTTCGTGCGCACTGTCGCTCCTGCTCACACCGGAGCCCGGCCGGTCCTGAGCGTGCTGCCACTATGGCTGTACCGGGTTCTGGGATACGCCGAGCGCCTGCGATTGAGCCTGATCCGACGTTCCCTTCGAGTGCGTTGGCCACGTGAGCCCTACATGCTGGGGATCGCACCATGATCTCAGAACTCAATTCATCCTTCGGCTGTCTTGTGTACACAGAAGAACACGGGATCGACAAACGTGGCTGCTCGTCGCGTACCCACATAAGCAGATGGCCGCAAGCAACGGAGACGTCCGACAGAGCATCAACGCAAGAGAGATAGGATAATCTCAAACGGCAACGAAACTGCTCCCTTCGATCTCTGGGCATCTCCCTGCTGAACCTCTCTTGGACGCCCTCAGGCGATCGCGATTCGATCTCTTTCATCTTCACGGCCTCTTTGTCACGAGGGCTCCCTATGGCCGTTGAGGAGGCTTCACGCGCATGGCGTCTCGCACCTCTCGCAAATCGAGCAACACCTTGCGCCCGAAGCGGTAGCCCGGAATCTCTCCTGCCCGAAGTTTTCGATAGAGGGCGAACGGAGAAACGTTGAGAACCGTTGCGGCGTCTTTCACCGGGACTAACTGTGGGTCTTCAGTGTCCATACGCACCTGCCCTTTCTGCTGCTCTGTGTTGGCCACCACCATCCGACCAGGTGGGTGTGATTCGTTCGAGGCTCACATGTCGAACCAGGGTGTAGCACACGTGTGGGGATGCAAGAACAGTGGGGGGATCTAGACCCAGGGCCTACATTACAGGGAGGTGCCTTTTCAGTTCAGGAAGCACAGGGGTCACAGGCACGAGGCGATCGAGTGCCTAGATACCGGTGGGTCGACGGGAGGTTCGAGAGGTGTTTCTCCGGTTCCTGCTATAACTGCCCGTGCGGACACTTGCCGCGGTCGTCGGCGCTTCTTCCGGCGCCCATGCCTTGAGCAGTTCAAACGTCAAGTGCGCGGCCCGATTTCTGGATACACGTGAAGACCGGATCGCCGGCTCCATCAGCCGACTCAATTCGCTGCGGGCGTGAGACAACCAACGCCCTTTCCGAAGAACACGTGCCCGGGCGGGGGCGAGCACGTGCTGAGCCTGGGCGAATTTCTGAATGGCCCGCTCTATCAACGCGATTGCCTTCCGGCAGTCCACAAGAACCGCGTGTTTCAAATCCGCAGGAAGAGGCGGGTATTCCACTCGTTCCACGTGGTGCAGAAGTTTTGTGCGCCAGTCCCGTTCCTCTCTCAGCAAATGCTGCACATCTCTCATGAGGGCCGCATAAACCAGGAGCTGTCCTTTAAATCTAGGCTCACAACTGTTCAGGATGGCCTCGATTCTGTGACGCGATATGCCGCGAGTCTCCAATTCAAGGAGACAGGCATTGAGACGGAAGACATCGCGACCTCCTTGTTGCTGGGTGGGTTCGGGAACGTGCTTCCCTTGCGGAGGAACCGAGCTTGGCTGAGCGCGCGTGAGCAGCGAGGCCCGGGGGTCTAAGCTCTTGAGTCGCGGTTTTCGCCGGGAGGCAGCATAGTTGATTTCGATCCGGTAACCCTGTTCGTGTTCGATCCGTCTCACGAAGGGTTCTCCGATGCTGCAGAGGATGGACTCGATTTTTGCGATAAGGGTTGGAGGGGAAAGAGGAGAGGCCATTACAAGCGGGCTCCGCGCCGTCTTCATCTCAAGGAGTCGTCAAGTGCCAAGACAACGTGCCCGCGCATCTCGCCAAGTATACCATCGGGAGATCAGGTCGAGGATGATCAACGTGGGCTTCGGGGTTGGAAGAGGAGTTTCGGTTCCGGTTTTGGTCACGGTTGCACTCCCAAAATTCCGGTTTTGATCACGGTTCGAGTGGACCACAGGATGCCACTCCAAGCCACAAGAAGCTCCTGAACCCGTTGGTTATATTATGACTGTAGATAACTGATGGGGGCTCGTGTGGTTTGGCGGTGCATGGCCGATTGGTCCTTCGAACCCGTAGGTCGCAGGTTCAATTCCTGCCGGGCGCACCAAGTTTTCAACCACTTACGCGGTGCCTCCACTCGCTGACCTGGCCAATTGTGCTCGTTTTGTGCTCGTTTCGAGCCGCAATCGATCGAGCACCTCCGCCCCGCCGCGCAGACTCTCCGGGTAATGGTGCCCATAGTGCTGCACCATCTTCAGCGACTTCCACCGGCCCAAGCGTTGGACCGTGTAGAGATCCACCCCCGCCTGCACCAAGCGGCTCGCGAAGGTGTGCCGGAGATCATGAAAGCGGAAGTCCTGGATCCCGGCCTTCCGGCGCGCCGCATAGAACGCCCGCAACAGGTTTCGCGCGTCCCACCGGTGTCCCGCGTGGTTGAAGAACACGTGGGCCGTGCGGATCGACCGGACCCGCGCCCGGGCTTGCAGCACCTCGATGGCCGTCGCATTGAGCGGCAAGGTATCTTGCCCGCCGTTCTTCTGCTCCAGGATCATGAGGGTCCGGCGAGTGAGATCCACCTGCGGCCATTGCAGATTGAGGATCTCGCTTTGCCGCATCCCGGTGTGCAGGGCAAAAAGCAGCAGCTCCTGCAACCAGCGAGGCGAGGCGGCCAGCAGCCGATCCTCCTCCTCGGGCGTGAGCCAGCGTCCCGGTTTGGACCGGATCTTCTCCTTTTTGACCTTCAGCACCGGATTGTCGGTCACCCATTCCCATTCCAGCAGGGCGAGCTTGTAGGCGTGGCCTAACAACGTGAGCTCGTCATTGACGGTCTTGGGAGCCGCGCCGGCTGCCCGTCGGCTCGCTTTATACTCGGCGAGCTGCGCCGGGCGCAGCCGGTCCAACGCCACCGTGCCAAAGGCACGGATCAGATGCGCGGCGAGACTCTGATCGCGACAGTGCGTCGTCGCCGCTTTATTGGGTGCGGAGTAGTCGCGTAAGTACCGCTCCAGCAAATCCGTCACGGTTTTCTCCTGCCCCGGGGACTGCTCAAACCATTTGCCCTCAGCAATGAGGCCCACGACCTTGGCATAAATCCGCTAGGCGAGCTTCTTGTCGGTGACCTCCGTCGACCGACGAATCTGCCGTCCCTGATACCGAAACCGCATCCACCAGACTGGTCCTCGCCTATACAGAGCCATCGTCTTCCCCCTTTCGCGTGGCCCTGTCTTGGTCTGGCTTCCCGCGGGAGGGAGTATAAACGTCGTGTTTGGCGCGGGCAATTAGGTCGTCTACGTGCTCGGGGCCATGTCGGCGCCGGCGCGGAACCCGCTCTGGCGTGACGTCTCGCCGGTGGGCGAGGAGCCAGGATTCAATCTCATCGGGGTCGAAGCGCAGCAGCCGTCCGAGCTTCAAGTGCGGGATGCTGCCCTGCTCCGCCCAGGCATAGAGCGTCGAACGCTTGATCTGAAGGCGCTCCGCTAGCGCAGCGATGTCCAGGTAGTGCTTCATCGATAAATCTATTTGTCTTTGTTGAGCATCTCTCGCTGTTGGCATTGCGCACGGACCAATGCTGTACTCGCTGGGAGTGTGACATAGAAAGCGGCTTAGGGCAGTGTCAGAACACCGGCGGGTTCTGTCAGCTGGATGAAGGGTTACTCAAGGGGGAAACGGAAGAGTTCTCGCGTGCCGTCGCCTGATGAGAGAAAGCACGATTGAAACCTAGATAATTGGCTGGATGACGAGGTGGGTAGAGCGCGCGTAACCGTCGCGCACAGCTGGAATAAGCGTAATTGAAAGATGGTCCGGGACGGTCATCTGTCGGCCCTGAGGTTCACTGATGAAGAGTGCTTCCCTCCGACTGGGCACAGCCTTTCGTAATTCTTTTCCTCAACAGAGTTCAAAACCCTGCGCCGTATCACGATCCCGCTTCACTTGCTTTCTCTGCCGTTACCGCCCATCCTTTTGCGGGTCCAAAAAGAAATGAAATTGACCCACACCGCAAACTACCCAACCGCAGGTCACTTTCCTTATGACCATTGTTGTCAGCCTCAATTCAGCCGACTTGAATAATAGCCTTTGCTTCTTTCTGGATACACTGCTACCCAAAGAAGAATTCTACTAGACTGGATCTAAAATAAAACGAAAGGATCAATCCATCATAAGAAGACGGTTAATTGGCTACGGGTTGTCTCTTTCAAGAAGAGACGGTGAAACGCATGCGATACCGGGCGGGTTCAGAAAATCGGAGTTCGATGCACTGAAAATGCTGGTTGGTTTATGCTTTTTCCCGCATCGGTCGGCATTTGAACTCTTGAACGTTAAGCTCGATAAGTGGAAAATAGCAAGAAGCAAGGCAGGATAGTTGACACGAACAAAAGTCTTTCTCCGAATTCAAGGAAATTCGGGTAGTTTTAATTTTCAAAGTCATGGAAGAATCGTTACTTTCTTTAATTATTTATTGTCGGCACAATAACCGCGTATGTCCCTTGCCGGACAAATGGAACGAACGGTATCAAATGCTGCCGGATATTGACCTTCCCCCCGAAAACTAGACCATTGGCTTGGAAGTCCGACTGTGCTGAGATGGGGCCCACAGGAGGGGGCCATGACACGGAAACGGCACACGGAGGAACAGATCATTGCGGTCCTGAAGGATGCCCAAGCGGGCATT
>DATGEA010000033.1:0-13283 GCA_035310605.1 Nitrospira sp. | reverse complement strand
CATGGACTTATAACTCTTGTACTGCAAGGGAACAAAGAGCATCTTGATCCCCATCGTCAGCAGAATAATCGTCACGCCGTAGTTGTGCGTATACTCATTGATGAAGCGCAGCACGTAGAAAATGGGCTTTGCGACCGCCTTCACCACGCTCCAGCTGCCGAAGATGAACCAGCCGAAGTCGATAGTATCCTCCAGCCCCGCATTCAGGGAACGTAACGTGTCGTATTCCTTGGGCCCTGCGTAAAGCTGCAGCAGGCTGGACGCGCCGCCCGCTAATGGCGGCATGCGTACGCTGGACGAGACCAGTTTATCGCCTTCTTTCTTTACCAGTGCGGCCGTACCGCCCTGCGGCATCACGACCGACAGAAAGTACTTGTCCTGGAGCGCAACCCACTGGACGGCGCCTTTGCGCTCCAGTTCATGATCCGGCGTCTCCTTTTCGACCTTTCCGTCGACGAGCGAAGCCGAGCCGATCAAACCAATAAGCCCATCACCCCATTCCACGATGCCGAAGTTCGTACCCAACACGACATCGTAGGGGTCCGAAATCCCTTCCATCGTAACCGCCACATCCACCACGTAGCTGCCCTGGCGGAAGGTCAGGCGCTTCTGGAGACTCAGACCCGAAACGGCATCCTCAAATCGCAGCGTGACATGTCCGACGGGATGGGAGGCGTCTAGAGTGGTGAAATCTGTTTCGATGGCATAGAGACCGTCACGCAAAGACTTTTCAACGGTGGCATTCGACGTCGCGATAGATAAGGGGCCTCTGAACTTGCCTCCCTGATACACCAATTGTACAGGCTTTTGCTCAGGTTCCGCAGTACGATACTGTTTAAGCTCCCAGCTGGAGATCACCCCTCCGCGTGCGCTCAGGCCGACCCGGACCAAATCGGTTTCAACAGTGACGATCCCTTCCGTGGGGAGTACAGCCGAGCCCGAGGGCGCACCTGCCGGCTTGCTCACCGATTGAGCTGAAACCGTGGCATCCGCCGGTGCAGAATCGGTGTTCTTGCCGGAACGTGATCCGTCATCGGTATTAGGAGCAGCGGTTTCTTGGCCAGTGGTCTCCTGGACCGGCGCCGACGGGGGAAGCCAGCCGAACTGTTTGAGAAGGAAGTCGTATCCGAGAATGACCGCTAGCGAGAGGACGAGAAAAATGACGACGCGTTTCTCCATGTCAATGCGTGACCCTCTTCGAACCGTCCACCGCTTCCTGTACCGGATCCACACCCCCGGGATGGAACGGATGACATTTTAGCAACCTACAGATGGCGAGACGGCAACCGGCCACCACACCGAACCTGCCGATGGCTTCACCGGCATACTCCGAGCAGGTCGGCTCAAAACGACAGGCCGGCCCCATGAACGGAGAAATCCAATAGCGATACCAGGCTATGAGCTTCAGGCAGATTGTCTGCACACTACACATCGTGGACCCGCAGCATCCCTTGTCGCCGAAGCGTCAACAGCCAGGCCTTTTTCAGTTCTTCAAACGGCAGCCCCAACGCATCCCGCTTCGGAAACACAAGCATCGAATGTCCGACAATCAATTCGTTCCGAACCTGCCTCGTCAGCTCCCGAAACAGGCGCTTGGCACGATTTCTTCGGACGGCGATCCCGAACCGCTTCCCCACGACAATGCCGACCCGACTGAGCCCCGCATCGGTCCTGCACACCAGCAAATTGAACAAGGCCGTCGAAGTCCGGCGACCATGCTGCTTGACGTGCTCAATGTCGCGGCTGGCTCGTAGAAAGAGGGTCCTATCTCCCGCACCCTGTGACATGGTTCGGCTCATCGAGTGAAGTCGCTATGCGAAACCCTTCTCCTCGACCCCTGCGCTGAGGGTTCGGCCGTGACCGTTCACCGTCATGCTGTAAGGGGAGCATCCCTGCTTGGAGCAGACAAGGGGGGCAACAGTCCTCGCAAAATCCCCGCAGGACCGTGAACGAACCTACACCGTCAAACGGGCCCGTCCCTTGGCTCGACGACGAGCCAACACCTTCCGGCCGTTCTTCGTGCTCATGCGCTTACGAAATCCATGCTCACGTTTTTTCTTGAGGTTCGATGGCTGTTGAAAGGTAAACGACATTGGAGGACTCCTTCTAAGTAAAATTCATTTGAACGCGCCATTATAGGGGTGAGGATACCCCCTGTCAAACCGAGAGGCCTCAGTTACTCATCGTAAGCCGAGAGGGGATTACGCCTCAGATGTTCCCCACAACCTGACGAGACATCAACCTAACCCTTTGATAACACTTTCCTAATGACATGGTTTAGTGGACCTTTCTGAAAGAATGGACTACACTGTCGCAAAGATTTCATCAGATCTGATTCTCGGCACCCCATACGTTGTTGCCGCTGTGGCTATAATTCAAGGTCACAAATGTAAGGCCTTGGTCCAATCACTTCGGCATCAACTTTGATGCATTTACTTCGACTTCTCAGCAGGTTACGAGGAGAGTCGAAGGAGCAATGAACACCGAATCCCGTTGGCCCTTTGGAGGAGGAGACATATCATGAACATGCACCACGCAGTGCTGCCGCTTCTTTGTACCTTTGCACTTCTTGCCGGTTGCGCTCAGCCACCGACCGATCAAATCAACGCCGCAGAACAGGCGGTGAAAGACGCCCAGCAAAGTGGCGCCGCGACCTATGTCGCCAACGATTACGCCAAGATTGAAGGCCTGCTCGGAGCGCTAAAGAAGGAAGTCGCGGATCAGGACGCGAAATTCGCGTTGTTGCGGGACTACGGAAAGGCCGAGCAACTGGCGGCAACTGCGAAATCCGAAGCCGAGCGCGTGAAAACCGAAGCGGTGACCAAGATGGAGGAAGCCAAGCACGCAGCCGTTCAAGCCCACCAGGTCGCCCAGGATGCAGTCAAGTCAACCCTGGAGCTGGTCGCCAAGGCCCCGGCTGGGAAGGATCGGGCGGCGCTGGAATCGATTAAGACAGACGCAGAAGCCCTGAAGGCATCATTGAATGATGTCCAGATGATGATTGATAAGTCGGACTACCTCGGAGCCCAGACCAAGGCTCAGGCAATTCATGAGAAGAGCCAGACGGTATCACGTGAAATCGAGGCGGCGTTGGCGAAGATCGGAAAAGGAAAACCCACGGCAGCAAAGAAGAAATAGAGAATCCTCCGTCATCATTATGATTCAGAAGAAACTGCGTATCGCGGCTTTCAATCTCTGGGGGGGAGCCCTTGTCATTGCCGGCACACTGACCGGTTGTGTGCAGGCCGTGCCCCAAGAGGTGGTCGAGGCCGTGGAATCCATCGATCGCAACCTCATGCAACTACGGGCGGCTGAGATCGCCCCGACCGATTATGGCAGCTTTGCACGGCAGTGGGTGACGCTACGGGCCCGTGTCGAGGCCGAGGACGATCTGATCCGCTGGCCCTGGGAATCGAGTGATCTCGAGTTCGCCCTTCGCCGGTTGCAAGAAGAGGGGTCTCGGACTGTCGCGCGGCTCACAGCGCAGCAGGCCGCACTCCGGCACTCGGCCGAGCGCCAACTGGCCCACATCGAAGATCGGATGAAACTCATCTCCGTGCAAGTCAGTGCCATTGACAGCCGGCTTGTGCTCGGCACCAAGCCGGTGGAAACCGACCTTCTCGTGAAACAAGCCCGCACCTTCTATGAGCAGGGGTATTACGGACAGTCCCTCGAGACGTCCGACCGAGCAGCCCATAATCTGGCCGCGCAAGCGGCGACGCTCAGCCGCGAACTCGGACGCTACGCGAGTCGCGACCGGATCGTCCAATGGCAGCAGATGGCCAAAAACACGATTGAATGGTCAAGAACCCACCGGACATCGGCGATCGTCGTCAGCAAAGCCGAGCGTACGCTGACTCTCTACAAGGACGGTCACAAGGTGCTATCGTACCCTGTCCGGCTTGGCTTCAACGGGATCCGGGAAAAGCGCTACCAAGGCGACGGGGCGACTCCCGAAGGCCGATACCGCATCACCCACAAACGAGGGCAGGGACAGACACAGTTTTATCGGGCGCTTGTGCTGGACTATCCCAACCAGGAAGATCGACGACGATTTGTGCACGAACGGAAAACGGGCCATATTCCCGCATTACGAGGCATCGGAGGCCAAATCGAGATTCACGGAGTCGAGAACGAGTTGATGGCACAAACGTTGGGTTGTGTCATGCTGGACAATCCGCATATGGCCTTCATCTTCGACCGGGTCGACAAGGGGACCCCGGTGACGATTGTAGGGGCGCTCAATGAACAGAATTCCGTGGCGCTGGCCTTAGCCCATCTTAGCGTGACCAGAGATGAAATCTGAGCAGAACCGATGAACCGCATTGCCATCCCTCTTTGGACCGGCCTGATCGGTCTGTTGCTGTTGACGCTGGCGCAGAGCAGCGGTTTCCCTGTCACGAGTGCGTCTACAACCCAACCGGCCTCCATCGATTCAGCAGCCCTTCACGCGTTGCAGGCGCGTTACAAGTCCCTCGCCAGACAGCTGACCCACCTGATGCCGGCACAACCCTACATCCTGGTTGATACGGCCAGAAACCACCTCTATATCAAAAGGCGTGACCAGGTGATGCTGGATGCGCTCGCCTCAACCGGCAGCGGGTCCATTCTCGACAGACCGGGCGAGACCAGGGGCCAGTGGATCTTCGATACCCCGCGGGGAGAATTCGCCGTGCAAACCAAGTTGATCAACCCCGTATGGGTTAAGCCTGACTGGGCCTTCATCGAAGAAGGGCAGGAAATCCCTAAGAGTCAGGCGGACCGCATCGAACCGGGTGTGCTGGGAGAGTATGCACTCGGGTTCGGAAAGGGCTACTTTATTCACGGTACGCTCTACACCCGCCTGCTGGGGAAAAACGTGACCCACGGATGCATCAGACTCAACGATGACGATCTCAAGAGCGTCTACCGGCTGGCCAGAGTCGGTACTCCCATCATGATCTTCTGAACTGCGTCTGCATGGACGCAGCCCCCATGAGAATCTTCTTCGCAGTCGCGATCATACTTCTCTCGCTGTCCTCATTCAGCTGGGCGACAGAACCAGAGATCCTTCCGCACCTCGACTCGACAGATCCGGCCGCGCTTCAAGAGGGGATCAGACTGCTTGATGAAGAAATCAAACTGGCCGCCCGCCCTCAGCCCTATGTCGTCATCGATCTAGTCGACAACGCCGTCCTCATTAAGGGACGGGGCGTTGAACTCCATCGACTGCCTGTCGAGCAATGGTCGGCTTCTCATCTCACGGAGGCCACCATGACTTTCCGCCTCCAAGAACGACCCCCTGTCACTCGTCGGAAGATTGATCCGGCCGCTGGGACTGACCGCTCCCCGATCTCGCTTGACGACATGCCCACCGAATTCACATTGCAGTTCTCTCCCGCCTTGACGGTCATCATCCAACCCTCGATGAAACGACAACCGTGGCGCTGGATCGCATTCAAAGGACGGGAATGGTGGACCAGAGTGAAAGACTGGAGCCTCGCCCTCGCCACAGGCAGCGTCCCTCCATCGGCGCCCTCAGTCTCTCTCATCCTCGCCTCGGACCATGCCCAATCGCTGGCATGGAGTGTCACGGACAGCATGCCCTTCCTCATTCGTCGACCAACCTTACCGTGAACAGGCCGAACGGATTGCCTTTTCCTCCTTCGCTACCTAAGATACGCTCGCTATGAATCACGTGTCCTCTTTCACGCCGCCGCTCCATCAGCTCGTCGAATCAGCCAGGGGAGCACTCGTCGCCTCCCGTGCTGTCGAACGGCTTTGGGCCAAGGACCATCGGCTGTGGAAACCGGAGCCGACTGAAATCGTCAACCGTCTCGGCTGGCTCACGGTGATTGAGGAGATGCAAGAGCAAGCCGGCTTGCTCATTTCATTTGCCAAATCCGTACGAGATCGCGGTATCCGTGATGTGGTGTTACTTGGAATGGGAGGCAGCAGCCTCGGTCCCGAGGTGCTGCAGGCATCCTTCGGAACCGCTCCCCGGTACCCGAAGCTCTGGGTGCTCGACTCAACCGTCCCCGGCTGGGTGCGGCGCGTGACGAGGACCATCGATCCGGCCAGAACGCTCTTCATCGTCGCCAGCAAATCCGGCGGAACGATCGAAGTCATGTCGCTGCTCGCTCACTTTTGGAAGCTGGTCCTACAATCATCCGGTAACCATGCCGGGGAGCACTTCATCGCGATCACCGACCCCGCAACCGGTTTAGAGAAAATGGCGGCAGAGCGACAATTCTGGCGCATCTTTACGAATCCGGCGGATATCGGCGGACGCTATTCGGTCCTCTCCTACTTCGGTTTGGTCCCGGCTTCACTTCTGGGGATTGATGTCCACAAACTGCTCGCGTGTGCCGCGGACATGGCCCAACGCTGCCACCTGCAGACTCCGCTTGAACAGAATCCCGGCGCCGATCTCGGGGCGCTGATGGGCGCGCTCGCTCGTGCGGGAAAAGACAAGGTTACCATCATGACCTCACCCAAGATCGCCAGCTTCGGTCTTTGGGCTGAACAACTCTTGGCGGAAAGCACAGGCAAGGAAGGCACGGGACTTGTCCCGGTTGCCGAAGAACCGAGCGTGTCGGCATCGGCCTACGGCCAGGACAGAATCTTTGTCTGCCTGCGACTTGCGGGCGATTCCAACCGGAAGCTCGATCAACAGGCCGCATCCCTCCGGGGACAAGGTCATCCGGTTGTAACGCTTGACCTGCGCGATCGATATGATCTCGGCGGCGAGTTCTTCCGGTGGGAATTTGCCACGGCCATCGCCGGGCATCTGCTCGGCATTCACCCCTTCGACCAGCCGAACGTACAGGAGAGTAAAGACAACACGAACCGTGTATTGGGCTTACTCCAAACCACCGGCTCCCTGCCGAAACAAACCATGGCGACTGCGGCACAGGCAGCAGCCGGACTGAAACGGCTGTGCCGTTCCGGAACCTACGTTGCGATTCTAGCCTATGCCACCCCGTCCGATAAGCTCGAGCGAGCCCTCCGCGCACTGCGGAAGGCGCTCATCTCCCGGTATCACGTGACGACTACAGCCGGCTACGGGCCGCGCTATCTCCACTCGACCGGCCAGCTTCACAAAGGAGGTCCCGGCAGCGGCATCTTCCTGCAGTTCGTCGAATCGATGATTCCCGATGTCGACATCCCTGAGAAACCATTCACATTCGGCGCTCTTGCCCGCGCGCAAGCAGCCGGAGACATTGAGGCCCTCCGGTCTCACCATCGGGAAGTGATTGCCTTAACTTTAGGCAAGAATCCGATCGCTACCGTCAACGGGCTGACAAAAGCCCTCTCACCATCTCGCAGCGTCAGCGGCTCAAAGCACCGGCGCAAGACAGGCCGTCCTTCGCGCAAGAAATAAGATGTCCGGCCTCCCGCAAATCCGCATCGTTCAAGCCCAAGAGGAATGGGCTGCCGCAGCTGCCGCCATCGTCCACGAGGCAAGAAACGAATCCGTCGAGGACCACGGCCGGTTCTTGATCGCCCTCTCGGGAGGCACCACGCCGGAACGTCTCTACAACAGGCTGGCCTCTCCTCCGTATGTGGATCAATTTGACTGGTCGCAGACCGTCTTCTTCTTCAGCGACGAACGCTGCGTTCCGCCCGATCACCCCGACAGCAACTTCGGCCTTGCCAACCGGGCGTTCTTCCGCCCGCTCAAGATTCATCCAGACCACATCTATCGCATGAACGGCGAACAGGCCGATCCCGAGAGCGCCGCCCGCGATTACGAACAGCGCCTCCGCATGGCATGCGGCGCTTCGTCGGGAAACTGGCCGCAGCTCGATCTCGTGCTCCTGGGTCTGGGCCAGGACGGCCACACCGCCTCGCTCTTTCCCGGCACTGCCGCCGTCAATGAACAACAGCACGCGGTGACAGTGGGCCATGCGCCCTCCGGCCCGCCGACCAGACTGACGTTGACCCTAGGTGTGATCAACCGGGCGAGTGTGATACTGTTTCTGGTCACGGGCGCCAACAAGGCGGGGATTGTCAGGACCGTCCTTGAACCACACACCGACGCCGATCGGGGTCTGCCTGCCGCGATGGTCAATCCGGAGCGAGGACGCCTCATCTGGCTGCTGGATAGAGCTGCCGCCGCCGAGTTAACGACATACTACTGATAACAGATCATCGCGCATGAGGAACACATGATTCTTGCCGGAGATATCGGAGGCACCAAGACTCATCTCGCCCTGTTTGAGTGGACGACCGAACGGGTCGAACCGGTCCGGCTCGAGACTTTCCATAGCGCGGACTACACGTCCCTCGACGACATGCTGTCGGAATTCCTGGTCCCGCCGAAACCTCCGACCCCGATCGAAGAACTCGATCGGGTGCCGGACGAGAACGAAGCCCCCCCTGCGGAACAGAAGCCGGAAGAGCCGATGAAAATCGAGGCGGCCAGCTTCGGCGTCGCCGGTCCCGTCATCCAGAATCGTTGCCATACGACGAACCTGCCCTGGGTCGTCGACGGCCCCGCACTGGCGAAGAAATTCGACATTCCATTTGTCCGACTGCTCAACGATCTGGAAGCCATGGCGCATGGGATTCTGCTGTTGCGCCCCGATGAACTGGTTACATTGAATGCCGGAACGCCGCCCCCGCAGAAACAGGCCATCGCCCTTATTGCCGCGGGGACCGGGTTGGGTGAATGCATTCTCTTCTGGGACGGACTGAAGTATCGCCCCATGCCTTCGGAAGGGGGTCACGCAGACTTCGCTCCCAATAGCGACAATGAAATCGAGTTGCTCCGCCATGTTCGCAGCCAGTATTTACACGTCAGTTACGAGCGCGTGCTCTCCGGCCCCGGTCTCTACGCCATCTATGAGTACCTCCGCGACACGAAGAAGAATGAGCCGACCTGGCTCTCGGAGAAAATCAAAGCCGGCGACCCGGCAGCGGAGATCGCCGAAGCCGGGCTCAAACGCCAGGCTGAAATCGCCACACAAACACTGGACCTCTTTGCCTCCATCTACGGCGCTGAATCCGGCAATCTGGCCCTGAAAGCGATGGCGATCAACGGCATCTACCTCGGCGGCGGGATCGCCCCCAAGCTCCTTTCGAAACTGAAAGACGGCACCTTCATGAAGGCGTTTACCAACAAGGGGCGCTATAAACGCCTGATGAGCAACATCCCCGTTCACGTCGTGATGAACGAGCGGACCGGCCTCATCGGCGCCGCTTCCTCCGCCGCACAACTGGCACAAGCATGACCGCGACCGACCTCGATACCATGAAACAGGCTGCAGCCCTCGCCGCTGTTGAATATATCACCGACGGCATGGTCGTCGGCCTGGGGACCGGTTCGACCGCAAACCATATGGTGATCGCCTTGGGGGAAAAGGTGAAGGCGGGCATGAGGCTGCGCGGCGTCCCGACGTCCCAGCAGACGGCGGCGCTCGCCAAGCAGTCCGGCATTTCTTTGATCGACGCAGACAATCGCTGGATTATCGACGTGGCCATCGACGGGGCGGACCAAGTGGACCCCGGTTTTAATTTGATCAAGGGCGGGGGCGGGGCGCTCTTGAAAGAAAAGATCGTGGCTGCCTCGGCCAAACAGTTCATCGTGTTGGTCGATTACACGAAGCAGGTTCCGGTGCTCGGAGGGTCGTTTCCGCTTCCGATCGAAGTGATTCCATTCGGCTGGGGCAGCACGGCACGGGAGATTGAAACCCTCACCGGCAGCCGCGCGATACTCAGGGAACGCAACGGCGCTCCGTTCAAAACCGAGGCGGGGAATTTCATCGTGGATGTCCATCTGGCACGGATCGATCAGCCGCGTGAGCTTGAACTAGCGCTCAATCAAATCCCCGGTATCGTTGAAACCGGCCTCTTCGTCGGCCGAACCGACCTGCTGATCGTGGGGACTCCCCATGGAACCGAAACCCACAGCGCCAAGCGGGCATGAGAGATCGATCAATAGACGTCAGACGCTGCAAGCTCTCATCAGGAGTGCCGGAACTCTGTTCGCGGCTCCGATAGCCCTTCTGCTCCGGAATTTCCCTCCAACCATCGCCCAGGCCGCGACTGCCGGTCAGAAAGGTGAAGACATGAACCACGACGTGTATCAGGAGACACTGGATCCGTACCGACTGCCGCGCCATATCGTTCCGACCAGATACGAACTTCGATTGGAGCCGGATCTCGCCGCCGCCACGTTTCACGGCCGTGAAACGATCACGCTGATGGTCACACAAACAACCACCGTCATCGTACTGAACGCCGTCGATCTGGCCGTCAGCAGTGCGGTACTCGAAGATGCGCAAGGCAGCCGGCAGCAGGCCTCGATCGAATCGGACGAGTCACTCCAACGGTGCAGGCTGACGGTCTCTCAACCGATGACCCAGGGTGAATGGCGGCTGCACCTGACCTTTCAGGGCACGCTCAACGACACCCTCCGCGGATTCTATCGCAGCACCTATAAGGACCAGACCGGAACAGTCCAGACGATGGCGGCAACGCAATTCGAAGCCACGGATGCGCGGCGCGCTTTCCCCTGCTGGGATGAGCCGGATTTCAAGGCAGTCTTTGCCGCCACACTCGTAATCGACAAGGCGCTTACCGCTGTCTCCAACAGCGCCATCGCCTCGGAAATCATCGAGGGGGATAAGAAGGTGGTCCGATTCGCCGACACGATCAAGATGTCCACCTATCTGGTCGCCTTCATCGTCGGCCGGATCGAAGCGACGACTCCCACGTTCGTCGGGAAGACCGCGTTGCGCCTTTGGACCGTGCCGGGCAAATCACACCTCACACGATTCGGGCAGGACATTGCCGCCGCCTCACTCCGATTCTTTGAGGGCTATTACGGCATTCCCTACCCGGGGGACAAACTCGACCTCCTCGCGATCCCGGATTTCGCCTCAGGCGCGATGGAAAACTTGGGCGCGATCACCTTCCGAGAAACCGCCTTGCTCGTCGATCAACGCACCGGCACCCACGGTGAACTCGAACGGGTCGCCGACGTCGTGGCGCACGAAAACGCGCACATGTGGTTCGGCGATCTCGTGACGATGTCCTGGTGGAACGGTCTGTGGCTGAACGAAGCCTTCGCCACGTTCATGGAGATGCTCGCAGTGGATGCATGGAAACCGGAATGGAAACGGTGGGATACGTTCAGCGTTTCCCGCGCAGCCGCCTTCTCCGTCGACGGTCTCCACAGTACAAGACCGATCGAGTATGAGGTTCACGCACCGAAGGATGCCGACGCCATGTTTGACGTGCTGACCTACGAGAAGGGCGCCTCGGTCCTTCGCATGCTGGAACAACATATCGGACCAATCGTTTTTCGCGACGGAGTCCGCGACTATCTTCACGCCCATGCCTATGGGAATGCCGACACCAACGATCTCTGGATCTCACTCGGTAAGGCAGCCAAACAGCCGGTGCCGGATCTGATGGATGGGTGGATTTTTCAGCCGGGCTATCCGCTCGTGACAGCCGAACTGACCGACCGTTCAGAACTCGTTCTGACCCAGCAGCGATTCACCTACCTTCCCGACCCATCATCCGGGACCTCCCGCCCCGAACTCACCACCTGGCATATTCCGATGCAGTTGCGCATGGCGGCGGAACACAATCAGGAAACCAGGCGCCTGCTCCTTACCGGAACGGAAACCAGACTCGCGCTTTCCCCCGAAGTCCGATATGCCGTGATCAACGAAGGCGGGCATGGCTTCTACCGTGTGCAATACGGACCGGCGCTGTCGAAGCGCCTGCTGGCCGAGGGCCTCGACAAACTGGCTGCGATCGAGCGGTTCAATCTGATCAACGATGCCTGGGCCACGACGGTAGCCGGCCTGATGCCGCTCACGGAATATCTCGATCTGACCGGCCGCTTCAGCGAGGAAAGGGACAAGAACGTCTGGGCCGTCCTGATCGACTCCTTTGCCTTCCTGAATCGAATAATCGAGTCGTCCGACCGAGCAGCATTGGAGGCCTTTGTCCGCTCCAGAGTCGGTCCGGCCGCAGCAGAAGTCGGGTGGGAGCCGCAACCGGGCGAAAGCGATCTCACTCGCCAGCTCAGGAGTGAACTGATCGGTGCGCTGGGTCGACTTGGCAATGATTTACCGACGCAAGCCCGGGCCGCAGAACTCTATGCTGCGTCGCGAACAGAACCGACGGCTGTCGATCCCAATCTCCTTCCTGCCCTCGTATCCATTCTGGCTTTCACCGGTGATGCCGCGCGCTATGATGACTTCACTCAACGGTTCCGGACCGCGACGACACCGCAAGAAGAGCGACGTTACCTGTTCTCTCTTGCAGTTTTTCGACAGACGCCCCTGCTCGAACGGACATTGGCCAAAACCCTCAACGGGGAGATCCGCGTGCAGGATGCGCCCGCTATCGTCAGTGCCGTGATGGGCAACGTGTACGGACGCGAACGGGGCTGGTCCTTCGTGAAGACTAATTGGGACCAGATGGACCGGAAGTTTCCCAAACAGGGGCTCCGTCGCATGTGCGGCGGCATCACCGGGCTATGCAAGCCGGACCTCGAACAAGACGTCCGGGAGTTCTTCGCTGCTCGCAAGATCGACTTGGGCGGGAAAACGTTGGAGCAATATCTGGAACAACTGCGAGTTACTGTCGCGTTCCGCGAGAACAATGGGCGCAATTTGAGACAGTACTTTCAGCACAACCGTTAGCTTCTGTGGAGAACCCGTAATCGAGTCCGTTGCATGCATCGCGCATCAGGGAATAGGCCAACTTCCGCATTCAGGAAATAAAGAATCCGTGACATGCTAGATTAACGTGACGACTATGGAAAGGCGTACCGCCAGGAATCTCGCCGCTATGGCGTTCGCACTGTTCCTTGCCGCATGCGGAGGGAGCAATGACAACAACGGCTTGGCAGGCGGTACGACTCCCCCGCCAGCACCATCAAATAGTTTGCGACTTCAACCGATCACCGCCACTGTCTTCATGACCGCACCGCCGAACGATCTGGCGCGACTCTTCGTGGATGGAACAGGGAGGGCTCATCCGGATTCTTGACGCGCTCAACGGGGCCCCGAGAGCCACTCCTTTCCTGGATGTTCGAGGACTGCCCTCAACCGGAGGAGAACGGGGCCTTCTGGGGATAGCTTCCGACCCGAATTACACGACGAATCGGCCTTTCTCCATCTTCTACACGAACGGCAGCGGGGCGCTCGTCGTAGCCCGGTATCTGGCACATGCTTCGAACGCGGACCTGGCCGATGTTTCTTCGGCCGCCGTTCTCAAGACGATCTCCCATCCCGATTCCAATCACAACGGCGGCATGCTGGCATTCGGCCCGGATC
>DATGEA010000032.1:0-1928 GCA_035310605.1 Nitrospira sp. | reverse complement strand
AGCGCCATTGAGCCCATTGTTCCGGCGCCCACAATCCCGATGCGCGTCTGCGACCGCATTGCGGCCAACGCGAAGAGATGCACGATATTCGCCAGCGGCTCGGCAAGCACTGCGCGAGTGTCGTCAAGTTCGTCCGGAATTGGATACACCTGCGCTGCGGGAACGGCCACGTACTCGGCAAAGCATCCCTCGGTTCTGTCCATACCCAGCAGGCGCAGATCGCGGCAAAGGTTGGTGGCTCCGGTCACGCACTCGGCGCAGCGGCCGCACGGAATCACGGGGTCGACGACTGTGCGTCGCCCTTCTGTGGTGCGGCCGACCAGTTCGTGCCCGAGAATGAGCGGCGGCTTGCGTCGCCGGCTGCGCCCCAGGAAGCCGGTCACGTCTGCCCCACAGATTCCCGCCGTGCGGACAGCAATCTCCACCTCACCCGGTCCGGTAAACGGACGGGGCCAGTCCTCTACGACAACCCGGCGCGGAGATGTGTAAACCAGCGCCCGCATCGCTCCTCCATTCCCGGCTAATAATTTTCAAGGAGCCGACGCTTTTCTGCGGCTTCAACCGTTCAACCCGTGAATGGCCTATCATAGGGCAAACCACCCGGCTGGTGGTACTTACAGCGGTTCGCCTGTCGAATGCAGTTTCGGACTATGCCGGGAGGCGCGTAATCTATCAATAGATGACGCGCGAAGGAACCCGGAGGTTCTGCTGTAACTCTGGAACCCAATGGAACTCCGGCGCATCTTGTTAAACAAAGCCGAATGAATACGACAACCGAGCAAATCCGCCCAGTTACCTTTGAAGAAACGCTGGTGAGCGCCCGCCGGACCATGGTGCTGAGCGAGATCCTCAAGATCGCCGTTGACAGCTTCAAGGCCTCCAAGGCGCGTTTTATCCTGACCGCGCTCGGCATGGTCATCGGCACCGCCTCGGTTATTCTCGTGGTCACCATCGGCATGACTGGCCGCGAGTACGTCCTCCAGCTCATTCAGAAATTCGGCACCAATTCTGTCGAAGTGGAATACGTCGGCGGGGGCGCTACCCAGGCCGAACGTGTGCGCTATAGCGACTACCTGACCCGCGACGATGAAAAGGCTGTCCTGTCGCAGTTACCCGACGTGATGTACTCGTCGCCGGTGATGGACATGCACGACCGCATCAGCTTTGGCGGTGGAGTGGTCAAGGACACATTGGTGCTCGGCGTCAGTCCGCAGTACGAGTACATCCACAACCTCATTGTTACGGCGGGCCGATTCTTCGACGAAACCGACGACACCACCCACCAGAAATGCGCCGTCGTGAGTGAAATGTTTGCCAAGGAGCGTTTCGGTAGTTCCGATTCAGCCATCGGCCGTAGCTTTGAAATCAGTGGCATTCCATTCACGGTTATCGGTGTCTTCAAGATGAGCGTGAATGACTTCGGGCAATCGGAAATCGCCGACCAGACTATCCTGATTCCCTACTCCGTCGTTCGTTATTTCACCGGAACGGATCGCGTGAACCAGATTTACTTCTCCATGCAGAGCATGAGCCAGGTTCCCGATGCCGCCAATGACATCAAGCGGATAATCACGTCTCGCCACCGTCCTGACTCCGTCTACAAAGCGCAGACACTGAAGGAACTGCTGGACGTGGCCGCCAAGAGCGCCAATGCCCTGACCGCAGTACTCGTGCTGGTGGCCGCGGTCACGCTCGCGGTGGGCGGCGTTGGCATTATGAACATCATGCTTGCCAACGTGCGCTCGCGCATCCGCGAGATCGGCATCCGCAAAGCGCTCGGCGCAACCTATCGCGAAATCAAGCTCCAGTTTCTGGCCGAGGCTCTCATCATTTCGCTCACGGGAGGCGTTGTGGGCACGCTTGTAGGCCTCGCCGTTCCGCTGTCCATCCGGTTCTTCACGGACTATAAGCTGCCTGTCTCGATCTGG
>DATGEA010000031.1:0-15176 GCA_035310605.1 Nitrospira sp. | reverse complement strand
CGACTTGTCCGCCATCGAACAGGTCTGACAGGCCAAACACCGATTGATGTTGAACACAAAGGCAAACTGCCACTTCGGATGCCGTTCCTCGTAGGGATACAGCATCTTCCGTCCCAGTTGCCAGTTATAAACTTCCGGCATTGCTTCCTCCGTTCGATATTCGAAGTTCGGGGTTCGAGGTTCCGTCCTCAACGTTGAACCTCGAACCCTGTGTCTTTATCGCCTTACACCTTGATCTTGATGTGCTCGCCTTTGAGCCACTTGATCATGAACTCGTTCTCTTGTCCCGGGGTGAAGCCGGTCCGAACCGGTTCCCACGGCCCGCGCGCCCCGATGCCGCCGTCTTCCGCCTTGGTGATGCGGATCAGACATTCCTTCGGCACCGTGTTGACTGCGTGGTGGTCGATTTCGAATCCCCACTTCATCTTCAACCCGTTGGCATGTTTGCCGGGCAACGAATCGGTCTGATGCATCGGCATCAGCCACGAACGGGTAAAGGACTGTTGGGCCCCGTACCGGAAGTTGGACTGATAACCGGTGTCCACCGCGATGGCGCGTCCGTCCGGGCGCGTCTCGTGGCCTTTCACCGACTTCGCCGTCGACACGTACGGGGCGTGCTTCGCCATCGTCACGTGGTAGGGATACGCCGGATTGTATTTGCAACGGATCATGAGTCGCGCGACCTTGTAGAACGGATCCGAAGGTTTCCAGCCGCGATACGGCCGGTCCACCGGGTTGCCGTCGATATAGACATAGTCGCCGTCATTGATGCCACGGTCTTTCGCGGCGTTCGGGTTGATGTGCAACTGGTGCTCGCCGACGCCCGGCGTCCGTTTGTCCATGCGGTACGGATCGCCGAAGTTCGACTCGTAAATCTGCACCCAGTCGTTCACCGACCACTGGCTGTGCACCCGGTGCCGGGTCTTCGGGGTCACGCAGTAGAACTGGTACCCCTTCTCCCACAACGGGTTTGCATGCTGCTTGATGTCCTGCCACGGCAGCTTGACGTTGCGCACCGTCTTGTCGTCGTGGTGCTGCGCCGTGATGGGAATCCCGTAGTCGTCCGGCCGGACGTACGGGTTGGTCGACATGATGGCGTTCGGCAGATACGGCGTCGCTTCCGGTCCCTCGCGGTGCGAGATGAAGTTTTCGCCGTATTCGATCGCCTCCGGCTCGATCCGGTACGACTCGAGTCTCCCCGAGCGGGTCCATTGCGGCTTGCTCTCGTTGACTTCTTCCCAGAGCGGATGCCGCGGATAGGTCCGGACCATGACCATCCAGCCCTTTTCCGACTTCAGCATCGCGTCAGCGCTGTAGCCGTAGAAGGTGGAGGAGGCATCAAGTATCCGTTGGGCGTACACATCGACCCGATTCTGGTACACGAAATGGAAGACATCCTTGATCCGCTTGTCGCCGGTCATATCACCGATTTTCGCCGCGACCCCGGCAAAGGTATCGAGGTCGTTGCGGGTGTCGTACAGGGGGCGGATGCCGCCCTTCCAGATTTGCACCCAGGGATTCGAGACGGTGGCCGTCATTTCCGGATAGGTAAACTCCATCCAGCTATTCACGGCAAAAGCGATGTCGGCATGGTTGACGTCTGACGTCATCTCGACGTCCTGGGTCACAAGGCACTCGATGTTGGGATCGACGTTCCTCACCATGTCATAGTGATGTTTTGAGTTATTGAGAATGTTGACGTTCACCACCCAGCGGAGCTTGCTGGGGCTCGGCATGTGGGTCTTGCCGGTAAACACCTTTCGTCCATACTTGGGGGTATTGACGATCAGGGCCGTATCGCCGTGGTTCCAGTAGCCCGGCTCCTCGCCGTAATAGTACGAGCGATATTTGATTTCTTTCCCGTGCGCATTCGCATCGAGGTTCGTGTGCCACGGATCCTCCGCCAAATGCACGCCGGCACCCGCGCCGGACCAAGGGGAGGCATTCCAGATGCCCACCTTATAATTGCCGGACCAGGTGTGGCAGCCGGTGCCGAATTTTCCGATGTTCCCCGTTAACATGAGGACCAGAGCCGCCGCCCGGCCCATCGACGTCATGTGGAAGTAGTGACAGACGCCCTCGCCATTGTGAATCGCGGCAGGCTTGATCGTCCCCGAATCCCGGGCCCATCGAACGATGAGATCCTTCGGGGAGCGATTAATCTGATGCACCGTATCCAGATCGTAGTCCTGCAGGTGGATCTGATAGAGCTGGTAGATCGGCATCACATCCGCCTCGCGTCCGTTGAGCAGCTTCACGCGATAGGTTCCGGTGAGCGCGGCTTCGATCCCGCTATCCTGATAGTGCCAGCCCACCTGTTCCCGATGCAGCGGCACGGCCTGTTGTTTGTTCACATCCCAGACCATCATGCCGCCCAGCCGCTCGACGTATTCGGGCTTCAGGGCTTGGATGCGCCCGCTGTAGGACTTGCTGAAATCGGGCAACTTATAGTCCTTGAGCACGTCCCTCGGATCGAGGTACTGCAGCGTATCCGTCCGGACCAGCAGCGGCATGTCGGTGTACTGCCGCAGAAAGTCCACGTCGTGCATGTTCTCGTCAAGAATGACTTTGGAGGCGCCAAGGAACAGCGCCCCGTCTGTTTCCGGCCGTACGGGGATCCAGTAATCGGCCCGCTGTGCGGTCGGATTGTATTCCGGAGTGATCACTACCAAACGGCAGCCCCGCTCGAGGCTTTCCAACTTCCAGTGCGCCTCGGGCATTTTGTTCTCAACGAAGTTCTTGCCCCAGCTCGTATTGAGCTTACTGAACCGCATGTCGCTCAAATCGATGTCGCAATTCTGGGTGCCATTCCACCAAGGCTGTGAAGGATCTTGATCCCCGTGCCACGTGTAGTTATTCCAATACCGTCCGCCCTGCGCTTGATCGGGACCGACTTTCCTGATCCAGCTGTCCAGAAGCGGCAACACACTATTGTTGAACCGCGTGTTGCCGTGCTTGCCGATCAAGCCGAGAATCGGCATACCAGCCCGATGCTTGAAGGTCCGGACCCCGGCGCCCTTCATCATCTCGATCATTTCCGGCGCATAGCCCTGCTCGCGCAAACGCCGGGCACCCGCTTCCCCGCTGTACCGCGTCGCGATGACGACCATCGCCTTGGCCAAATACGTGGACGCCACATCCCAGGACACGCGCAGCATGTCGTCAAGAAAACGGCTGTCGAACTTATATTTGCGCTTGGTCTCGGGCGTCAGCTCGGGGGAGCCGTCATCCATCCACTGTTTCCAGCTCTTCCGCATCAACGGGCCCTTCAGTCGATAGGGGCCGTACACACGGCGGTGAAAGGTAAACCCTTTCAAGCACATGCGCGGGTTATGCGCAAACGTGCCGCGGTTGCCGTAGAGGTCTTCATAGGTTTGGTGGTCGTAGTTCTGCTCGACCCGCATGACCACGCCGTTGCGGACGAAGGCCCGGATGCGGCAGGCGTGTGTGTCGTTCGGCGAACAGCACCAGGTAAACGAGGAATCGTACCGGTACTGGTCGTGATAGACCCGTTCCCAGGACCGGTCCGGGTAATCGCCCAGCGGATTTTCGACTTCGATGACCGGCTGCAGCGCGGTCAACGCCAGGACTTTGTCGGCCACCGCCACCGCGGCGACCGTCCCCGCGGAAATCTTGAGGAACTGTCGGCGTGAAAAAAACATGAGGCTATTCCTCCTTGCGAGAATGTATGAATACGATGAAACCGGTTACTTCAGTTGCCGAGTGAAGCCTGCTCTCACCTCCTTCGAATTTCACCGCTGCCGGGAAATGTATGGACCGGCGCGGAGTCTCGGCGCCGAACTACTTGGCAACTTTTGTACCGACTTGGCGGAGTCGGTCGAACGAAGGACGGGATGGCAAGCGCTTGAATCTCCAGCAAAAATGTTGATCGAGCGCATCGAGCAAATTCGCGCACATATAATTGATCGCGATATATCGCTGATTGCGTCGCGATAATCGCGATATTGTGCGGTCACGGCAATCGTTTCTCTCTTGTGAGGCGGGAAGCCGGACTATCCGGCCCGAGGCGTTCGTCTGTAACGTGACGGCTGGAACCGACCGAGACAAGGGGTCCGGTCACCGGCTCCTTCTTGCCCCGGGCGAGGTCGGCAGGAGAGGAACAGAGATGCCGAGCCAAACGAGATCAGAGAAGGGGGGCTATCGCCCATCAAATAAAAAAACGGGTGGTTGGATTGCCCTCCACTGCACGCGTCCGGCAAAAGTCTTCTGCGACCCTGCGTGGCGCGAGCACCGAGGGTGGTCCGACCACCCGTTCAATTGTATGACGAGAACCTTAGCGTTTAGCGCAGGCCGGTCGCCGTAGGTTTGGCGTCCGGCTGCTCCCCAGCCCCTTCAGTTGACATCGCGTGCGCAGCGAAGGCCAAGCCAGTTCATGGAAGTCTTCGGATCCGTTCCGTTGCGCTGGGACACCCGCACGCTGGGAGTACTGTCGACCCAGCCGCCGCCGCGAAACGCCTTCTGTGAGCCTTTCTCTGGCCCCTTTGGATTCCGGTCCGGGGCCGTCTTGTAATAGTCCTTCTCGTACCAGTCGGCCACCCACTCGGCCACGTTGCCGACCATCTGAAAAACGCCGTAGGGGCTCACCGAATTGTCATACTTGAAAACCGAGATGATAGGTGGGTACAGCAAGAGGCGCTCAGGACGGTCGCGCACGGGGCCTGACAGCCCGCTCCGACCGTAATTTGCACGGGACAGCCCGGCCATTTCGTTCCCCCAGGGATAAATGCGCCCGTCTGCATCACCCCGCGCCGCCTTTTCCCATTCTGCCTCGGTCGGCAACCGCTTCCCCGCCCAGCGACAGTATTCGTCGGCCTCGTACCACGTCACGTGCATGATGGGGTGGGCCACCATCGTCTCCTGGAAATTGCCCCCGTCGTACTTCCAATCCACCTGGGGCGGCCGATCCGTCGCCAACACGAACTTGAGATACTGCACCGTCGTCACTTCGTACTTGTCGATGTCGTAGGCATCCAGATAGACCTTCCGTTGAGGAAGCTCGACAAGATACGCGTTGCGATCGACTTTCTTATCGCTTCCCATCGTGAACTCGCCGGCCGGGATCCGCACCATCTCGTCATACGCGGGCAGTTTCGCCCGTTCTGCGGCGAGTTTTTTCCCTTCCGGTGTCCATTCCTGCTTAACGTCACCCACATCCATGGCTTGTACCATCCCACCGGTCGTCAAGAACCCGATGGCGATCACTCCGAGAGCCAATACTCTGCTCCGCACGATCCCCTCCTTGTTGTTCAAAACGTCACTTACATTCCCTGTTGGGACGATGCATTCGGCACGCCTTTCTTAAACTCTTCCAGCGGCTGAAAATTCAGCGGCAGATTGAACAGATAATCCGAAACGGACCGCAGTTTGACATGCTGGTATTCAACGATCCAGCTGCCGTCTTTTTTCGCGAGCTTCATCGGAAAATGGATGTCTGTCGCCACCCATTGATAATAGACTTCCACCCGCTCCCCCTCTTTCGTCGTCACTTCATAGAGGATCGTCGGATGTCCCTCGCGCACCTCCGTACCAATCTCCTGTCGCGACACTTCGCCGTCGAGTTTCTCAGTCACCCTGAGGTCCTGCTCGGCATCGTACGGCACGGTCTTGAAGTGCTTCATGCGGGAGAGTAACAGCCACACGACCTGCTTGTCCTTGCGGACGATGCTGATGTTGACCGGCCCCATCGAATGGTGCTCGATTCGCCACATCTGGTCGCGATAATAGATGACGGCCTTGTGCGTCCGCCCGTCAATCTTGGTGATTTGGTCCGCCGTAAATTCGAGCGCCCGGGCGGGAGAGGTTGCCAGGATCCAGATGCCCACTGCGAGTCCGATCAGTATGTATTGTCTCATTGATGCATCCTAACATAGCCCGGGGTCATGGTTTCCAGTCCGTCGTCTTCATGGTTTCCATGCAAAGGAACTATTGAATCGACAACACTCCCGCCCCTTTAATCCTGCCGGCCTTCAATGCCTGCAAGGCTTGATTCGCGTCGTTCAGAGAAAACCGTTGCGTGCGAGGTCTGATCGGAATTGCCGCGGCTTCGCGCAGCAGATCTAGCCCATCTTGTCTCGTGTTGGCCGTAACGCTTCGGATCACCCGCTCACCGAACAGCTCGCGATCGTAGTCGAGCGAAGGGATCGGGCTCATATGGATGCCCGCCAGGGCCAGCGTGCCGCCCCGCTCCAGCGCACGAAGCGCCGGAGGAATGAGCTCACCGGCCGGCGCGAAGATGATCGACCCGTGCAAGGGAACCGGGGGACGGTCCGAGGCCCCGCCGACCCATCGCGCCCCCAGTTCGCTCGCCAGGGCTTGATGCTCGGGCTTGAGTGAACAGACATAGACCTCGCAGCCCCAATGCCGCGCGATCTGGATCGCGATGTGGGCCGACGCGCCGAATCCGTACAGGCCGAGCCGCTGACCCGGCTGAATCCCGCTCAAGCGCAACGCGCGGTATCCAATGATCCCGGCGCACAGGAGCGGCGCCGCTTCTTCATCGGCAAAGATCCGAGGAATCGGATAGGCGAAATGGGCCGGCACCACGGCATACTCCGCATACCCGCCGTCGACCTGATAGCCGGTAAACCGCGCCCCCTGGCATAAGTTCTCACGGCTGCTCCGGCAAAATCCGCATTGGCCGCAGGTCCCCTGAAGCCAGGCGATCCCCACCCGCTCTCCTACCATCCGTTCGGTAACACCAGAACCCACGCGGCTGATCTCGCCCACGGCCTGGTGTCCCGGAATGAGGGGCAGCGAGGGACGTTCGAGTTCTCCTTCGATGACATGCAAATCGGTCCGGCAGATACCACAGACCCTCACTCGCACCAAGACCTGTCCCGGTCCCGGTTGAGGGACCGGGACATCCTGATGCTGCAAAGGATTCGTGGCGACATCCCTTGTACCGGTGAGCACCATTGCCTTCATTGTGGATGACTCGTTAATGATTCAAGACAGGAGCGGGATGGGGCAGGAACGCTTTCGACGATACCGACGCCGGCATAACGAACAATCCGCCTTACGGTTTGGCCTTGATGCATTCGATGTCGAGCTTAATGGACACCTCGTCGCCGACCACGAGCCCGCCGCTGTCCAGCGTCTTGTTCCATATCATGCCAAAATCCTTGCGATTCAACTTCCCTTCTGCGGTGAAACCGGCTCTGGTATTCCCCCACGGATCTTTGGTCACACCGTTAAAGCTGCCGGTCAACGTAATGTCCTTCGTAACCCCGTGGAGCGTCAGTTCACCCACCGCCTGGTATCCCTCCGCAGTTTTCTTATAGCTCTTCATCTTGTACGTCATCGTCGGAAACTTCTCCACATCAAAAAAGTCGGCATTCCGCAAGTGGGCATCACGCTTCACATGATTAGTGTTCACGGAGGCTGTCTTGATCGTCGCTTCAATGGTGTTGACCGTTCCGGCCTCCGCATCCATGTCGATGTATCCGGTATAGTCCGTGAACCGGCCGGCCGTTTTCGAGACCACCATGTGCGTCACGCGAAACTCGACCGTCGAATGTTCGAGATCGACATTCCAACGGGCCGGTTCGGCGTGCACCATCGTCGCCGGCCAACAGACTAACCCGAGGACCAACGCCGTCGCTTGATACGTTTTCCCGCGCTTCAGCATGAACAATGTCCCTCCCGTGTCAGAATCCAGCTTGCTGTACGAACCGTGGTTCTTCCTATTTCTTGGGAGCCGGAGGTGGCGCTTCAGGCTTCCCGTCTGACGGATGTGTGACGGACTGCACCTCGCGCGGCTTGGCTCGGACGCCCGTCCGCATGCGGACATGTACATCGACCGCCTCGTCACCCAACTCGGCCGGAAAGGGCGGAAAGGGCTGCGCATTCACGACCGCATAAATGCCGGCCTCGTCGATCTCGCGCGCTCCGGATCCCTTCTCAATCTCGATCAGCTGTGCCCGCCCGTTAGGATAGAGCCTGAAATGGACCTTGACCGTTTCGCTGCTGGGACCGTGATGGACCCCCCGCACCTGCCTGGACCAGCTTCTGCTCACCAGGTGACTCACGTGCTGCCAGTACGCCTTGCCCTTGGCGGGGTCGGCGAGCGGCATCAGATCTTCCTCGGCCAGTTCGCCGGTGGAGACAGGCGCCACATCGGGTTGCACTTCATCGACAATAATCAAATCGCCGTTCGAGGGCTCCTCCGGACGCGCGGGAGCCACCTCGTTCGATTCGCTCAACGGCTCTTGACGATCCAGCGTGACATACACGATGCGTCGCATGAACCGCTCAAACTTGTCCTGCCGGAACCGGGCAAAGGTCACTTGAATGCGCGCGGCCTTCGGATGCACGGACGTTCGGCTCATGGGCATCGGTTCGAGCGTGACCGTGGCTTTCAGTGCCGACGATTCGGCGTCAGGTTCAAGTGTGACGGTTTGAGATTCAAAGAGAATGGATTCGCAGAGGGCCACCACGGGAACGGACCCTTGCGAGACCCCGCCTAGCGTAATCACCAGCGTCAGGGTCTTGCCGGCTTGGAGGTCTCCCGCCGAATCCTGCTGGCTCAATTCAAAATAGGCCCAGCGTTTGGTCGGCCTGGAGGAAGAAGAGGAGGTTCCAGACAAAACCGGCTCGACGCCCATCCAGCACAACAGCGTGACACAGAGCGCCCCTGCCAGGAGCCTCAGGCCGCGGTGAAACAGAGCCTTCATGGCGGCATCCTACCTAGGCCGCAGACCCTCGCGCAACCCGTTTCTTGCCATACGGTTAGGCAAGATCAGCCGGTTGTTATACAATGAGGCCATGCGGGCCCTTGTGAAAATGTCGGCGGAGCCTGGACTCATTGCCACCACTCGTCCCGATCCCACGCCAGGGCCACACGATGCCGTGATCCGCGTCAAGGCCACCTCGCTGTGTGGCACCGACGCCCACATCTACAATTGGGACCACTGGGCCCAGAGCCGCGTCCACCCGCCCCGTATCATCGGCCATGAAATGTGCGGCGAGGTGATGGAAACCGGCTCTGCCGTTTCGCTGGTCAAGGTGGGCGATTATGTCGCGGCGGAATCGCACCTGACGTGCGGAACCTGCTTTCAATGCCGGACCGGACAGGCACATGTCTGCCGGAACTATCGCATTCTCGGCATCGATCGCGACGGCTCGTTCGCGGAATATGTCGTGCTGCCGGAAAACGTCCTGTGGAACACCTCGCCGGCCATCCCGCCGGAGTTCGCGTGCGTCCAAGAACCGCTCGGAAACGCGGTGGATGCGGCCCTGGTCGAAGATCTCACGGGTCACACGGTCCTGATCACCGGATGCGGGCCGACCGGCCTGTTCGCTGCGGCAGTGGCACGCACCTCCGGGGCCGCGACAATTATTGCCACGGACGTCAGCGACTATCGTCTCGGCCTGGCCAGACAGGTCGGCGTCGATCATGTGTTGAACGCGAAAGCTGAGACTCCCGAGGTCATCGCCGGCGCGATCCGTGACATCACCGCCGGTGAAGGGGTCGATGCCTCGCTTGAAATGTCCGGCCACCCCGGCGCGTTGCACCAGGCTTTCAGCGCCGTGAAGAACGGCGGGCGCGTCACTCTGTTCGGGATTCCCACCGGTCCCATCAGTTTCGATCTGGCCAATGAGATCATCTTCAAGGGTATCCGGGTCCACGGAATTACGGGCCGGCGGCTTTTCAGCACCTGGTATCGGCTGGCCGGCCTCTTCAAGGCGGGACTTAACATCAAGCCGGTCGTGACCCATACCTTTCCCATGAACGAATTCGCAAAGGGGTTCGATTTGATCAAGTCGGGCCAGTGCGGAAAAGTGGTCCTATTTCCGTAAGGGGCTACGGGCTAGAGGCCAAAGGCTTGGGGGACCATGTTTATCCTGTCCCGTCTTGCCACGTACTCTCGCCGCTCGCCCGGACAGCGTGATGGCGTACCAATCCTTCAAGAAAATCGTTGACCAGCAGCTCGCTGACATCCGGGCCCGCGGCCTCTACAAATCCGAGCGCCAGCTGCTGAGTCCGCAAGGCTCGGATATCCGTGTCACGCAGGGCCCGGTCCTCAACCTCTGCGCCAACAACTACCTTGGCCTGGCCAACCACCCGGAGATCCTGCGGGCTGCCTGGGAGGGGATGCAGCGATACGGGTACGGCATGGCCTCGGTGCGGTTCATCTGCGGCACGCAAGACCTGCACAAACAACTCGAGCGGGCCATCAGCACATTCCTGGGGACCGCCGACACCATCCTCTACAGCTCCTGCTTCGATGCGAACGGAGGACTCTTTGAAGTCCTCATCGACGAACGCGACGCCGTCATCAGCGATGCGCTTAACCATGCCAGCGTCATCGACGGCATCAGACTCTGTAAAGCCACACGATGGCGCTATGCCCACTCCGACATGGGCGATTTGGAAGCGAAGCTGAACGAGGCGCGCGAGTGCCGTCTGCGGCTGATCGCGACGGACGGCGTCTTTTCCATGGACGGAGATCTCGCCAAACTGGACCGGATCGTCGAGCTTGCAGAGCGCTATGATGCGGCGGTGATGGTGGATGACAGTCATGCGACCGGCGTCCTCGGCCGCAACGGACGGGGAACCCCCGACCACTTCGGCGTAGCCGGTCGCATCGAGATCGTGACGAGTACCCTGGGCAAGACTCTCGGAGGAGCCACGGGGGGGTTCACGACGGGACGAGCCGAGATCATCGAATTGCTTCGCCAGCGCTCACGGCCATACCTGTTTTCGAACGCGTTGCCGCCGGTCGTCGTCGCCGGAGCCCTACAGGCCATCGCTCTTGTGGAACAGGGCGATGCCTTGCGGGCAACGCTCCATGACAACGCGAGATTCTTCCGCGCACAACTGACCGCGCTGGGGTTCCGCCTCATCCCCGGCGAACATCCCATCATTCCCGTCATGCTGGGGGAAGCTTCGTTGGCCACCTCAATGGCCGATCGCCTCTTGAAGGAAGGCGTGTATGTCGTCGGCTTCAGTTACCCGGTTGTGCCAGAAGGTCAGGCGAGAATCCGCGTCCAGATGTCGGCAGCCCACACGCGCGATCAGCTCGAGCAAGCCGTGGCTGCCTTCAAGACTGTCGGCAGGGAATTGGGCGTCATCACGTAGAAGCGTTTATCCGGTCTATGTGGTTTGTCTGGTTTTTCTTGTTCACAACCAAACAAACCAGACCAACGAGATGAACCGAATAGACCGCGCTTTGCTTATTCCTTGACCGCTTTGGCCCGCTTCTGGAGATAGGCGTTGCGTACAGCGCTATACAAGTCCAGCGTGGCTTCCTCGACGCCCTGGAACTTTTCAAGGTTACGCGACCGCTCGTTGATGATCTCGCCCACCCGACCACCGAGCTGGATAAAGGTGGTTGTGGTTCGATTCTTGTGGGCAATGACAGAGGGAACGCCCTTCACCTCGATGATCGGCAGGACCAGCCAGTTGATCGGGTTGAGTGCGATGTCCCCGAAAAAACCCGTGAAATCTCGAACCGTAAAAGGCGGAAGCAGCGGAAGCACGAGATAGGGCCCGGGTTTGACGCCATAGAAACCGAGCGTCTGGCCAAAATCCTCTTCCGGTGTGACCAGGTCGACTTCTTTCGCGAGGTCGAAAAATCCGGCAATTCCGACCGTACTATTGAGCAAGAACCGCCCGACCTCGATCCCGGCGCCTTTGACCTTGCCCTGAAAGACATTGTTCAGGAAGCGTGGAGCGAAGCGGATATTGTAAAACATGTTACTGATGCCGACTTGGACCAGGTCGGGCATAACGAAATTGTACCCCTTGGCCACCGGCTTGAGGACGAATCGATCCAGCTGCCGATTGAATTCAAACATCTTGGTGTTGAACGGCTCCCAGGGATCGTACTCTTCGCCCCCGCCCTCATCCGATTTGGCAAAAGGATCAAACGGTTCCTCCAGTGGAGCATCGTGCGACGGCGGCTCGGCGGGACTCGAGGCGGACTCGGCGACAAGTCGGGATGGGGGGTCGACCAGGGGCAACATGTCCGGAATCCCTGGCGCCGGTTCGGCCGCAGCGATCAGCCCTCTCTCCACCAATGGTTTTACATCGCCCGAAAGGGGCTGCGATCCCCTGCCAATCTGCTCTGCACAGCCGGTCGTCACGAGAACGGCGAGCCCCAGCAGAGTTGATATGCATCGACGAAACGAGTCTCTCACCGGCCCCCTTGAACGTTTTTGAAATCCCGCACACGAGCCGAGACACCGGCTCAGCCCAATGCCGAGGCGCACTGTATCAAATGTCGGACCGATCGCCAATCATTTATTACGGAATTGGAGATAACGCTATCCGTGAATCGCTTCCCCTGCGAAATCGGCGAATCGTGCGAAGTAGGCCGGCCCGCCGACCTGGTAGGTATTGTTGTGGTCGGCGCCGGCAACGACATAGAAAGATTTCGGAGGCTTGGCCGCGTCGAACACCTGCCGGCCTAGCTCGATCGGAATGATGTCGTCCTTGTCGCCGTGAACGATCAGCTTGGGCAGGGAAAGTTGCGGCAACCGGTCGATCAGCCGAAACTGCGCGCCCAGCAACCAATGCACCGGGAGTCCGCCGTAATGGAATCTGGCTACCGCTTCGATCGAGGGAAAGGGCGATTCAAGAATCAGTCCCGCGGCTGATTTGTGTACGGCCGTTTCCCCCGCAACCGCTGCACCCAGGGATCGACCGAAGACGACGATCCGCTCCGGTCGGATCATCCGCTGACGTGTCAGGTAGTCATAGGCCCCGAGTGCATCTTGATACAGACCCTCTTCGCTGGGACGGAGACTTTGGCTCTTTCCGTAACCGCGATAGTCGAACAAGAACACAGACAACCCATGTCGATGGAGATAGCGAAGGTTGTCGAGCCGATTGATGACGTTGCCGGCATTGCCGTGGCACCAGAGAATCACCGGACGATCCGCCGGCGCCTCGACGTACCATCCGAACAGCCGCGCGCCGTCCGCTGCCTGAAACCACACATCCTCCAATGGCAACCCGCTGGCCGCCCGCCAGTCTTTATCCTGCCAGGGATCGGGGTGGTAGACGAAGAGTTGGTCGAGGAGCATCGCTGGTTCTCCCGCTCACAGTTGCAGCAATACCAATACGATGAACCGGATTGACTCTCCGGAAGAGCCTGTGCCTTGCATGACTCGGAATTCCCCTCACGGCGCTAGGACACAAGCGGTTTGTGCCCGTCATTGCCAGTACCACATGCGACCATTCTATCGAGAACAGGCGGATGCTAACACGCTCCCGATCGACGGTATACGGTATAGTGTGACAAGTACTGCTCTCAAAAATACATCTATTTCGCTACAGAGCGGTGCCACAAACATATTGCGCATTCGGTTGCTTTCAATTATATAGGCTCCCAAAAAAATGGCGACTCATCCTTAACGAAGGGATAAAGAATGATCCCAACTCCTCTACTCCGAATACCGCTGGGCCTGTACTGCCTCATGTGCTTGTCCGGTTGTTCGATCGCCATGGCACTCAGTGGACAGAAAGAACCGAACTTTGATTACATCACGGTCGGGGCTCCGAGGAACCAAGTCGAAGCGGAGTTTGGACACCCCAGCACCATGAATGGACTGGCCGAGGGGGGGCAGGAAGCCATCTACAAGTATGAGATGGCAAACTCACCCAACTCAGGACGGGCCTGGGTCAACTTCTACATCGACCTCGCTACCATTGGACTCGCCGAGCCGATCCTCACAGTCATCGAGCTTATCCAGCCGCACGACGAAGAAACCCGGATTGTGTACGGGTCTGATGATCGGGTTCTCGAAATCCACGGCTATACACCTCCGCCCATTTCAAAGGTCGTTATCGAGGCTGAGGATTCACAGGAAAAGTACATTGAACGCAGACGGAAGTCTCCATCAGTTCCTGCTGAGCCATCCAACCAGTCGACTGCTCAGTAACAACGGTAGCTGCACGACGTCCGCGTTAAAAATATGCCTGCACACTGAACAGCACGTCATTGTCATGTGGGCGGTGGTTATACTCGAATCTGAGCGCCCAATTCCGGGCCACCGTATAACGTGATCCGACAAACCACCGGATGTCGTCCGACTTCTCGCCCAACGCATACTTCAAATAGGTCCCGGTCGCCATGAGCTTCCACCGCTCGGTCAGGTCGGCCAGCATCCCGGCCGTCCCGCCGCCGCCGATGCGATGACGTTCTTCGTAGGCGCGGCTATAGTTGCCCTCCGCTTCCGCAAACGCGAAGAAGACTTCCCGGTTCAAGACTCTCGATTCGACGGCTCCTCCGATGCCGCCGTTGACGACGCCGTTGCTGCAGAGCTGACAGTCGCGGTGTTTGATCGTCTGCATCCCGACGTTGATTTTCCACGAGGGAACGTGAAAGACCGAATCAATGGGTGAGAGGGACAACACATTAGCGAGCGTTGCCCGTTCGATCCTCGTCTGATCCGCCCGGTTGTAATGGCGCGCCGTGATGGACGCGATTTCGATCTGGGCATCCGGGGTATACCCGACCTCCGGATCGAGCAGATCGTGATACCCGGCCCGAACTGTGAGTTCCTCGAATGTGTCGTCGTTGCGCCAGCCGGCGCCGGCGGCGGCACGGGACGTCTTGTGCCCCAATTCGGGCTGTTTGGCGAAGGGCACGACGGTGAACGGCTCGGAGGGAATCCGGAGCTGACTGCGGGCTGTCAGGACCGCACGGTTTCGCTCTTTCAATTCAGGCGGCGGAGAATCGGTCGTATCGATGCGATAGCGGAGATAGTCGGAGGCGAGATCGAGCAGAAAGGCTTTCCGCGCAAGACCCAATTGGGTGAAGGCCGGCGAGGATAGTTCGCCGGGATCTTGCGTGATCCGATGTGCGAGGTCCCGTTCCGTTGACGGCAGGGATTCGCGCTTCCGCCGGATCACGTTGCTGCGGGAAGGCCGATACGAAATCCCTGAGACCAGCCCCGGCTTTGACGCGATGAGCCTGACCGTGTCGGCAGGAACGGTCCAGAAGAGAAACTCATCGGTAAGGTGGAGATCGGGATCGGCATAATCCAGCAGCGCCAGGAGATGATATGAGCAGTTTTCCTTGAAGAAAAAATAGTCGAAGTAGGCGTTGCCCAATTCCCACGCATGCATCAGGAACCGGCGCAGCTGGGTCTCGGTAAGATTCAGGCGATACTCCCAGATGTCACGATTCTCGATGTCGCGGTACTCC
>DATGEA010000030.1:0-8160 GCA_035310605.1 Nitrospira sp. | reverse complement strand
AGGCTGTCGCCATCCGCATGCAGATTAACAGTCAGCATACACGTTCAGATGCCGAAGTGTTCTGGAAGACGATACGGTTCGCCTCCGAGTGAGATCCGGCCATGAAGACGGTGCGCTGACTGTTATCGTTTTTCCGGGGGGATGGTTTTGAGCTTTTCCGAGAAGAGCGCGTGAGCCTTCAGATCGACCGGCCGGTGTCTCACCTTCGTACTCGCCGGATAGGCGCCGAGAAAATTGTCGTCATTCCAGTTCTTCGATGGTCTGATGGGCCTCGGCACGAACCCGCCGCCGCAGTTCGGACACACGTTGCCTAGAATGTTCTCCACGCAAGCCGCGCAGAACGTACATTCAAACGTACAGATGCGTGCGTCCGGCGAGTCAGGCGGCAACGCCACATTGCAGTGCTCACAGGTCGGTCTGAGTTCCAGCATGGCTCATCCCCCCCCCATCAACTCACTCGTCATCCTGGAAGCGGTCACGCGCAGTGTAGCACGAGCATCGATCAATCGTATGCTCCCTCCGGGCCCTTTCTCGCCTTGGAAGGATGGTGGGTGCCGCGCAGCGCCTGAGGATATCCCGCTCCTCGACCGCGCCTTCCCTCGGAGGAGAGAAGGCGCGCTTCGATGGATTTCCCTCGGCTCCGTCAGAACCTGGAAGGAAACTGTTCGGCCAGGGCACCGGTCAACGCATCGGCGACGACATAGATGTGTTGCTTCATCCCCCTCCAGGTATCGGCTTCCTCCGCGTACTCACCGGCTTTCAGCTGCTCAAACTCCTGGATGTGATGGGCGGCATGGGCGGCGAGCAGCCCCATCACCGTATTCTTGGGCAGATACGGGTTGGCCCCGCTCAGAAACGTCGAGATCTCGCCGGCGTTCACGGTGAGCGCTTTGACGGCCGCCTCCTGCCGGGCCGAATTTCCCGCGGCCGTCGCGTCCAGATGGTCCCGGATGGCTCCGTAATGTCCTGCCAAAAGCGTGAAGAGCTGATCCGACGCTGCTTTGCCGTAGAACGGTTCGATCGATTTGGCAATCTGCTCGGCATTCGCGACCACACCCTTTTCGGCAGCCTCCCTTGCCGCAACATTCTTGTCCATGGTGGCGACCGCAACATTCCGTATGGCCAGGATATGGCCGAGCCATAGATCGCGGAGCACCGCCTTGGTCTCTGCGACCTTCGCAGGGGATGCGGCACCCGCCGCAGGCTGCGACGCGTGGGTGCAGGCCCCTAATGAAAGGGCGAGGACGAGGACAGGGACCGAATAACGTGAACGGATCATCACAAACCTCCTAGGTTGAAAACTCACCGCCAGAATAAGCGGGCGAAGAGTAACGGCCAATGAACTACTTTGTCAAGTATTATATGTTATAAGTGTCTAAATGACCGTTTGTCCATGATTTCTGTATACTCCGACAGGAGGTTCGGCCAATGCGCGCTCATGGAACTCGACGGGAACATCTCTTGCGGCTGCTGCTGGAACGAAAAACAGGCCGGACGGTCGAGGAGTTGGCTCGCAGTCTCCGCGTCTCGCGCAATGCTGTCCGCCAACACCTGACTTCTCTTGTCGCAGAAGGGCTGGTCACGAAAGGACCGACGCAGGCCTCGGGGGGAAGGCCCGAGCAGCTCTATCTACTCAGCACCGAAGGCCACGAGCATTTCCCGCGGAAGTACTCGTGGTTCTCAGAACTCTTACTGGAGTCTCTGAAGGCCGAGAAGGGAGAGACCGCTCTGGTTGCGAGGTTCGAGAAGCTCGGCGAACAGGTCGGGAGGCAGCTCCGACAGACCCGCCACCCTTCGACCTCCCTCGCCGAGCGGGTCACGCATCTGGCCACGGTGATGCACGAACTCGGTTATGAAGCGGCAGCGACGGAATCGACCGGGCGGCAGCTCCCGATGATCGAGGCGGCAAACTGCGTCTTTCACCATCTCGCCGCCCGTTTTCCTGAAATCTGCCACTTTGACTTGGCTCTGCTCGCAGCCTTCGTGGGGCGCCCGGTTTCACACGAAGAATGCATCGTCCGTGGCGGCCAAGCCTGCCGGTTCAAGTTCAAGCAGTCTTGACGGTCTCCGGCCGCTTTGCTTCCGCAAGGCCGGGGGCACGCGGCGGCCGGATTGTCTTGACGACGCTCAGCGGTTTCCGAAGGCACGGAGCAGATCGGAAACCGAGAGCACGCCGATGATCGTCCCATCCGCCGTGACCGGCAAATGGCGAATCCCCTGCTTTTTCATCAGCGACATCGCTTCGGACAACGGCTCGTCTTCCTCGATCGTGACCAACGACTTGCTCATGCAGGCCGTGACGGTCGTCGTGTTGGGATCGAGCCCTTTGGCCACCGCCTTGCGGCTGAGATCCGAATCCGTGACGATGCCGATATAGCGGGAGCCGTCGTCCACGATGAGCGAGCCGACTTTGTATTTTTGCAACAATTGTCCGGCCTCTTTGATGGTCGCAGCACGGTGAATGCTGCGGACCTCGTGGGACATGTAGTCTTCTACGGTTGCCCGTAACACACCCTTGCCGTTGCGACCCCCCTGGCGCGTGGCCTGAAGCCGGCGACGCAATTCCAAGTCGGCGAGACAGCTCTCCAATACCTGCCGGCGTTCGTGGAGGCTCTCACGTTCGACGTTATGGGTTCCGCTTTCCTGAGCTTCCTCCGGGATCGAAGCCGACTCGCCGGTCTTGGCATAGAAGTACGCCTCTGCTTCGTCGGACGCGGCGCCGAAGACCTGGCTGATCAACTCCTCCGCCGCTTCGTCGAAATCCTCCAACGATGAATTCCCGCGCTTGCGCGAGAGGAACGGATGAAATTTTACGAGCATCTGCGTAAAGCGTTCGATATAGCGATCGAGGATGTCGCTGCGTGTCAATCCCGTGCGAACTCGTTTCGGCATCATGTCCCTCCTGAGGTGTGGCAGGAGAATAGCGCAAGGCACCTCGCGCGCTCAAGAGGTGCCCCGTTACGCCGCCGTCGAGATCGCCGTCTCCTTTCCAGCCGCAGGCTTCTTGACCGCCCCGCCGCGCACGCGATGCATCTTCTCCCGCGCGTGGTACGGAACCAGCCCTTCCAGCACCAGCGGCAGCTTGTCGCAGGGCACGTCCTCCATGAGCTTGACGGCCAGTTTGGCGTCAGGGCCCGAACGTCCGCCGACGTAGATGTCCACGGCATCGACGACCTTGCCGTCCACTTTCGCCTTTTTCCCCAGGAGCCCGATATCCGCCACCGGATGATTCCCGCAGCCGGCCGGGCAGCCGGACCAGTGCATGGTGATGGGTTTGAGCGAATCGCCCAGCCGCTTCTCCAACGCCTTCGCCGTCTCGACCGCCCGACTTTTTGTTTCGATCACCGCGAGGTTGCAATAGTCACTGCCCACGCAACTCACGAGCCCCTTGTAGAGGGGGGACGGGTTGTAGGCGAACTCTTTGAGGAGCGGCTCCTCCGCCAGCTCGCCGACCTTCCGGTCGCTGACGTTCGTGATCACCAGCGCCTGGCCGGCTGCAATTCTCAGGTCGCCGTTCCCATAGCGTTCGGCCATGGCGGCGACCTTGATCAAGGCCTCGGCCTTGATCCGTCCGACCCGCACTTTCAAACCGGCATAATTCATTCCCCGTTGCCGTTGGCGAAAGATACCGAGATGGTCCTGTTCCGCGCTTTTCCGGGCATCCACCCCGGCGCGCGCCAGCGTCTTCCCTACCCGCGCTTCGACTTCGGCTCTGAATCGGGCCTCGCCCCAGTCCTCGATCAGGAATGCCAGCCTTGCTTGCGTGCGACTCTCCCGAGGACCGTGGTCCCGGTAGAGCTGCATGACGGCGCGACAGACCTCCAGGGCATCGGCGGGATTCACGAACACATCGAGCGGCGTCGCGATCCGGTAGCCGCCGGAGCCCAGCTTGCCGCCGACCAGGACATTGAATCCGGCGCAGCGGTCATGCCCCAGGTCGTAATAGGCCGGAACGAGGGCGAGATCCTGCGTTTCCGGGTGGAGGCAATTGTGGGGACAGCCCGTCACCGCCACGTTGAATTTCCGCGGCAGATTCGAATAGGCCCGATTGTTCAGAATCTCCTCGGTGATGGCCCGCACCAACGCTTCGGTTTCCACAACCTCGTCGGGGCTGATTCCTGCCGCCGGACAGGTCATGACGTTCCGGACCGAATCCATGCCGGTTTGCAACGACGTCAGCCCGACTTCCTCAAGCCTGGCGAAGACCGCCGGCACGTCGTTGATCCGGAGGTGACGGAGCTGCACTTGTTGTCTCGTCGTGAAATCCAGGAGTCCGTTGCCGTACGCCGCCGCCATCTCCGCCAGGGCACGGAGTTGGAACGAGGTGGTGCGCCCCCCGGGAACCCGCACCCGCAACATGAAAAACCCGGGAGTCGGATTCCGCAGAAAAAGGCCGTGCCACTTCAAACGCTGGACGTCGTCCTCGGGAATGGACTCCCAGCCCGTTTCAGCGTACCGGCCGATCGCCTCGCGAACATCCAACCCGTCTCGTTCTTGCTTCAGCGCCTCGATCTTGTTCATTTTCCCTTCTCCAATGACACATAATAATTAGGCCCATATCTCCTGAGCACAACTGAGCCGGCACGGCTGAGCCGGTCGATAACCGAAAAGACAGTGACCCAGTCTAACCCAACTGACCGCGATACGTCTTCGAGTGAACTTGCGCCGCGTTCGCGCAGCAGCGTCACAATACGGTCCTCATTCGGCCTGGACGCATGATACGTGCTGGTCATATTGGCTACCTCCTTCCTTTGTACCGGACTTGTCTTCGAATCCCTTCCGGAACATTCGTCAACTCATCACGACCGCGCCGCCTGTACCGGAATAGCACGCGGCAGTTCCGCCGCCTGAATCCGGCTGACGGTGTAGGGACTCGCCAGCCAGTACAGTCCTCCGACAAAGAGTCCGCCCCCGACGATGTTCCCCAGTACGACATAGAACTGGTTGTACCAGTAGCCCGCCCAGGTGACGGCGGGCTCGTGGGGTAGAAACAGCGCCATGCCGAGGAGCGATTGGTTTGCGACGCTATGCTCAAAGCCGGTGCTGATGAACGCGAACAGGCACCAGAAGATCAGTATGATCTTCGCCGCATCGTTCGCCGTCCGTCCGGAGGTCCACACAGCCAGACAGACGAGCCAGTTGCACAGCAACCCCCTGAGAAACAGCTCCCACGCCGGTAGCGACATCTTCATGGCCGCCACGTTTCCGATCAGCTCGGCTTGCGGCCCTTTGGACAGGACGCCCGACTGGACGACCAGCCAGGCCAGCGCCAGCGAACCGACGAGATTGCCGACCCACGACCAGACATTAAGCTGCGCCACCTGGGTCCAGGTGAGGCTGCGCGAAAGCCCGCCGATCACGCCGGTCATATTGTTACCGGTGAATAATTCCGATCCGGCGAAGATCACCAGGGTCAGGGCGATCCCGAACGAGACTCCCATCACCAGCTTCACCATCGGTGATCCGGCCGTTGCGAGCGGGCCGCCGAGACTGAAAATCAATGCGATACCGAATCCCACATAGACGCCCGCCAGAGCCGAGAGCACTAGATAGCGCGGCAGTGAGACATCTAAGAGCCGAAATTTGCTCTCGGCCAACGATGCAACCCGCTCGTGATCCTTCGTGTACATCGACTCCTCCTTGATCGTCACCGGTGAAAACACAACGGCGCCCGTCTCCCGTCGGGGAAAACGGACGCCGTTGTCCGTATCGTCTCCCTCTCTCGTTACGCGGCGGGAACGCCCTTGTTACCCGCCGGGCAGCGCGCTATTTAGAATGTCTTATACTCGAGCCACTTCCCGTTCAATGTAATCTTGCACCGGGCTTCGCCTTGGCTACCAGTCACCTTCTCCATATCGAGCGTAAAATCGATCGCGCTCATGATCCCGTCCCCGAACATCTCGTTCGCCTGCTCGCGCATGGAGTCCCCGTACACGCCGATGATCTCCATCAACCGGTACTTGAAGGGATCGGTCGCATTCGGGAAATCGGCCCGCACCGGGAATCTGCTCAGCGACGCCGTGAGCCCTGCGTCCAATCCGATGAGCTCGCCGACTTTCCTGGCTTCCTCCGGCGTCAGCTTATGATTGCCTTGCAGGGCGGCCGCGACGAACGTCGGGTTTTTCCCGACCGCCTTGGCGACCTCGGCAATCGTCACCTTCTTGGCTAAGCGCTTTTCCTTGATCGCCTTCCGAATCTCGTCCTTATTCATGCCTGACCTCCCTCTTGATTGTCCGCGCCCGATGGCGTTCTCCCTCTTGCTTCCGACCGTCTATGAGAAGTTCACCACCAACGGCGCCTCTCCCGACCTGTCGACGCCGGATTCGCCGTCGCCGCGCCCGACATGCGACGCATGGCGCACCAGAAAATGAATCACGTGGTTGCGAATCTTGTAATAGTGCGGATGCTCGATGACGGTTTCACGTGATCGTGGCCGCGGAATCGTGACATCGACGATCTCCCCGACGCGCGCCGACGGTCCGTTCGTCATCAACAACATTCGATCGGATAATAAGATCGCCTCGTCCACGTCGTGGGTGACCATGAATACGGTATTTCTCGAGGCGTTCCACATCTGGATGAGTTCCTCCTGAATGACGCCCCTTGTCAGCGCATCGATCTGCGCGAAGGGTTCGTCCAGCAACAACACTTTCGGTTCAATGGAAAAGGCGCGCGCCAAACCGACCCGTTGTTTCATCCCGCCGGACAAGGCCGTCGGACGTTTGGTCTCCGCGCCTTTGAGTCCGACCAGCGCGATGTACTTGTTCACATGGTCCGCCACCTGCGCGTAGCTCCAGTCCGGATAGGCCGAACGGACTGCCAGGGCGATGTTTTCGAACACGGTCATCCACGGCATCAACGAAAAGTTCTGGAATACCACCATCCGGTCGAGTCCCGGCCCCACCACCTCTTTCCCGCTCAGGAGAACGCCGCCTTCGGACGCCGTCTCCAGCCCGGCGATGATGTTCAGCAGCGTGCTCTTGCCGCAGCCCGAGTGCCCGATGACCGTGACGAACTCCCCTTGATCGATCTTGATCGTGACATCTTTGAAGATGCACACGTCTCCTTCCCCCGTGTGATTCGGGAAGGACTTGGTGACATGGTCGATTTGAAGAAATGGCATAGTTTACTCCTGATAGGTGACGAGCCCGGCCAGCTTGTTGAATCCCGCGTCCAAGATGACGCCGACACAGCCCACCACGAGAATGGCGAAAATCACGCCGGAGATATCCAGGTTATTCCATTCGATCCAGCTCAAGTACCCGACCCCCAACTCTCCCAACAGCATCTCGGCCGGCACGACCGCCACGAGCGCGCTGCCGAATGAAATGCGCAGTCCGTTGACGATCGTCGGGGCCGCGCCGGGAAGGATCACTTTGAAGAGGCGCTTGACCCAGGAGAGTTGAAGGATGGCGGCCACGTGCAAGTAGTCCTTCCGCAGCGAGTTAACCCCGAATGCCGTCGTCGCCAGCGTGGGCCAGAGCGCCGCCATGAAGACCACAAGAATGGCCGTCCATTTGGGATCTTTGACCGTGTATAGCAGGAGCGGCATCCAGGCCAGCGGCGAAATCGGTTTCAAGATCTGGATAAAAGGGTTCACCGCCTTGAAGAGGACCTTGTTGAGCCCCAGGAAGACACCCAGGATGACCGCCACGACAGATGCGGCCAGAAACCCTGCCCCGAATCGTGTGACGGTATACAACACGAGAAAGGCAATGCCGTGGTCGTTGGTGCCCTTTTTCACAAATGCCTCGCTGAGTTCCTCCCGGGCTTTCTCGAATACCGCGAGAGGGCCGGGAACTCCTTTCACTTTTTCCTTTTCCGGATTCCACACGTACGTTCCGTCCGCTGAACGGACAATGTCGCCGTTGAACTCCATCATCTGCAGTTGTTCTTCGGTCAATCCCTTCGCGTCGAACGCTCCCCTCAGAGTCGCCAAATGCCATCCGAGCAGAAAGACCATCACCAGAAACACCGTGATCACCCATGGGCTGCCTGCATCTCGACCGGCCATCGTCTTCCCCTTTGTCTTCTTCGGTGCAGTTCGCGGGCTCTCCGCTTCGACTGCTGCAGGAGGATTCTCCGCCATCAACGTCTCAGACGACATTCCAACCTCCATTTCCATAGTCCGGCCCTCACACCATGCTGTGGATCGGGAAA
>DATGEA010000029.1:0-4833 GCA_035310605.1 Nitrospira sp. | reverse complement strand
AACCGAGACCATGGTCTCGGTTGGGCGTGGCTTCAATAGTCGGGGGATCGGACTCGAAAAAGTCGGAGTGCAAACCGGTCGTCGCGGAGAGATTCTTGTCAACGAACGGATGGAAACCTCGGCTCCTGGTATCTATGCGATTGGCGATGTGACGGGAAAGGCGATGCTCGCACATGTGGCGTCGGCTCAGGGTAAAGTCGCCGTCGAGAATATCATGGGTCATCAGACGACGATTCGGTATGACGTCATTCCGGCCGGCATTTTTACGTTACCCGAGATCGGTCGTGTTGGTATTACTGAGTCGCAGGCAAGGGAGCGAGCGGAAGCCAAAAGAGAGGACCCGAACAGCAGCCTGAAGATCGGCCGGTTCCGGTATGCGGCTCTGGGCAAGGCGCAGGCGACCGGCGAGACGACGGGATTGTTCAAAGTAATCGCAGAGGCATCCAGCGGAAGGATTCTCGGTGTTCATATCCTTGGGGCCCATGCAGCCGATCTCGTACATGAGGCAGCCTTGGCCATGCAGGTCGGAGCGACGATGACACAGGTTGCCGGGATGATTCATGCTCATCCGACGCTTGCCGAAGGGATGATGGAGGCGGCTGAGGATGTAGAGGGAAAGGCAATCCACCAGGCTCGAAAGCGGACTGGCTGATGCTCTATTCGCTGCTCGTCAAACTCGGTATGCTTGCCGTCACGATGGGCGTAGTCTGCTGGATCGGCTGGACCGTTCCCCAATCACGTTTTGTCGAGGCCGGTCAGGAAGCGGAGAGGCAAGGGCAGGAAGAGGTCCGGGTCAAATCCACCGGCCCGGCGGCGGCTTCCGTGCCGGATGCCATCCCGCTTGTCGCTCAGCCGCACAAGTCTGAAGGGGCTTCGCGGCAGGCGCTCCCTGCAAAGCTTGATTTGAATCACGCGACGGAGCAGGATTTTGAAGCACTTCCCGGCATCGGTCCCGTTCTCGCTGAGCGGATTGTAGAGTATCGGCAGTCACGAGGAGCCTTTCGCGACGTCGAGCAATTGCGCAACGTGAAGGGCATCGGGAAGAAGAAGTTCGACCGCATCCGCATGCTGGTGAGCGTGACACCATCGTCGGTTCCCGCTCGGGCAGGAAGAAAAGCGACATGAGCGAGCTGTCCCATCAACTCGGGCTGATTCTCCGGGGTGCAGTCGAAGTCATTCAGCAAACGGAACTCGAATCGAAGCTGATCCGTTCGCTGAAGGAACATCGGCCGTTGCGCGTGAAGGCCGGGTTCGACCCGACCGCTCCGGATTTGCACCTGGGCCATACGGTGCTCATCCATAAGTTGAAGCACTTTCAGGATCTCGGTCATCAAGTCATCTTCTTGATCGGCGATTTTACAGGGATGATCGGGGATCCGACCGGCGTGTCGGAAACCAGAAAAGCTCTGACCAAAGAACAGGTCCAGGAGAATGCCAAGACCTATCAACGGCAGATCTTCAAGATTCTCGATCCGGAGAAGACGATCATCGAGTTTAACAGTCGCTGGATGGGCCCGATGAGCGCAGACGGACTGATTCAATTGGCGGCCCATTATCGCGTCGCGCGTATGATGGAACGAGACGACTTTCATAAGCGGTATCAGGATCAGAAGCCGATCAGCGTCCACGAGTTCCTCTATCCCCTGGTGCAGGGCTACGATTCGGTGGCGTTGAGGTCCGATGTGGAGCTCGGTGGAACCGATCAGAAGTTCAACCTCCTGGTCGGTCGCGAATTGCAGCGTGATTACGGTCAGGAGCCGCAAGTCGTGATCACGATGCCGTTGCTGGAGGGGACGGACGGGGTCAAGAAAATGAGCAAGAGTTTGGGTAACTATATCGCGCTGGAAGACAAGCCGGGTGACATGTTTGGCAAGGTCATGTCGATCAGCGATGCCCTCATGTTCCGCTATTACGAATTGCTGACCACGGAAGAGATGAGCAAGGTGAAGAGTCTGCACCCGATGGAGGCGAAGCAGTCGTTGGCCCAATTGCTAGTGGCTCGGTACCACGGCGAGGAGGCCGGCAGGGAGGCCAGGGCAGGATTTCAGCAAAAATTCCAGGAGCGGGAGTTCCCGAGCGAGCCAGATGTGCGCTTGATGTTGACGTCAGCCGATTTGAAGGACGGGAAGGGCATCAGTCTTGCCGATCTTGTGGCCAAGACCGGACTGGTCCCCAGTAAGAGCGAAGCCCGCCGATTGATCATCCAGGGCGGTCTCGAAGTCGACGAACAGAAACAGACCGATGCAAACGCCGTTTTCACGCCTGTGGCCGGCCAATCCTATCGGTTGAAGGTCGGCCGGAGAAAATTCGCAGTTGTTGAATTGCAGAGATAGCATCTCCTCATTCCTTGACTTGAGTCCGGTGCCAGCGTAGGATTCCGGCAGGTTGCGATCGAGCGGGCGTAGCTCAGTGGTAGAGTCCTTGCTTCCCAAGCAAGTTGTCGCGGGTTCAAATCCCGCCGCCCGCTCCAAACAGGCACAGTTTGGCCGCGAGCCTTGTGTTTGTTGAATCGACATCGGGTCCGGCAGATAGCGCCTGCGTGGGTTTCAGATCCCCTCTTTTATCCTCTTCCGGTACCCCTTCATACGGCATTCGTGTCGGTTCCAATGACGCATAGTATTTTCTATTCACGTTCGCGGGTGATAATGCGTGGAGGAGCTTCGAGTGTTAAGATCTGTGGCTGAAATTCTAGAATAGAGGGCGGAGTTCCTGATGAGCGATCCTCTTTTTCCTGTAATGGACGAGAGCAAACGTTCGGTCGAATGATAAAGGAGCCCCGCGGGCGGTAGGTACAACCATGACGAGAGATCGAAGCGGGCAATGAAATCTGCGGTGGCCTCTCGCTTCACAGAAAGGATAAGTTATGAGCCGGTGCCAGCTGATGCTCATGGTGATGGTGACCTTTGTCGGCAGTATGACGGGAGGGGCGCTTGTCGGCTGGTGGATGGAGCCGTCACTGGTCGTGGCGCAAAAGCCCAACGGGGTCAATGCCGAGGAGTTCCTTCTCCTTGACCAAAACGGCAAAGCGCGGGCAGGACTGGGGCTGGATCAAAACGGCGAGGTAGGGTTGGTTATGACCAGCAGAGACGGGAGTAGAACCCTGGCATTATCCCCGGACGGGCCGATTACCATCAAAGTCAGCGATCGGGCAGGGCGTGTTCTGTGGTCGGCTCCATGACAGGATGTAAGAAAAACCTGTCAGCATCGTTCTCACGGTGCCGGGAAACCTGTCGGACCGGAAGAAGTTCGCTTCGTTTCCTTGCTTGACGCGGTCTCGCTAAACGATCTTTGATACAGCTTGCAAGACAGGCAGGATCACGGAGGAGGAGGCTAGACGGCCTTCTTGACCTTGCCGCTACGCAGGCAACGCGTGCAGACTCTGATACGTTTCGTTGCCCCATCGACTACCGCGCGAACGCGCTGAAGATTGGGATTAAACGTACGCTTGGTCTTATTATTCGCGTGACTGACGTTATGGCCGGACTGATGCTTTTTGGAGCAGATGTCACATGCAAATGCCACGGGAACACTCCTTCAATTGAGAATACTGCGATCCGCACTGCGACACATAAGCTACCATAACGCAGCCGGATGTGACAAGGCCTGAGATGGCTGGCCGTGTCCTTCCGATTTCGAAGGGAAAGGCATGGAAGCTATGAGTACTGTCGATCTACTCGGATATGTGGCCGGGGCTTTAACCACCTGTGCGTTCTGGCCGCAGCTGCAGAAAACCTGGACGAGCAAATCCGCCGGCGATGTGTCGCTCGGTATGCTTGCCATCTTCACGTCCGGCGTGGGACTCTGGCTCCTCTACGGGTTCATGCTCGATGCCTGGCCCATCATCTTGACGAATGCGGTGACACTCCTGCTGACCGGAGCGATTCTTGCCCTCAAGCTTCGGTATCAGTCCTGATCTCTTGAGATAGAGTCGTAGGCGGGGGATTTTATCGACGGGTTGTGCGGGGACTGGTCGAGGCCGGGACTGTGTCCTTCGCAGCAGGTTGTGTTTGTGCAACGATCGCCGGCACGCTGATATCAAAGGTAGGATCGCCCCCGTCGTCGAGCCGATCCTTGCCGACGCTGTACAGCTTCTGTTGCGTGGGACTCCACAACATCGGCAATCCGGTAAAGGGGTCGAAGTATTGCGAGCCCACCTCCGCGAGTCTCGTCGGTACAGCGGTTTGAGCGCTCGGGCGCCGCAGTTGAATTTGCAGCGAAGCCAGGCGCAGCCGCGTATCGGTTTCAATCAACTGACGGTGAAAGATTTCCCAGTCCGGCTCGAGCGGGCGAGGATTGACCAGGCTCTCGACCATGCTTCGTTGGATGATTCCCGTCACTTCTCTCATCCGTGGCAGGTTTTTCGTCCCGCTTTCCGAGGCTTTGATGAGGGCATCGTAATAGGCGGCGTAAGTGTTCCATGTGTGCGCTGATCGGAACGTGATGCCAAGCATCGAGGGCGCGCGAGGATGCTCGATGCCGTCGAATGCGTGGGGCGGGAGATGAGCCGCATTCAGGAGCCACTCGTCCTCGGATCCGTGTAATGTTTTCACGCTGGTGCTTTGGAAATCGCGGCTGCGGCCTTCTTTGACGGCGAGCGCGAGCTGATTCCGGATCGGCCAGCGCAGAGAATATTCTGATTCGGATAAGGGAAGCGTCAACTGCAATCCCATTGTGAGAATGGCTTTGTCCACGGTGGGCTTGGCCAAGATGCGCGAAAGTAGTTGAAGATCATCGGTGATCACGACCTGTGCGAATACTTTTGTGCCGATCGTTTTAGCATCCCGAAGCACCATGCGCCAGAATTGAAGTTCTTTGCGGAGCCGCTCAAGTCCC
>DATGEA010000028.1:0-10635 GCA_035310605.1 Nitrospira sp. | reverse complement strand
GCCTGAAACATTTCCTGCGCATCCATGATAAAGGCGATTTCAGCCCGCTCTTCCGGGGAGAGCCGGGAGAGATGCCGGACCTTGGCGTCGTCGAATGAAGCGGCTTGTGCGGCCCCCTCTAAACTGACGATGTTCTTGATGCGATAGACCCGGCTGACCGTCCGGTCAGTCCCGGCCAGGAACCCGCAGCATTCATAGGGATCGAGTTCTCGAGCGTGGGCAACGAGCTCATCAAGAATTTGTTGGGGGATCTTGAGATCCGACACGGCTAAATCGAGCAGCTGACCGTATAGTCGCTGTTGAGGTCTTTGATGGTCGGATTGGACCCGCAGAGACGGCAGGCAGGATCTTTGGGGCGCCCGACTTTCCGGAACTTCATCTCCAGAGCGTCGTAGATCAGCAGCTTGTCGGCGATGGTTTCCCCGATCCCCAGAATTTCCTTGATGGCTTCGGAAGCCTGCAAGATCCCCATGGTGCCTGCGAGGACGCCGAGGACACCGGCTTCCTGGCAGTTCGGCACCAATCCGGCCGGAGGCGGTTCAGGGTAGAGGCAACGATAGCAGGGGTATCCGGCATGGGGCTTAATCGTCGTCAGCTGGCCCTCGAACCGGAACATGCTGGCCGAGATCAGGGTTTTTTTCGCAAAGAAGCAGGCATCGTTGACGAGGAAACGGGTGGTGAAGTTATCGGAACCATCGAGGATGATGTCGTATTCTTTGAAGAGGGGCAGTATATTCTCGGCATCGACCAACTGGTGATAGGTGTTGACGGTGACCTCCGGATTCATGGCGGCGAGGGTTTTTCTTCCGGACTCCACCTTCGGTTGTCCGAGCGTGGCGGTCGAGTGGAGGATCTGTCTCTGTAAGTTTGAGAGGTCCACCACATCGCCGTCGACCAGACCGATCGTTCCGACCCCGGCCGCGGCCAGATAGAGCGCAGCAGGTGACCCGAGGCCTCCGGCTCCAATGAGCAGTACTTTGGCCTTGCCCAGCTTGAGCTGGCCCTTGCCGCCCACATCTTGCAGAATGATGTGGCGGCTGTACCGCTGGATTTGTTGTTCGGTAAGTTCCATTGCCTCTCGCAGACTAAAAGCCCTAGGCTGGAGGCAAGGGGTAAGATCCCCACTTTTGCCTCTGGCCTTTTGCCATTCGCCTATTCAACGACGTTTAATTCGATTGGATCGACCACGATGCCCTTTTGTCTGAGTCCGGTGATCGCTCGTTCAATTTCCGCGGTTTCTCCGGTCAGTTCCAGGTCCATCCAGCCGGTGGTTTCACGAACGTCGGCCCGGCGGACATTGGTGACGACCTTATATTCTTTGCCGATCTGGTAGATGACCGGTTCCTTGATCTTGTCTTCGGGAAAGCGGATGTGAAAGCGCATGCTCGCCATGATCAGCCTCCCGCGATCGCGGGCACGATCGAGACTTCATCGCCGTCGTTCAGCGAAGTCTCTTTGCCCTTCAGAAAGCGAATGTCTTCCTCGTTCACGTAGATATTGACGAAGCGCCGCAACTCACCGGACTCGTCGCAGAGTCGATCCTTCAAGCCCGGATGGGCCTGGTTCAACGTTTCGATCATGTTGGCGATACTGCCGGCCTGTGTTTCAACTTCGCCCTGTCCCTTCGTGAGGGGACGGAGCGGGGTTGGAATGCGAACTTTAATCATGCGTCACCACCACCATTCTTGCCCATTTTGAATGTTTTCTCAAACGCGACCAGGCTCGGCTGAATGCGGACCGGTCTGCCGACGGCATCGATCACCGCTTCCTGCGTCTTGAGACCGTTGCCGGTGATATAGGCCACCGTGACGTCGCCCTTCTTGATCGTCCCGTTTTTCGCGAGCTTTTGAAGCACGCCGATCGTGACCCCTCCGGCGGTTTCGGCGAAGATCCCTTCCGTCTGTGCGAGCAGCTTGATGCCTTCCACGACTTCGTCGTCGGTGACCATGTCCATAGACCCTTTGCTCTCCGCGGTGGTCTTCAAGGCATAGTACCCGTCTGCCGGGTTGCCGATTGCGAGGGACTTTGCAATAGTCTTCGGTTTCACCGGCTTGAAGAAGTCACGCCCCGCTTTGAAGGCGGTCGCGATCGGGGAGCATCCTTCAGCCTGCGCGCCGTTGATCTTGGTTCGGACCTCATCGATCAAGCCCACTGTCTTCATCTCTTGGAGACCCTTCCAAATCTTGGTCAGCAGGGAGCCTGAGGCCATGGGGATTACAACCTGATCGGGCGTGCGCCAGCCGAGTTGTTCGACGGTTTCGAACGCCAGCGTCTTGGACCCCTCGGCGTAGTAGGGGCGGATATTGATGTTGACGAACGCCCAGCCGTGTTCGCCGGCGATTTCACTGCAGAGCCGGTTGACGTCGTCGTAGTTGCCTTCGACCTCGACGACATTGGGCTTGTAGATCAGGTTGCCGAGCACCTTGGCCGCTTCCAAATCGCCCGGGATAAAGACGTAGCAGCGCATGCCGGCGGCCGCCGCGTGAGCAGCGACGGAGTTGGCCAGATTGCCGGTCGAGGCGCAGGCGACGGTTTCGAAGCCGAGTTCACGGGCACGGGTCAATGCGACGGCGACGACGCGGTCCTTGAACGACAGGGTGGGATGATTGACCGTGTCGTTCTTGATGTAGAGCTCATCAATGCCCAAATGGGCACCGAGGTTCTTGGCCCGCACCAACGGAGTCAGCCCGGCATGGGGACCGAGGAAATTAGGGCCTTCGACAGGTAGCAGGTCGGCGTAGCGCCACATGCTGAGCGGGCCTTCTTCGATCTTCTTTCTGGAAATCGAGCGTTTGACGTCGTCGTAGTTGTATTTCACCTCGAGCGGGCCGAAGCACATCTCGCAGACGTGAATGGCCTTCGTCGGATACTCTTTTCCGCACTCGCGGCACACCAGCGCTTTCATCTTGGCCATGGTCACACCACCTTCGTCACGTCAAAAAATTACGCTCGCACGGCACAGCCTGCAAACGGATCGCCATCGTCGAACAGTTCGGTAATCGTCGGATGCGCGCCGCAGAGCGCGCAGTCGGGATTCCGCTTCACTTTGATCTCCCTGAACTGCGTCTTGCGCGCGTCAAAATCGAGCAGTCGATCGGTCAAGGGCCTGCCGATCCCCAGCACAAGTTTGAGCGCCTCGGTCGCTTGAATCGTTCCGATAATACCCGCAAGCACCCCGATGACTCCAGCCTCCTGGCAGGAGGCCACCAAGCCCGGCGGCGGGGGAGTCTTGAAGACGCAGCGATAGCACGCCGACTTCCCGGGGATAATCGTCGTCACGCGTCCGTCGAAACGGAGAATGCCTCCGTGGACCAGCGGCTTGCCGGCAAAGAAACAGGCGTCATTGATCAAGAACTTCGCAGTGAAGTTGTCGACTCCGTCGATCACCACATCGTAGTCGTTGATGATCTTGATCGCATTGCCTGCGGTCAACCGCTCTTCATACATGGACACGGCCACATCAGGATTAAGGGCTTGAATCTTTTCCTTCCCCGACAGAACCTTGGGTCTTCCGATATCGGGCGTATGGTGGAGAATCTGGCGCTGCAAGTTCGAGAGATCGACGACGTCGCTGTCGATCAGGCCGATCCGTCCGACACCCGCTGCCGCCAAGTAGAGCGCCGCCGGAGAGCCCAGACCTCCGGCGCCGACCAGGAGAATCTTCGCCTTGGCGATTTTCTTCTGTCCCTTGCCGCCGACTTCGGGCAGCAGAATGTGCCGGCTGTAGCGGGATATTTGTTCTTCGGTAAATTCCATGACAACGTCCAGGCTAGAGGCAATGGATGTGAGGCGAATGGGGATCGCCTGCTGTTGTTTCTTAGTGGCCCCTGGCCTCGTACCTCTCGCCTAAATATTAAAATACTTCTCGATGCTGATGTACCGCTCGCCCGTGTCGCACAGAATCGTCACGACATTCTTGCCGGGGCCCAATTCTTCGGCGACCTTCTGCGCGGCAAAGACATTGGCCCCCGCAGAAATCCCGACCAACAGCCCTTCCTGCTTCGAAAGCTGCTTCGCGGTCTGGTAGGCTTCGTCGTCGGTGACGGTAATCACGCGATCGATGATTTTCCGGTTCAAGACCTTCGGTATAAACCCCGCGCCGATGCCTTGAATCTTGTGTGGGCCGGGGTCGCCACCGGATAATACGGGTGACCCGGCCGGCTCCACTGCGAAGACTTTTACATCCGGATTCCGTTCTTTGAACACTTCACCGCAACCGGTAACCGTACCGCCCGTTCCGACAGCCGCAACGAAGGCATCGATTTTTCCATCCAGTGCGTCCAAGATTTCCGGGGCGGTCGTCATTCTATGCATGGCCGGGTTGGCCGGGTTCGAGAACTGATCCGGCATGAAATAGGACGGATTTTGCGCCAGGAGGCTCTCGGCCTCCCGGATCGACCCTTTCATCCCCTCCCATGCCGGGGTCAGCACCAGCTGTGCACCATACGAGGAGAGCAGGCTTGCCCGTTCCATGCTCATGCTCTCCGGCATGACCAGAATCAACTTATAGCCTCTCACGGCGGAGATCAACGCGAGGCCGATGCCGGTATTCCCGCTGGTCGGCTCGACGATGGTTCCACCTGGTTTGAGCTTGCCCTGTCGCTCGGCCTCATTGATCATATTGAGGCAGATACGGTCCTTCACGCTCCCGCCGGGATTGAAAAACTCCACTTTCCCGTAAATGGTTGCACTACCGGGTTTGGAGAGGCGATTGAGGCGGACGAGAGGTGTCCGACCGATCAGTTCGGTAATTTCCTTGTGCAATATCATGGTCATCGGCCGCCGCCCATGTAGAAGAGAAATTCAAGGCGGTCGCCTTCCTTGAGCTGTGTGGTTCCAAGGTGTTCGCGGTCTACCATGGCGTCGTTGACTTCGACCGCGACCATCTGAGGTTCGATCTTCTTGACCTTGAGGAGATCGAGGACGGTCCCCCCGGGAAACTCTTCCGCCTTGCCATTAATCTTCACCAGCATGAAAACTCCTAACTTGGCCCAGGGATTAAAGAATTCGGACACAGTAACAAACTGTCTTCGCGATTGTCAAGGCAACGAAGGGGCGTTGTCGATTGCTTGACTTTGCTCCTCTGTCGCCTCCACTATGCCTTTCTTTGGAGGGCTTGTTCATGTGGAAGCGTAACTTCATGTTTCGGGCAGCCGACGCGACTCCCCTCACGGAATCTGAAAATGAGTTATTTCACGAAACCGATCCGGCGATGGATAGCGCCGGATTGAAACTGGAGAAATTTTTGTCGGTCTGGATTCAAGGTGACGGGGAGGACGAGAAACCCTCTGCCTTCACGAACATGTATGTGCGTACGGCGACGTTGGATTTCCAGAAACGCGTGGGATTTCTGCAGCCGTTACAAGGACGTACGCACCAGATCAAACAATTACTGACGCCCGGTCAGAAAGAGTATCTTCGCAACTGGCTGTCCACCTCCGCCCCTCAAGCCTGGGAGGCGACGGACGATCACTTCAAGATGTTGCTTGAATTGGAATGATCCGGCGATTTCCTGGTTCCCACAATTCAATTCTTGTCCTGCCGTCCGTTGTCGCTTTGGCACTCTGTCTACAGGCGATCGTTCAGATTGAGCCGGCTTGGAGCGTAACCCTTGAGGTGTTTTATGCGCCGGAAGATGCGCCGCTGGATCGTGTGGTCACGCTCTATCAGCATGCGAAGCGATACATCTATGTGTCCGTTTATGGACTGACCTACCCGCGAGCGGTGGAGGCGTTGGTTGCGGCCAAGAAACGGGGCGTCGACGTCCGGATGCTGACCGATCAGGAACGAACGCAAGACTTCAAACAACGCAGCGCCTTACAGACGCTTCGCTTGGCCGGGATTCCGATCCGCATCAACCAACACGACGGACTCATGCATCTGAAACAGGTAGTCATCGACGATGAGGTCAACACCTCCGGTTCGATGAACCACACCACGAGCGGCAATCGCTATAACGATGAGCGGATGGACATCATCACGGATCGTTCGATCTCTGTGATGGCACGAGAGAAGTTCCTGGCCATGTGGAATGATCCGACACGGTATCGTCCCTGGATTGAAGACTGAATCGCATGACTGGTCTGACCGAAGAGGCTGATGTGGCCGTCGTTGGTGCAGGCGGCGGCGGTGCGGTGCTCGCTCTGGCATTGGCCCAGAAGGGTATCCGAACCATCGTTCTTGATCAGGCGCAGGGTCCACCTCAGGGACTGCGGGGAGAAATTCTGCAGCCGAACGGGCAATCTGTACTCGATCGTCTCGGCGTGCTGCAGTCGCTGCCCTGCGAGGCGACGAGGTCCGTCCGGCACTTCCACTTCTGCCGAGCTGGCGGAGCACGCCTCTGCTCGATTGACTACGGGGATTTGCCCGCGCCCTACAATCGTGCGATCGTGACTCTGCCGAATGTGGCGCACCACGCGATTGTCGATGCGGTACAGAAACAACCCTGTGCGAGTCTTCGTTATCGCACCTCATTCGCCGGATTGATTCGTGAAGGGGAACGGGTGGTGGGGCTTACGATGCAGGGACCGGATGGACCGCGCACCATCAGAGCCAAGCTCGTCGTGGGCGCCGACGGGGCTTTTTCCAGAGTGCGTGGGGCCCTCAAGATACCCGCCGAGGTGCATCTGTATCCGGAAGGTTACCTGATCGCCATCGTTGAATCGCAGGAGCCGGTGTCGGAATCGTTCTACTTTGTCGGTCACAAACAGATTCTCGGTTTGTTCCCTGCCACAGGCAAGAAAGTGTATTTGTTCTATATGATCCCCAGCGGATCGATGGATGCCATCAAGCAGCGCGGCCTTGCAGCCCTGCAACAGGCTTGGACGCATATCGCGCCGCAATTCGCGAATCTGTTTCGGAGTCTGACCGATTGGAATCAAACCGCTTATATGCCGACCGGGCGTGTGCGAACCCCGACTTGGGTCGCCGATGGAGCCGTGCTCATCGGTGATGCGGCGCACGCCATGAATCCACATGCCTCGCAGGGGCGTATGCAAGCGATGGTCGATGCGATCACGCTGGCCGATCTGGTGCCGTCCTGCGTGGCCGATGGCGAGTGCACGGCGGAACGATTGAAAGCCTATGAGATCGCACGCCGTCCGCACGTCACGATGTTGCAGCGGTTGGCCGACCAGCAGGTCTTCTACTGGAATACGGGCAATCCCGTCGTGGCCTTCCTCCGCGATCGCGTCTTTCAAACTCTGGATCGGAATGCACGGCTGCGCTATCAGGTGCTGTCGACAACAGCGGGCTTGCGGACGACCGCGCCGTTCTCACTGGTCGACCGTGTGATCGCGGCAGGTTTCCTGCCAGACGTGTTCGGGAGTCAGATGACTCGGCAGCAGGCGTCGTAACGAGGAACTATGGCCACCAGCGAACGGATTATCGAAGGATTACCGGAAGAGACGCAACGTCTGCTGCAGGCGTATGTGAAAGACGTAAAGGCTTCGTTCGGCGATCGGCTCGAAGGGCTCTTGATCTATGGCAGTGCCGTGCGCGGAGAATTTCTTCCGGGCCGCTCCAATCTCAATATGCTGCTGGTGGTGACTGCGTACGATGCCGCGACGTTGAAATTGTATGCTCCTGTGCATAAGCGGTGGAGTAAAGAACAGGTCGTCGTGCCCCTCTTTCTCACCGATCAGGAACTCAAGTCCTCTTCCGCGCTCTTCCCGCTCGAATTTCTTGAGATTCAGGAGCATCACCGTGTGCTGGGCGGGCGCGATCCTTTCGTCGGCTTTCACGTGGACACCCGACGGCTCAAGGACGCCGTGTTGCAGGGATTGGCCGGCAATGTTCTCCGTCTTCGCCAGCGCTATGCGGAAGGCGGTGGAATGGACGATGCCGTCACGATTCTCCTTCCCTTGTCCGTGACGTCGACTGTGCCGCTGTTGCGCGGATTACAGCGAGTATTGGGACGGCCGGTTTTCTCCCAGTCCAATGCCGTGATCACCGATGTGGCCGAATTGTTAAAGGTGGATCTTCAAGGCATGCTTGACGCGCTGCTACTCAAGCGCGGGCAGATCACACCGGGGCCGGGCGAGATTCCTCGACTCTTCGATCGATACTTGCGGGCGGCGACCGTGGTTGCCGATGCAGCGGCGCAAGCGGTGTTGCGATGATTTCTTTTCCGGCGATCACCGGTCTCCTGTGCCTGCTGCTTTCTGCATCCATCGCGCAGGCGGTTCCATACGAACGTCCCAAGATCAAGCTGCCGGATCCAATGGGCTATGTCAGCGACCATGCTCAGGTGCTGGAGGATGATTGGCGGGCGCGTATTCGGTCTGTCGCTCAGGATTTGGAGCGCAAGACCGGCGTGGAAATGGTCGTGGTGACGGTACCCACGATCAAGCCGTTCGGTTCGGTCAACGACTATGCGACAGCGATCTATGAAAAATGGGGAATCGGCTCGACGCAGCAGGAGCACGGCATATTGATTCTCGTGGCTGTGGAGGAACGGCAGGCAGCCATGACCCTCGGTCGCCAGATGCTGCCGGTCATCACGCCGGAGGTCATGAATCAGGCCGGCGGTGAATATCTGCATCCGTCGATCGCGCGAGGCCATTTCGGCGAAGGCCTCTATCGTACCGTGGTGGTGCTGGCCTCCCGCTGCCAGGATATTCGCGTCGGCGCCCTGACGAAGAGCCACTTCAAAGGCGTGGGTTTCTGGATCACGCTCTTCACCAGCATCGGCGCAATGTCATTTCTCTGGTGGATCAGCCGGCCGGACCTGCGCCATCCCTATGGCCGGATTCGAAAGGGAGAATACTGGGGGACGGGACAAGGAGGATTCGGGGGGAACTGGGGAGGGTTCGGCGGCGGAACGAGCGGTGAAGGATACAGGTAGGCTGAGCCCGTAACGCGATGCGCGAGATTGCTTGCTGTGCCTTGTTCGTTTTTCTTCCGGGCGGTGCCAGCCTGGCCTGGCCGTTTGACGGTCATGCGATCCCAGAACCAGTTATATCCACCCGCGTTCTCGATGGGAATGAGCTGCTCAAGATCGGCGAAATTCATGATGTTCAGAATCATTTTCTCGAGGCGTTGACTTATTACCAGCAGGCGCTGACGGCCTTTCGCGAGAAGAAACAACGACGCGGAGAGGCGATCGTCCTTGAGAAAATCGGGCAGGTATATGCCCGTCAGGGGAAGATGGAGGAAGCCCACAAGACTCTTGCACAGGCCGTCGCCAGCTCGGCTCGAATACCTGATCGGATGCTGCATGCCCGTTCGCTGCTCGCGCTTGGCCGAGTCTCATTTTCCCTGGGCAAACTGGCGGAGGCGAATGAGTTATACCAAAAGGCCGGAGCGGCCTTTGAACGAACCGACGATTTGCACGGACGCAATGAAGTGGTGCTGCAGCTTGGGCTGCTCCGTGTCTCTGCCGGACGGCTGGACGAAGGCCTTGCGCTGTTGATCCGATCTCTGGAGGATGCGCGGAAGCGGCGCGATCGTGTTCAGGTGATTACTGCTGCGATGGGGGTCGGTGATGTGCGGATGCGGGATGATCAGATCGAGGCAGCGCGCTTGCTCTATCAAGAAGGACTCTCGCTGGCCGAATCGGATCAGAATCTCAGTGCGGAGGCGGATCTCCGCGCACGCCTGGCCAAGGTGTCCAATCTCACCGGCCGGCGGGCCGAGGCGCTGGTCTTGGCCCATCGGGCACTAACCCTCTATCAAACCTTGCGTGACCGGCCGCGTGAGGCGGAAATGCATTCGCAGCTAGCTGAGGTCTACGAAGCGGACGGAGATCACGACCGGGCGAACGATCATCGCCGGCAAGCCGCCATGGTCGAGCTCTCGATCCGAATCCAACAGGGACACTGATGAGGCGCGAGACAGTTACTCATTGAGATTTGTCATGCAGAGTCGCATCGACCGAATGCTTGCGGCAACTATCTATTCTTCAGACGGTTTGTCTCCTAAATCTCAGAGCAAAGTTTCTAGGCCCGAGAGTCCCCCCTTTCGAGGTACTCCCTTCTAGTCTGTCCTACGGCAATCCCTGACGCTAGGCTTTAGGCAGGGGTTGTTCCCGGTTTGAAGACAAAGGAGGCAACATCATGTACTGCACACGCTGTCAGGGTCTAATGGCAGAAGATCAGTTTTTCGACCTTGAAGGAACTCATGAATTCATGTGGATGAGAGGCTGGCGTTGTATGAATTGCGGCCACGCGGAGAATCCTTTGACAGAGGTCGACCGTCGCCTGCAGGAAGCCACCTTGTTCCTGCTTCCGAGCGAAGACAAGACGGATGACAACCGGCATCTGTACCTTCCGGCTACACACATGAGAGAATCGCTCCATAAGAAGAGGCGGTCGGGGGTCGCCTCTTACCCCCGATAAGGAAGCTCCTTTGGCACGGACACACCGGAGAATCTCTTGGCATGGCCACCATTCTGGTTATAGATGACGAAGAGCCTGTTCGTACGTTGCTGCGTGCCGCGCTTGAAGAGGCCGGGTATGAGGTCATGGAGGCATCCAACGGCCGTATTGGTCTTGATTTGTACCGCCAGCGGTCGACGGATTTGGTCATCACAGACATCCTGATGCCTGAGCTGAACGGTCTGGACATGATCTTGGAATTGACCCGTGGATTCCTGAACGTGAAGGTCATTGCAATATCAGGTGTCCAAGGGCAAGA
>DATGEA010000027.1:0-14944 GCA_035310605.1 Nitrospira sp. | reverse complement strand
CCGAAAATGCCGCGCACGGGATAAGCAATGCCGGCGTCGGGGGGTACATCTGCGGCGTAGTTGATGGTGTAGGCCAGAATCCTCGTCTGCTCGGTCTGCCCCTTCTGATCGACCCGAAAGAGCGTATGGCCGAACATCGATGCGGGATTGTTCATGAATGCCGACGGGAAAATCAGCGTAATGGATTGAACCTGAAACTCTTCGTACCATCGATCGAACCGGTCGCAGGAAAGCGGCGGAAGACGCGTCGCGTCGAAACCCAATTGTTCCTTGAGCCAGCGGTATCGCGCGATGAAGGCGCATTGCGCTGGCTGCTTCGAACGGCCGACCAGGTCGGTCGAGAAAAACCCGGCGAGCGTGGCTTCCAGTTCGGCGGCGGGATTCGTCTTGCCTTCCGGAGACAGAAAGAACCCGGGATCGTCCTGCGCGCTCTCATGCCCTCCGAAGACACGGGCTTGATAGTGCAACAGCAGATGCCATTCACGCTGGTCGGCGAGCTTCTGATGTCGCGCCTGCTCGATCAGTTGCGCGAGATAGGCCTCGCCGTCGGAGGGTTGCGCAGCCGCGAAATATGGGAGCAAGAAGAATGCGGCGAGGACGAATGCGGGAAGTAGCAATGTGTGCGAGAAGAAACAGCAGGGGCCCTGGCGCTGGCGCCAGAGCCCCGGATGTGACTTAGCGAGTCGAGACTTGAGCGAGGACCGGATGGCCCGCGATTGCATCGTTCAGCGCCTTCACCAGCGCCACCGGGGATGTTTCACCGGCGTTGACCAGGGAGGTATAGCGCTCCTGGGTCATCGCGAAAAAGGCAGCCTGGTGCTCGGCAGGCACACCCATCAGAGAGGCCAGTGAGGCCAGGTGTTCACCCTGTCCCTGAGCCATTTCTGCGGAGAGGGCCTCAAAGTTGAGCGACGCGAACATCGTCGTCTTGTGCTCACCCATGATCTTGCCGTCGTTGGTGCATCCGGAGGTACCGGTGCTGATGCCGAATGTCTGGCTGCCGAAGGTGCCGTTCGTGGTGGCCATCAACACCTGCGGGGCAATTTCCTTCTGACCTTTGTAGTCACCCCAGGCGAGCTTGCCGAGACCGCAACCGGGGCCGGTGTCAGGATTCGCCGCCAGCGCGAGGCCGGCTTGCAAGCCGAAGAGCACTGCAACAGACATCATGAGCACTTTCTTCATAAGTCCTCCTCCGTTAGGATTGATTAAGCAACAATGCTACCGGTCCGAACCGACTTGGGGCGATTATAGCGCACTCCATGAGATATGTTGAGCAAAATATTCGTGCCGGATGCGCTTCGACTCGTCGCCTACGACCTAGTCGGAATGTGCGACTTTCGCTAACACGGGATGTCCTGCCATTGCCTCTTCAATCGCGTGTAGCATCACAAGCGCTGTGGTGTCTTCGGATTGAACCAACGAGCTGAACTTCTCTTGGACCAACGAGAAAAAGACAGGATGCTCTTCAATTGGTACACCCAACAGCGTGGCAAGGGAGGCGAGATGTTCTCCCTGCCCCTGAGCCATCTCCTGCTTGAGGCTCTCGAACGCTCCGCCGGCCAAATTGACGTGTTTGTTTTTCATAATCACGCCGTCGTTCGTACAACCTGATGTCCCCGATGAAATCCCGAAAGTCTGACTTCCGAATGTTCCGTTCGTCGTCGCCATGAACACCTGAGGCGCAATTTGTTTCTGCGATCCGTAATCCGACCAGGCCAGTTTGCCTAGGCCACAGCCGGGCCCGTTATCAGGATTGCCAAGAGCAAATACGATTCCGGTCTGCGAGAGACCGGCGAAAACCATGATGACCGATGCTTTCAAGAGTAACTTCATCTGACCCGCCTCCTTGTTTCAATTTGAGTGAAGAGCGCTTTCCTTTTCTTCTCTCGTATAACCGATTCTGCTGCACCGGACCATAAAAAGTTAGTTTTTCCCAGGGTCCTCGAGACAGAATCCGCGCCATCCTGGAGCGAAATGAGCCTCGGTACGAATCGGCCATCACGAAGAGAAAGGACCCCCAATCCCCGCGGCAGCGTAAACCGTTTCGGCCCGGCTGACCCTGGATTCACAAGCAGTGTCGGACCAAACCACTCCACCCTTGGCTGATGCGTGTGGCCGAAGAGACAGATGTCCGGTTGCTCGCGATCAAGAAACGCGCGCCCTTCCTTCGTGAGCTTCCCGCCTTGGTACAGGACATGGCGGATTCCGATACGGCGACCGGCTAACTGAATGACGGTCTCCGATGGAAACCCGCTTTGCTCATACCCGTCAACATTGCCGGACACCGCCGTCACGGGCGCGATCACTCGAAGCTGCTCGATTACGGAAAGCCGTCCGATATCCCCGGCATGAAGAATATGATCCACTCCCCGGAAGTGCCGTACGATCGCCTGATCGAACAGGCCATGGGTGTCGGCAATGACGCCGATGCGAACCGATTTCGACCGAGTCATGGACGCACCGCCTCAGGAACCCCCAGGGTTTCCTGCACGGTTTTCCAATCGAACCCGAACGGTTCCGGCATTTGCTTGGGCAAGGCCGCCACTTCCACTTTGAGCCGCGCGGCCCGGCTCTCGCTCATCGGATGGGTCGAGAGAATTTCCACACGCTCCTTGTCCTTCTCCGACAGTCGCTCGAAGAACCGGATCATGCCCGAAGGATCGATTTTCGCCCGATGGAGCAGCTGGAGGCCGGTCACGTCGGCTTTGGTTTCCTGCGCACGGCCGAACTTCAGGGTCAACAACTCCACACCGAGTTGCTTCACGAGTCCGGCCAGGCCTTGCTGATCCCCGAGGACGATCGTCACGACCGCGACCAGCCCGAGCTGCTTCACAATACGTTCGAGGCCGTGCCGCTGCAAGACATGGTTCAGCTCGTGGCTCAGTACGCCGGCCACCTCCTCTCCGCTCTCGGCTTTCTTCATCAGGCCGGTGAAGACGACGACATAGCCGCCGGGCAGGGCGAACGCGTTGACGACATCGCTCTTCACGACTGAGACTTCAAACTTGTACGGATTATCGGGAATCTTTTCGGTCAGGCGTTGAACGATGTCGTTGACGGCGGCTACCGCCGGGCCTTCTTTGATGACCGTCTGCTGCACGAGAAAATCGCGATAGGTCGCCTCACCCAGTTTCTGCTCCCATTCGACGGGGATGCGACTGACCGCGAATTCCACAAGCAGGTCGGAGCCGAGCCACAGGAACAGTGCCAGCGCCCCGACGGCACCAAGGACTACGCCCCAGATCGTCCGCTGGCGGCTTCGTGCCTGCCGAACCTTGGCCGCCGTCTCTTCGAGATCCCTCGTGAGCTCCGGAGGAGCCGCGGCTCGAAATGCACGAATGATGGCCGGATCTTTCAGATAAACGGTGCGGACGTCAGATCCGGTTCCCCATTTCACCACGAGTTGGTCGTGGTTGAGCCCGCCGGCAGAAACAGTCAGGGCACGATACGGGACGGCCGTCTCGTCACGGTCAGTCACGCGATCTTCGAACCGGACCGTCAGGCCGGCTGTCGAAATACTGACATGGCAAGGCGCCCCTGTCGCCGGAAGTTCCTCGCCGAAACAGAGGGCGTTGGGAGTCATAGCAGGGTAACCGGGGTAAGGAGGCTACGGGGTAACGCTGGCTGTGGCTTGTCACTCATTGTATCCATTCCTTTATCCTCATGCCCTCGTATCCCGTTATCCCCTTACTCGGATACCGGAATGAATTGTCGTATCCACGCTCCGAAGCTTCCAGGATTGCGGCTCTGGATATACACGACGCCCGGCCCCCGGAACCGGCAGACGAAGCCTTCGCCTGACGTAAAACTTGCGACCCACCCTGAAGAGGCGCGCTCGACGTTATACGACGTCGTCGACGACCATGCCACCAGGTGACTGTTGTCCACGATGTATTCCTGATCAGGCTTCATTTCAACTTTATGGATGGCTCCGAAGCTGTTCAGAATCAGCGGGCCCTTTCCACTGATCTTCAGGATGAAAAACCCTTCGCCGCCTAACAGCCCGCGACTCAGGCTTTGCACCTGGCTCTCGATCTTCACCCCCTCGGCCCCGGCCAGAAACCCGTCCTTCTGCACCATATATTCGTTGAGGCCGTCGAGTTCTATGATCACAATTTCGCCCGGCACCGTCGGCGCTAAAAGCACTTCTCCCGGCCCGCGATTCGCCCGCAACGTCTGGAAAAAGAATTTCTCACCTGTCAGGAATTTCCGTGAAAGCGCGCCAAGAAATCCGCCTTCCATCTTGCTTTCGATATCGATGGTCGGTGAGGAGGCGACCATCGCGCCGGACTCTGCCTTGATGTTCTCCCCTGCCGCCAGTTCGACCCGCACCATCGGAAACGCACCCGGATACAGTATTTCGCTCTTCATTGTGTCTCTCTCCCTTTAGTGAGTCGCATGTATGCGTGAGTGACAACGCACTGGGTGACTTTCTCACCCGCCCGATCCCTGCCGCACCGGGACGCGCATTTGACCAAGCGCCCGCAGCGGGGTCCCCACACCGGACGGCGTGCGAGGACGTCCGGGTTGGTTGGTGACGGGACCCGCCTCCTAGTTTGCCACCCATCCATATAACCTGTGACTCGGCTCCGGCCCTTCCTCAAGGTAGCTCATTCGCAGACGACCCACATAGTCTTTCGGGATCGCATTCCTCGTCGCTGCGACATCCACGCCGAACACCCGCGCGGCGTTGAGTCCAAAGATCTTGGCCTTGATTTCGCGGGTCAGCGGCAGATACTTGTGCTGCTCCACAATCTGATCAGGAATCTGGAACCTTCGAAACGCCTCGATCTGCCATTGCGGCGTCCCGTACCAAATCGAATCCGTCCCCCACAATACATGATCGACGCCGAATGCCTTGATGATTTGGCCGAGCAGATGCGCGCAGATAGATGGATGAGTCGTGACCAGCTGCGCGAAGGTTGAGCCGAGTTCCATATAGATGTTCGTAATATCCGGTTGAGTCTGCTTCATCCGGCAGAACTCGGTCGTCCAGGGAATCTCGCCGGTCTTGGCAAAGATCTCATCGATGGATGCGGCGCTCCTGAGTCCCGAGTGGTAGACGAGAAAGTCGATATCCGGAAAGTCTTTTGCGGCCTTGATGAGATCCTTGGGATGGTTGTACTCCGGGACCGGACCGAGCGGCAATCCCTTGTGGACGCAGACCCGTCTGACGTTCAGCTTCCTGCCCTGCTCCAGCATGGGATAGGCGATCTTTTCGTCGTCCATCCACCAGCCGCGGTCGAAACCCTTTGGACAAGAACCGGTGTAACACTTCCAGGCATCAACCTTTAGTTGTTCCGCCTGCATCGCCATAAATTCCAAGTCCGCGGCACCAAGCTGCGGCGTCGCCAGTCCATGAGCCAGCATGCGCTGCGACGCAGCCAGGCGGTTGATCTCGTCCCGAATATGCGCCATCTCGTTCGGCGGCACGACGGCTTCCTGCGGATAAGGTCCGGGAGGTGTACTGATGAGGCCGATCGACGTGTCGCTGTCGAGAAAGACTTCCTTGACGAAATTCTGCCAGGACAGATCGTCGAGCGTGCCACGATCGCCCGCGAGCAGAGGATTCAGCCCAGCCTCGCGTATGCGCCGGCGCAAGCTGAGCAGAGTGTCCTTGGCCACCGCCCCCTTGCGGCGGCCCTCGGCATCCGCCGGATCATAGTGCGACCCGACGTAATGAGTCTGCACGTCGAAAATGAAATACGGGGCTCCCTGCTGTTCAGCGAATGCCGAAGGCTCGAATAGTTCTGCGTCGAACACGTCGAAAAACCGGCCGAACACGGAATTCATCGCAACCAGCGCGGCAGCCATACCGCCGGAGGTTTTGAGAAAGGTCCGGCGCGTCATGCCGAGCCGTGCAGCGGTCTGTCGACTCAGGGCATCTAACTGCCGCTCGACCAGCACCTGATCCTCGGTTTGGGGCAGCGGCGCAAACTCTTCATTGGACACGATCCGGGTGGGAATCGGCCCGGACGAGCGGACCCCTTGCCGTGCTTGTCGTTGCCAAACAGGCTGATTTTGGCTATTCATGGCAGGTCCTCCCCGTGCAAAGTGTTCGCTGACTTCGATTCTGTGCAAGCGCCGCGAGGCTGTCAAGCGGCGGAGTTGGACCGATCCACTGCGATCAATGAAGGGGACGGAGGGGGCGATGATGAAACGGACGGTCGGGTTGGCAACAGAAGAGGACCAGTCGCACAGCCGAGGCGATCGGACCGGACCGAAGGGAAAAGAGGTTGCGGGCTTACCGAGATTGGGAGGCGGTCACACTACGCCTGCTCTCTGACGATGAGGAAGGGACAGAGGGAATCGCCACCGCCACATCGTAGGCACGATCGCCTTCTTGGTCCTTCCCGTCTCGTCCCACACTATAGATGAGACCTTTGCGTTGATTGACCAACATCGGAAGACCGGTAAAGGGATCGTAATAGGCCTGCCCTGCCTTGGCCATTCTGGTGAGCACGTCTCCCTCTTGGGGGCCTCGTCTGATCCATGCCTGCAATCCCGCCAGACGGAGCTGGGCATCGGTCTCGATCACCCGCATGATATACGGGTCCCAGAGCGGGAGCGGCTCGATTCCAACGATATGCTCGATGGGGTTGGTCAGGTAATCCATCACCCCAGTCGCAGGCGTCCGGATGAAGCTGGAAGGCTTCGGCAGATTTGTATACCGGCCCTCCGCCGCAGCTTTGTTCGTGGCCTCGTAGTACTCAGCATAGGCGTTGGCCCGCCGTTGAACGGGCAGCCGCATCGCCGCCACCATGGACACATACCAGGGGCGGTCGCTAGACTGGTCCTGTCTGAGGTCTGCAGCAACCGATTTCGTCGCCAAAACTAAGTGACTCTGCATCGGCCACCGCACGGAGAGTTCGACCTGATCAAGCGGGCGCACCATCTTGCTCAGGCGCGTGAGAGAACTCCCGTCGAGTTCCGAACGACTCAAAAGTCCCGATGCCATGGACACGTCATCCTGGACAGCCGTCAGGGCCAGCATCTTCATCATCAAGGTTTTGGATTGACCCAGTGCGGCACGCCAGGCGCGAAGGTCCGTTTCGAGCCGGTCAAGGCCGACGGCAGAATCCTGATTGAAGCCTTCCAAGAGAAACAAGCGATGTGCCAGCAGAATATGGGTGCAGTTCGGGCTCAGCGGTTGTCCGTACCCCCAGTCGTCGAACGGCATTGTCAGCCATTGCTGGTACCGGGCCAGTGACGACGATTCCCGCACGGCCAATGATCGAACGGTGTCACCCTGCCCCTTGAGCTGCCCCACGGGGTCGCCGCTTCGGAACCAGCCTTTTACGACATGGGCGGACGCTCCACCTGAGGAGGCCCCGTCTTTCGCGTCATCCCCACCCATGCAGACGTGCGCCGCAGCGGCGTCATGTTCCTCTGCCTTGCGCTCATAACCGGCTTGAACCGGATCCTTTCCCGCGGGCGCGTCGAATCCCAAGAGCAGGAGATACCCGTTCTTCTTGGGATCCGTGACCACGCGAGGTGGGTTGATCGTCAAGCTCTGGTAGAGCGCGCTCGGGGGATCCTCCATCACCATCCAAGCAAGTCCAAGCGCGCCGACCCCTATGGTCGCAACAAGTACAGTCATGACGCCAATCGCCAGCGCTAAAAAGGTGAGCGACCGCGTCGTCGAGAGACAGGAGTCGATGAAGGATGAAACCCCGATCCGAACCCGGTGGAGCCGGGCGACGAAACGCGGGCGCGGCCTCGACCATGACGGGGGTTCATGCGTTCGTACATGGCTGCCGCTTGCGCTCGATGAAAAGAGCACGTCAACGGCGGAAGCCGCCGCTGAAGGAACCGGTTCAGAATCATCGTGGTGCGAAGCAACTTCAGATTCTTTTTCAGTCTTGGGTGCTGGCGTTGCCGGTCTCGTGAAGGTGATCGCGTCGCTCGCTTGCATCCAATCAGGACGCTCGTCCTCTTGTGGGGGTACGATCTTCTCCACGACAGGAGGCGGAGCCGCCTCTGTGGGTGTCGATTCCCACTCCCGCAGTGCTTCAGAAAATTTTTCGGACAGACTCTCGAGAGCAGGCGGGGGCGGGGGCGTGGCGGGAAGCTCCGCAACCTCTTGCGGTTCCTTTTCCCATTTCTTCTTTTTAGCGGTGGGGCGATGTAACTGCACCGCCACTTCCCCTGTGCTCCAGTGCGAGGGCGCTCCTGCCAGTGGAGTCGTGGTTTCAACCTTCAGTGGTGGATCTGAAACGATCGGAGTCGCAGCACCCGCACGGAGAAGCTCTTCGGCATCCGGCTGTTTCTCAATCCCAGAAGGCTCTGGAGCAACGGCGAGCGGCGAGTGATCCGGGCTCACCAGCCCGAACTGGTCCTCCGATTCGGATGGCTCCATAGGCGCCGGTTCGACTTCCGGAATACTTTGCTCTTCGACAACGGTTGAAAATGATGCAGGCATAGCGGGCGGAACAGGAGATGGCGCTTCGCCCTCGGAGGGCATAGCACCCGAATATGCCGGCAGATCGGCCGTGCCGCTTTCGATCTGATCCGGGTAGGAAGAAGCGACATCCGGAGCGACTGAAATTGCAGGTGAACTCTCTACCGCAAAGCTCTCTCCCTTGCAAGAAATGCTCTCCGCTAAGAATTCCCTGGGCTGCTCAGATGCAGAAACAGCCTGGCCTGAAGAAGCCGGTTCAAACGTCGAGAGCTGTTCAATCGATGGAGATGTGGGCGCTTCAGGTGGCGCGGGGGAGAGATTCCACGACTCCGGTTCACAATTCTGCTCAGCCTGTTGAACCGCAGATGAATCCTCTTGCGGCTTCTCCGACGGAACCGATGTGCTCGGCGACGTGGTTCCTGCCGCGAACTTCCATGCCTTGTCGAAGACGGAATTCCACAAAAACGAACTCGATCGCGGAGTCTCCTCAGCAGATAAAGATGAAGACGCCGGTTCCGGCTGTTCGGCATTGAGCGGGATTTCTTCCAGAATGGATGGAGTGTCCAAAGCGGTTGGCGCTGCCGTCGGTTCCTCCGCTTGGGAGAGGTTCAGAGAAGGCGAAAGCGGCGGTGACGAATCTACGGCATCCTCCCTGAGCGTGGGAAGCATCGACTTCGCAAAAGCGACGGGCGAGGGCGCAGGTGAAGCCTCAGTTTCCGCAATTTGTAACGTCGCATCCGCGACATGTTCCCATGGCATCGGAGCGGGCACTGACGTCTGCGACTCTGTTCCTAGCGAGGAGAACACTGATTCCGGACAGGAAACGGGATCCGGCATTGATGGAGGCTCGGGCTCCGGAATCTCGACCGAGGAATCGGCCACCTGCTCCCAAGGCATGCGAGAGGGGATTCCCTTCGCTGAGCCCGTTTCCGATTCTGACAAGGCTTCCGCAATCTGTGCGCTCTCTATTCCCTGCACCTCCGGTTCGCTCGTCACCGGAAGCAATGTGTGGCTATCCGGCAGAACATGGTCACAGCGCTCGGGAGTCTTCGGAACTTCGACCGTTAACTCCACCGGCGCCGATAGCGAAAGGGTCGATTCATTCGGTCGAATCTCTGACTCAGGCTGCGAGACCGTCAAGTCCTGTTCGTGAGAGGGAGGCTCCTCAGATGCGATCGATAACGCCTGCGCTTCTGTTGCTAACCCATGCTCTTGCGTCTCGTCAGGCGCGGAAAACCCGTCGCTTTCCGAGCGCTCTGATGAATCAACGGAAATCGTATCCGATGAGGCGCGAGCTTCTTCCGCAGGAGACGACTCTTCGGCCTGCTCCCACGGCATGATCTCAGGTGCGGGACTCTCCACTGCAATTGGAAAGGCACTGTTCTGTGATGGTCCAGAATCCTCGTTGGTAGGGACCGGCGGCTCGCCTATCGAGGGACGAACTAGAAACTCCCCTGTCTGAACATCGAACAACGAAGCCAGTTGAAAGGCGACGGAGCTCGCCGGTGCCAGCTCTCTGATTTTCGTATAGAGTTGTGCCGCCTTCTGGGGGTTTTCCGCGTCGGGATCGTCGCGAAGTATCTCGATTGCCTTGCCCAATTCCCCCACCGCGGCCATGTCATCACCCTTCTCCTGGTAGACATGGGCCAGGAGTTCCAGAAAAGGGACACAGCGGGGACCGGCGGCTAGGTACTCCCGCAAGAGTGATTCGGCCAGCCAGTAATCCTGGCGACCGGTGGCCTCATTAGCAAGAGACTCAAAAGCCTGTCTGGCAGTGACCAGACTCCCGAGTTTCAGATGGAGGGTCGCAAATAACCTTCGGGCTTCCGTGTTGTGAGGATCGAGGGCGAGAAGTTCCTTCAGAGCTGCGGAGGACCGGCCGTACTTGCCGGCATTCATGTGCGTGATGGCCTCTTCGAGGAGCGCACTCTTCTTGCTGTATCCGACAACACCCCGCTTGTGCGCGCGCCCGGGTGCTTTCTTATCGGTTTTTTGTGAGGCTCTCTTGTCAGTCCGCACGAGTTAACCTTATCAGATCGTCAGCGGCACAAACGTGCTCCCCTGGCTGGTTTCAGCCCGATCTCGTCTCCGCGCCACCGTGACAAGTGTGTAACTGGGGGGAAACTGGTCACAGATGTGCAATCCTGATGCCATCTTTACCCATATGCCATATATTTTTTTCCTTTATTTATCAGCGGTTAGTGGAAATAGAGCGGCCCTTCCCCGGTCACGTCGATTCAAAAATGGACACTGTTGCCGAGAATGGGCAGAAGCGTTTCGCCAGGGTAATCCCCCAGCCGATTGGTATGAGATAGGTTTCTCAAACGGGTTAAATTTTGGCTACTTTTTTTGATGTGCCAACAGAGGCTTCTGTCCTCGCCCTCCGGCTTTCCCGTTGTTGGTTGTGTCCCTACGTAGGCTTGTGATACCGTCATTCCATCACATTATCTTCAGTGACTAGCCTCACGGGACGACATGTTCCCCGGTGGTCGCCTAATCAAATATGCAATTTGCTTTGCTGACTCTGTCCTATTGGGTCCGAAGGTGGGGCCAGACACTATGTCTGATTGCCGTCTTCAGCGGACTGCTGAATCCTCTTCCCCTCCCGGCAGAACCGGGAGGAGGGTCCTCGGGACGCGTCACCCTGGACTTCAATGAGGTTGAACTGCCCGTCTTTGTTCGTTTTATCAGTGAACTGACGGGAAAGAATTTCGTGTTGGACGACATGGTGAAGAAGGCCGGTGGGAAGATCACGGTCTTTTCTCCGACCAAAGTTACCCCAGATCAGGCCTATAGTCTCTTCGTCTCGGCTCTGGAAGTCAGTCGACTGGCCGTCGTGTCCAGAGGCCCAGTGTATCAGATCGTTCCCATGGGGGAGCTCCCCCCTGAGCGTGGCGTCTATGTCTATAAATTGAAGCATGCCAATGCGACCGACCTCGCCGCTATTCTGACCAACTTGGTTGCCCGATCTCAGATGGTTGCTCAGACCACGCCAGGAGTTCGTCCACCGATACGGCCGCTGACCGAATTCGAAGCTCCAGTCCAGGTGTTTGCCGACAAGGCCACCAACTCCATTATCATCAGTTCGACCAAATCAGCCTTCAGCAAACTGCAATCCGTCATCCGAGATTTGGATTCCCGACGGAAACAAGTCTTCGTCGAAGCCGTCATTCTGGAAGTGCAGGTCGACCGACTCCGTCAGATCGGCACAGACCCGATTCAAGTCCTTGGGGCTGGGAAAAGCGGATTCTTTCAAGGCATCGGAGGACTTAATCGCGCCCCGGAAGATTTGGCCGCGGTTGCCCAGGCAATCAGTGGGGTCGCCGGAGGGACTGCGACCGGAGGGGCCGTGACCGTGCTGAATACAGTCAATGTCCGTGCGTTCTTGCAACTCCTTCTCAGTTTAACGGATACGAACATTCTTTCGACGCCACAGGTGCTTGCCGCGGACAACCAAAAGGCCAAGATCGTGGTCGGCGAGAATGTTCCCTTCCCGACCGGACAGGCCCAAGGCATCACAGGAGGGACCCTTGTCACCATCGAGCGAAAAGACGTGGGTGTCACATTGGAATTGACGCCTCAAGTGCTTGAAGATGACCTGATCCGGCTCGAGATCAAGCAGGAGATTACAGCCATCGAACCCACTGTAGCCCAAACTATCGGAACTGGCACAGCATCGGTACCGGTAGGTCCCACCACCACGAAACGGTCCATGGAAACCACTACCATTGCAAAAGATTTGCAAACTATTGTCGTTGGAGGGCTGGTACGGGACAACGTCACGATCACCGAAAATAAAGTTCCCTTTCTCGGAGACATTCCCCTATTGGGCTGGCTGTTTCGATCTCAGAGTCGTCAAACGCAGAAACTCAACCTGCTCGTATTTCTGACCCCGACCTTGGTCAAAGACGAGCTCGACATCGTGGAGTTGAATGCCCGCAAGGCGGCTGAGCTCGGGACGCTTCAGCGTGATAACCGCATCGAAGAGCCGACGAGGCTGAAGCAAGATGTCTTAGAAAAACTCGAACGCCCCGCTGGCTCTCCCCGTCCGCTTCCTCGCCAAGCAGAGCCTTCCATCAATCCTCCTGCCCCCAAACTTGAGTAATCACAGAATGGAATCCACCGCACCCGCATATGTGGCGGTGTTCTGGCGCAGTATTCATATACGATCGGGCCAGGTCGGCAACAGCTTGGCCAGGGTAAGCAACGGTAAGCCCGCACAATCCGCAAGTGGAACAAAGAGGGAACCCGTCGCCTTCTCTAATCCTCAATACTGATCCGCATTCATGCCACTACGGGCACAAGGGAAAAGGAAGAACTCAGCCTTACTTTGTAGTACGCTGCGAATAACGTCGAATGTGACGCCCATCTAAGCCCGCGTTTTTCGTCTACAATATCTAATCTCTTTAGAACGATCACTCCTACTGCTACGGACAGGCTGTCCTTGGATTGACAGAATGTCACTCCTTTCAATGGTGCATACCGTCCCAGAATGTTGATCGCATTCTGAACAACATTTGGAATTTTCCATAGCCGGCCGGACTGTTAAGAAATCTTACAGTTAGGCCATTCAAAAATGGAACGCGTTTTCTTTTTCCTATCAAAGGCATAGCAATGAGGCATTCAGTCTAAGCGTTTCATGGAGCATCGGAAAGTATCCAATGACTTTACAGTTTAACCCTCGCTTCCAAATGGTGAAAAAACGCATGTGTCAGCATCCAGATGTGGAACAAAAGTTGCTCGCATATATCTGAGCGTTTAATCGACTCAGTTCCATTTAGGTGGGCCCTTGCAACGTAACCTGTCTGTCATACGCGGGCCTGACCAGGAGGAAAATGGTGGCTCGAACGGAGGTGAAAGATGACCAGAATCCTAGCGGTTGTGGCTGCTTGCCTCTTGTGCTGGTACGGGCTTGCCCAGGCCAGCATGATCTCGGACCTGGACAGCAGGTCAATTTCTACCAATGGCACATTCGAGGATGCACGCAGCCTTGATGCGAGCGGTCTCACAGGGCTGGATCGAGCCAACCAAGTGGCCGGTGAGCACGGTCAGCAGGGGCGCGAGATCGCGGCGCTCCACCATGCGACTATATCTGCTCCGAACCGGAGCCCTATGACGCACCTGGTCGATTCGGCACCTTTAACAATTATTAATGGGGCGATCATCGATAACCAGACTCCCGCCAGTGTCACGTCTGCAACTGCCGGACCCCTTGCCTATGGTTCAGGCGTGATTCCAGGCATCGGAATGTTTTCAACGCTGAACGCTCCAAACAGCACTGGAACGTTAAACGGTCTGACCGATCAAACAGTCGCTTCAGTGACAGAGCCAGCGAGTGATCCTCCTAAAGTCGTGCCAGAACCCAACTTGCTCTTGCTAATCGGCTCGGGGCTGGTGGGAGTCTGGTTCTCGCGTATGCGGGAAAACTAATCGCGTTAGCTTAATGAATAAACGGTCGACCTGACGGGCCCTTATTATTTATTCCGCATGCAGACCAGGCCCAAGACTGATAACCAGCGAAAGTCCTGGCATGTGATCCAGGGTCTGGTGCGGAAAATGGAGCCATAAACAAGCGGAGCTGAAGCAATGAGGTATATAACGATTGCGTGTGGCCTACTGATGCTGGCAGGCTGCGCGACGAAACAGATCCGCTGCGAGGCTGCGGACGGCCGCGTTACCTACATGGGGCGGTATGACCAGGAGACTGCTGCCACGTTCATCCATGAGCCGGACCCCTGGGTGCGCGACTTCTACAGCAAGGCGTCGTGCCGCAAGGTGTAGCGAGCGATATAAACACACTCACTTGCTTAAGGCAATGGCGCAAAGCTCAGCCTTTCTCGTGGTGTCGGTATCAATGACCACCTGGAATTCTCCCCTGAACAGTTCGTAGTGTGTCCCCGTCTTGCCCAGTGACGATACAGCCGACATAGTGCACACACACTGAGTACTCCACGGCATCGATCGGCAGCAACCTGTCGGTGAGCATTCGAACGTGAATGCACACTCGAAGACTTTCTCAAAGCGGAAGTACTTGAAACAATACAGAAGCCGAGAAGGAGGTATGGGGTGGATGACGGGTTTCGAATTTCATCAGACCCACCGGACAATCAAGCAGATCAAGCACTTCGCTCGGCAGATCGCAGCAAAACACGGCAGATAATTCGCAAATCTGCAACCAAACGCAACCAGGATTCTGACTCATCAGAACGCCCCGGTCTCGATGTCGTCTCTGACGAAGAGGAGACATCATGAGCCAGCGGCTTGCGCTCCCTGCCCGTCGTCAACACGTCACACAGAAAGTCAAAATCGCTGGTCAGCGCACGCCCTATATCAGCGTTCATGATGACCAGCACCCGGCCGAGATCTTCCTGCGTCTGAAAGGGGTCGACTGTTCTTCCGAGTTGATCGGTCTCTACGATGTCATTGCCCGTCTGATGAGTCTTGCCTTGCAGTATGGCGCCCCCCTTGAGAAGGTCGGCGATCTGCTCGCAGGCGCCAAATTTAAGCCGTGCGAACCAGTGTCCGGGCACGACCGCCTCAAAC
>DATGEA010000026.1:0-2089 GCA_035310605.1 Nitrospira sp. | reverse complement strand
TCGGAGGAGACACGGACCCTCGTCCTGTCCGGACACAAGTCCAAGCCATGGTGGATGGAATCATTTCGGCTGATTCGCGCCATCTCTTTACTGCCCACAACGCTCGCGGGCAAATGGCTGTGACCCCATGGTCCGGCGCTGCTTGGATCAACATCAACAATGTGTACGTATCCGGTGCCGACGCCTACAAGGCCACGCTCGCTGCGCATTCAATCGTTCCTCCTGCGCCGGTCTTCCTCATCGAAGGGACATATGAGAACGAGCATGGCGAAACCGGTCAAAAGCTTCGCGCTCAATCGTACTCGGCGATCCTCGGCGGAGGATTCGGTCACGTTTTCGGGAACTGCCCTATCTGGGGATTCGGATTCACCACCGGATTCTGTGCTTCAACGAAATGGAAAGCGGAGTTGAACGGTGTAGGGGCCATGAACATGAGACATTTTCAGGCTCTGTTTCATTCCCGACATTGGCACAGTTTGATCCCGGATACGGCACATACCGTTCTCACAGGAGAGGATGGAACGGTGGCTCCCTCCGGCTCTGCGATGGCGGCTTATGCTGCTGACGGATCCTCGGTCATTGTCTACATGCCATCCTCTCGAACCATAACGGTCAATGGGTCTTCCCTTGCGGGAACCACGATGATCGCTTGGTGGTACAACCCGGGCGATGGGGTGGCAACCAAAATTGGAACCTATTCGACAACCGAGTCACAGACTTTTTCGCCACCTGCAAGTGGAGATTGGGTGCTGGTATTGGACAGTTCAGACTACGCCTTTGCCCCTCCCGGCAGTAATTAACCATAATGCAGAGATCCACGAACAAGTAATAAACTGATTCCACGTGCCCGATAAAGGGAAAACATGAGTCTGACAAGTCGTCTGGTGCAGGCTGTTGTTTATGCTCAGAGGTTTGCCTCGCGCGTGCCGTACATGGCTCGGCAGTCCGATGAGTTGCTTTCGCGAGACAATCAGCGGTATTGGGAAGATCGGTCCAACACATCCTTTGAATCTTTTTCGCATTGGCGCGGCAGTGGGCCGTTCGTCAATGACGAGGTGTGGCTCGGTCTGGGGCGAGCCCATCTGGACCTTTTCGAAAAGGCAGCCGCATGGGCGGGTCTGCGCCGTCCGATGGAGCGCATTGTCGAGTGGGGTTCCGGCGGCGGGATGAATGCAGTTCATTTCGTCTCTCACGCCAATCAGTACTATGGAGTGGATATCAGCGCGGACTCGCTCCGGGAGTGCGCAAAGCAAGTGGCGTCTGTGAAGGCGGGCGCTTTCATCCCGATCCATATTGATGCAGCAGATCCTGGCGCAGCGCGCATGCAGATATCCGGTCCCGTTGATCTCTTCCTTTGCACATACGTTTTCGAGCTGATTCCGAATCCGGAATACGGTTTGAAATTGATGGAAATTGCGTACGGACTTCTTCGCCCGGGCGGCCTCGCCCTTGTGCAGATCCGTTACCATAGAGGTCGTTTCGATGAGCTTCCGAAGCGGCGCAATTATGCAAAGAACATAGTTCACATGACGAGTTACGCGCTCGACGAGTTTTGGACTGCCTGCGAAGAGATCGGGTTTACCCCCGGATTCATCAAGCTTGTCCCAAAACAGCCTGAAATCGATGCGTCCCGGTATGCCTACTATGCTATGGTGAAGTGACTGATCCGGAGTCGAGGAAGCGAGCGGGATCATTCGCGACCGGGTGGAGTGGTGCAATCACGAGCCGTCATATCAGGGACTCGGATCCCAGGGTCCCATTCAATCCATCACGCAACATGCAATGCAGGTGGCTTGAATTCATGGGAGCACTACGTGTTGTTGGTATGTCTGATAAGGCATTTGATACACGAATTCGGAAAGCAGGGGGGTGTGTGATTTCAGACTGCTACTGAGAAAACAGCGGAGCGGAGGCGGAGTGAAGAACCACTCTAACTCTCAAAGGGTGGTCTTTATGACCTGATGAGCTTCCTCGTCAAGGAGAAACAGCTAAGTAACGTCGGCCGGGGCAGCCAGCTTCGACGTTTCTTGTCTAGATGTTGTTTTCTATGGGCGATTCGGTGCCATGTATCAACCTCACTCCCTAGATG
>DATGEA010000025.1:0-2490 GCA_035310605.1 Nitrospira sp. | reverse complement strand
GTTGACCGGGGTGGCGGTCGCCGTAGGCATCGCCGTCGCCTACACCATCGTTTCCAGCCTCTTTGAGGCCATGGGCAATCTCAGCCAGCTTCCGCCCCTGCTGGCCGCCTGGTCTCCTGACTTGATCTTCGCCCTGGTCGGCGGCTATCTCGTCCTCAAAGTTCCCACTTAGCGCCGTTTTGGAAGTGCCAAGATGCTGCGCTAGGTACACCCAGCACCTATAAGTGGTGAGAAGGGGATTTCTCGACCAATCATCGCGAAATCACAGTTTCCGGATGGCCGACGACTAGCTCCGAACTAACTGCTGGCTTCAACCCCTGACCTGCCAGACGATGACCGAGGTGGCCACAGTTTCGATCGTCGCGAAGAACAAGTACTCAGAAAGAGCAGGCGGCCTGCCCCATCCAGCCAGAGGCGGAACGAAGGTCCGGAAATCGCTCGTTATCGTGATCGTGTACCTGGAATCCGCTATGGCGCGGGTAACTTCCGGATTGCCGACAATGCAGGAGTTAAGGGCGTTTCTCAGTACTGACCTGGGCTGGGCCCGAGCAACGTCAAACAGAAGACTTCTGGGGAGTAAACCGCTTACTTTGGCTTTGCGTATTCGAATGTGGTTTGCTGCGGGACAAGAAACGCCCGCAGCGAAAACTAATACCGGATCGAGCCGATTGCTGTGATTGGCTGGTCCGATCCAGTCCGATCAGTGATGTAAACTCTCTCTCTGTCCTTGCACAAAGAAGAAAAACGGACGGGTCACATATCGGTTTCTCGAGAGGGAGATCTTCGATCATGCGCAACTTTTATCTCGCAGGCCTGTTATGCGGGTTTATCGGGGGGCTTTTCGGCGCCTATGTCCTGGCTCACGTCGAGCGCGTGGCCACCGGGGTGCATCTGCCAACAGCCCTAGTCGGGACGGAGCAGGAAGTCGTGTCCGCCCAGAGGATTCGGCTGATTGACCCCTCCGGCAGGGCGCGCGCGGAACTTGCAATGTCACCGGACGGAGGGCCGGGGATTTTCTTTTACGACACCAAGGGAAGAAGCCGGCTTGAGCTGGGACTGTACTCACCGGCAGAAAGTGAATATCCATTCGTGGTGCTAAACGACGAGCAGCTACGCGCGGCGGGTATTTTTCGCCTGTATGGCGGTCGCGAGACACCTGTAGTCGTGCTGAAAAACCAGGGGCGGGACCGCTCCATCTACGGTCTCAATCCCAATTCAACCGACCCGTTTCTGGTCAATTATTCCAGCGACGGCAAGAAAACCAGTGCCTTTGGCGATTTCTAAACGCCTCAAGGGCGAGACGAGAAGACCGCGCGCGGGAGGATCAGACCTACCGGGGCTTCCTCTTCAGGGAGAATGTTCATGACGCGGCTTCTTGAGACTGCTAAGCCGATGTCCAAGCGGATCATTATCGCTTTGGTTTTAAGTGTCGCGGTGATCGGCGGTGCGTTGCTTTGGCAGCACACACGCGAACCAAAGCTGACCAAGTATGTGCTCATCAACAGGACTGGCCGCCACGACTTCGATCTCGCGTTCCGGATGAGCCTCAAGCTGGCTGAGAACAAATCGGGAATCGAAAATGCTCTGGTGCTGCTGCCCTCGCTCCCGACAGGGAGGACCATTGAGGACACTGCAGCCGAGCTCTTCTCGAAGCTCCGGATCGGCGCGCGCCGCGACGGGCGGGGGATCCTTTACATCTACAGCGCGAAAGAAAATCTGCTTAAGATTGAGGTGTCCTACGCGCTGGAAGGCGACATTACCGACCTTTACTGCCACCAAATGGAAGAAGCGGCGAAAACGTACATGTTATCCGAGGTTCCGCAGGATTTCATTTCCGAGTTGATAATCACTACCAATCTGCGTGGCATGGGATCGAAAATCGAGGCGGGGCCGATGGAGCGGCCCGAGTGGCTTAATGCCGAATTCCTGTCGGGCGGGGCCGGCGCGCTCGTGCATGGATATAGCAGAACCCTGGAGGATTACACGCGCGCGATCCAGCATCTCCCGGACGCGCAGCTGACCGAGTTCAGACCGTCGAAGGACGCCGGCACTACAGCGCAGCGCTACTTGCTGTCATTGGCGACGGGAGTGGGTGACCCGCGGCTTCCACTACTGACGGAAGGAAGCCGGATTTTTCGCGCCGTGGTGCCGCGTGACGAAGCGCAGCAGAGGAGGATTTTCCAGTTTTTCCAAGCCGCAGCTCCGTACCAGCTGTTGTACGCCAGTGATCTAGCGCTCGTCGTGCCGCATCCTGGCAAATCTAACCTGCCGATTGTACTTCGTCGAGGCACAGACGGCTTGTGGTACGTTGATGAGCCCAAGACCTGGACCTATTTCCATCGCTTCGAAGACGACGTGAATTTCTTTGTGAAGTACGCCGACAACCCGTTTCTTCCGCGGCTGCGGGCGCTGCGCATGCCGCACATGGAACGCGCGATATACGGCGATCACGTGGGCACGCCCCCGCGGCCCAACTATCCCTTCGCCCTC
>DATGEA010000024.1:0-36171 GCA_035310605.1 Nitrospira sp. | reverse complement strand
CGGGCTCATGCATCTCGGCAATTATCTCGGGGCCCTGGAGAATTGGAAAGGGCTGCAGGACCAGTATGAGTGTTACTTCTTCGTGGCGGACTGGCATGCCCTTTCGACAAACTATGCCGACACCGGCAGGATCCGGGAATTCGTCCGCGAACTCCTTATCGACTGGCTGGCGGCCGGCATCGATCCCGCTCGCTCGACGGTGTTCATCCAATCTCGCATCCCGGAGCATGCTATCCTGCACTTGCTCCTCTCGATGATAATCCCCGTCTCCTGGCTGGAGCGCAATCCGACCTATAAGGAAAAGCAGGAGGAGATCAAGGAGAAAGACCTCAGCACCTACGGCTTTCTCGGCTATCCTGTCCTCCAGGCAGCCGACATCCTCTTGTACAAACCGGATTTCGTCCCGGTCGGTAAAGACCAGCTGCCGCATCTGGAACTGACGCGGGAGGTGGCACGCCGCTTCAATGACCTGTATAAGAAGGCCGTGTTCCCCGAGCCGAAAGAGCACCTGACGAAGTTTCCCAAAGTCCTGGGGACCGACGGCCGCAAGATGAGCAAGAGCTACGGGAACACGATCAATCTATCCGACCCCGAACCGGTCGTTCGTCAGAAACTGAAGACGATGGTGACCGACCCCGCGCGCGTGCGTCGCACCGATCCGGGCAATCCGGATCTCTGTCCCGTGTACGATTTCCACAAGATCTATTCGCCGGCCGTCGTGCAGGAACAGGTCAACCGAGACTGCCGCACCGCCGCGATCGGCTGCATCGACTGCAAGAAGCTGGTCGCCGATCGACTGGTCGAACAGATGGCGCCGATCTGGGAAGCGAGGACCACCCTGGTGCAACACCCTTCGCGGCTGGATGAGATCGTTCATGAAGGCAGCCGCAAGGCCGGCGAAGTGGCAAAGGCCACGCTCCACGACGTGACCGAGGCGATGAAAATTTAGGGCCTGTTAGCCGCTTCGCCTTGCAATCACATTGATCCATCGCCCCTTTCGTTCCTGTCCGGTCACCACCCTGAGCTCGATCATCTGCCAACCGGCCCTGCGAAGCGTCCGGTCCAACTCTTTTTTCGTCCAGCGCGAAACATAGCGACCGGGAATCCAGCCGCGCTTGAGCGTCCGGCTTTTTAATCCATGCGTGAAGGTCGCGGCAAGACATCCGCCGGGGCGAACAAGATCGAGTAACTCGACAAGTACCGCCCGGGCCGTCGCCTTGGCTGGATGGATCACCGAAGCTGCGGCCCATATGCCGTGTACGCTTCTACGGCGCAGCGGAAGGCGGTGCATGTCGGCGAGGATCAACGGCAGCGAGGGCGATCGTCGGCAGGACAATCCAAGCTATGCTATCGTAGGATTCGCGGGCGCGCGGCATTCGCTGCAGGAGTTAGACGAGCATGAAACGGGTGGCCATCACCGTGACGTTCTGGGGCATCCTCGGAATACCGGCGTGGGCGGTCGATCCCCCCTGTGACGCATACCCGGTTGCGAAGCAAACTCGTTGTGTCGAAATCTGGAAAGCCCTGAACAAGGAAGATGGTCCTTCAATCGCCCAATTCGGCCTCGACCAGCTGAAACGGCGCGAAGACGGGAAAATCAACGCGGAACAGCATCTCGCCCAGAACATGGAGTTCATCAAACAATCGACGACAAAACGTCTCGCCCGGCTGAAAGAACGGATGGCCAAGGAATAGCCGCTTACAAGTCTTCCGCTTTCGATTTCTCCAACACGCGTCCGGCCGATTCCAGCAGATCCCGCCCCACGATGATCGGTGCTTTAAAGTGAATCGCCAGCGCGATGGAGTCCGAAGAGCGGCTGTCGAAGACTTTGACGCTCTCGCGAAACGCCACGGTCAAGGCACCATAATAGGTGCCGCCTTTCAATGTAATCGTCGTCTGCATCACCTTGCCCCCGAACGTCTCGAGAATCGTGTGCACGAGGTCGTGCGTCAACGGACGGGACAATTTTTCCCCTTTCAAGGCACCTTGAATCGACAGGGCCACCGTCATATCGACAAAGATCGGAATGGCCTTGCCCTCGGCATGAAGCAACACGACCGGTCCGTGGTCGGACAGACGGACTTCCACATCCTTAATCGTCACCGGCTCCGAAGAGGCCGTCTGTCGTTCGTCGGCTCGCGCGGGCGAGAACAGGACCAGGCCAACGAGAAGAATCGAGAGGACGGGCGGACCCAGCTTCATCATGGTCACCTCCCCGGAGCATCAGGCTCGAATAAATTGATTCGATTCTTTTTCCAATCCGATTTCCGTTTCCGGTCCATGCCCCGTAACCACGGCCGTGATATCCTCCAGCGTATAGAGCCGTTCACGTATGGACTGTTCGATGGCGTCGAAATCGCCGCCCCAGAGATCCGTGCGACCGATGCTGCCGCGGAAAAGCGTATCCCCGGCCAATACGACATTCCCTTCCGGCACATGAAAGCTCATCGAACCCGGCGTGTGACCGGGCGTATGCAGCGCCACGGCTCTGACCTGACCGATCAGCAGTTTCTCTTCATCCCTCAACCAGTAGTCCGGCGGAGGCACGGGGGCATAGGGAACGCCGAACATGCGGCATTGAATTTCGAGCATCGTCCACAGTTCTCGATCGCCTTCGTGCAGGCACAGCGTCGCTCCGGTAGCTTTCTTCATCTCGCCGGCGGCCAGAAAGTGATCGAAGTGAGCGTGCGTATGAAGAATCATGGTGACCGTCAACCCGAGCTGCTCCACCTCGCGGAGAATCCGCTCGTGGGCTCCGCCTGGATCGACCACGACGGCCTGCTTCGTCACCGGGTCGCCGATGATGGAACAATTGCAGCCCAGGGGCGGTACGGAAAAGGTCTTGCGGATTAATGTGGTCATGGTCCTGTCGTCACGGCCGTGGATAGGGGCTACAAAGGAAAGGATAGCCCGCGGCATGCCGGAGGGTCAAACCGCCTCCAATCGAGAATCCTCGTGGACAACAACCATGTGAAGCATGGATAATCCCGGCATGATGAAACACAGTACTGTGGATCCACGAGAGGGAAAGCCCGCCGTCCGGTTCGGGCTGGTCGGTGTCGCGGCCTTGCTTCTACTTGCCGGTTGTAAACCCGACGACTCGCCTTTCAAATCGGAAAACGAGACGCTCCGCAAGCAACTGGCCAGGCAGGAGTCGCTGGTCACGTCGTTGCAGGATGGAAACAAGGTCATGCAGCAGCAGATTGATCTCCTGAATCAGGAGATCCGCGACGCCAAGAAAGCGACGGAGAGCGCGAAGGCCGAAGCCAAAGCCGCGGCAGAGCAGCTCGACAGTCAGTTGATTCAAGCAAGAAAACTGACCGCGGACATCAAAAAGACCGCTATTGAGCAGGCGGCGCAGAGTATCCACATCGAGAACAAGGGCGCGCAGATTGAAGATATTCCCCGACCTCTGAGTGCCGTCGCCAAGACCGTCGAAGAAGCCCTTGCGCGAAACGGCTATCAAGTCAGGGTCAGCATCAAAGCCGACCAGAAAGCCGTCTTCGTCACCGAGCGAAAGGTTTCCAATCCCGCGTCGCTGGAAGTCGCCGGATTCAGAAACCAATATACCGTCTCGCTGCAGGCCCAACAGCCCAACGTCACCCGCCTGAGCGTGAAGGCGGAATTCGAGAAACTCGCCCAGGGGGGGCGTATTCTGAGCGTCAGTGGGGAAGAAACGGCCGAGATCGAACGACGTCTCATCGGCGAGGTCGGCAAAGCCCTCTCCGCGCCCAGCAAGACCTGATGCGCTGCCCTCTTTTTTTTACCGCCGTGTGTTTCCTTGCGCTCACCGCACAGACTGCGATCGAAGCCCTTGCGAGCACAAATCCTTCGACGGAACTGGCCCGCCGCCTGACAGCCATCGCCACGCTCGCTCAACCGGCTCCGACCGTGACCATTCCGGCCGGAACGTTCTTAATCGGCAGCAAGCGGATCGACGACGATCCCTACGGTGCCCGGACGCAGTTCGACAATACGGAACTGCCGCAGCAGCGGATCTGGCTCGACACCTTCGAAATGGATCGCGACGAGGTCAGCCTCGGCGAGTTTCTGGCATTCTTGCACCAGCGCAAACAACATCCGCCGGACGAATTACAGAAATTGATTTGGCACCTGATTACGGTCCATGCCGTCTCGAATGACACTCTTGCGCGCTGGCCGGCGCTTTACGTGACCTGGGAAGAGGCCAAAGATTTCTGCACGGCACGAGGCAAACGGCTCCCCACGGAGGCTGAATGGGAGAAAGCGGCCCGCGGACCGGACGGCAATCTCTTTCCCTGGGGCGACGAGGCTCCTGACAACCGACGCGCCATGTTCGGACAGCATCACGTGCACGAAATTCCTATTCTCGCCTCCGTGGACTCCCACGACGAGGGGAGAAGCCCTTACGGACTTCATCACATGGCGGGCAATGTGGCCGAATGGGTGCAGGATTGGTTCGGATTCGACTATTACGCCTATATGCCGGAACGCAATCCACCCGGTCCGACAAGCGGCCGTTACAAGAGCGTCCGCGGCGGATCATGGAAGAGCAAGACCATCATGCTCCGCACGGCAACCCGCGGCGGATCAGCCCCCGATCAACGCTCAGCGACCATCGGTTTTCGCTGCGCGCAGTCCCCGCTGCAAGGTGAGAATTCACCCCGTGCAAAATAGGGGATCACTTGGTCAGTTCCCGCCCCCGTGATAGCCTTGTGTCAGCCGTACTGTCCGGTAACATGAGAACAGACCACGCTTCTATCCCACGTTTCTTCCTGATCGGACTCATCGTCGCCGTGGCGACACTCGTGGGCTGCGCGACAACCACGAAAGACCGCACACAGACCCTCCCCGCTGCAGGACCTGGTTGCTGCAAGTCTATTGAGGCAACGCCCCGCCGGACTGCGATTGTTCGTACTGCGGTAAGACTCCTGGGGGCCACAACGATACAGGTCAACGGGAAGCGAATCGCCTATGACTGCGCCGGCGTGACGCGTGCGATTTTTCTCGAGCACGGCATCGACCTGTACGACAGCGGCACAACGGACCCCGGGGCCAACGGCGTCAAACTCATCCACAATCACCTCAGCCGGCACGGCAAGTTTCATCAAGGACCGGCCGTACGCCCCGGCGACCTGGTCTTTTTCGACAATACCTGGGATTACAACGGCGATGGAATCCTCAACGATCCTCTCACCCACGTCGGAATCGTGGAACGGCAGGAACCGGACGGCACGGTCGTATTCATCAGCCGGGTCGCCGGCGCGATCGAACGATACCGTATGAATCTGGCGCTTCCACAGATCCACAAGACTGAAAAGGGGCGAATCCTCAACGACTATATCCGCCGGAAAGATCCCGGTGACCACCCCGATACCGGCTACCTGACCGGCCAACTCTTCGCAGGTTTCGGTACGAGAGTCGGACTCTGATCCATCCGAGCCCCCACCCCGTTCCAAGCAGTTTTTCGTAGGCGCGCTATACTTCTGCTATACGTTTGTTTCTTTCCATGCCTTCAGTCTGGTGAGGATGCACTTGCAACGCACGACAGATCACATCCAGGAGGAGTTATGGCGAAGACGGCCACGTATTGCAGCGAATGCTACAACAAGATAGGAAGGGCTGAAGACCCGCAGATCCAGGCCGCGGAAAAGGCCGGACAAGTCCCTATGACCGGTCAAGGTACTTGTTGCAAGTGCAGCAAAGCCACGGTCGTCGTGTACTACGACAACTAAGAAACTCAAGAAAGCCGGGGCAGCCGAGCAGCCCTAGGCATGGCCGCTCTGCTCTTCCTCGTCATACTCGTCGATGAGCTGCTCAAGTTCATCGAATTCCTCGGGCCGGACTTTCTCAAATCTGACGCCGAAGGTCTGCTCTTCGACCCACTGCACTCTGGCTTCCTGGATCGACAGCGGCGTTCCAAGCCCGGGAATGACCAAACGAACAACGATAACCTTTCCGGGGAAGACATCCAAGGCGCTCTCAATTCTTGCCCCTCCGAGCGAGAGATCAAGCGTGCGACCTTCGACTTCATGTGAGTTTCCCGATAACAACCCCTGAATTCGGGCCGGTACACGCCGATGTTTTCGTCGGTCCATCGCTTGCTCCCGTTTTGAGCCCTCCGACTGCATATCGTCCGTCGCAGCATACCTGGCTCGGGACCGGAAATCATCTGAACCCTGCTGCCGTCCCACCGGTCCGCCCTCCTGGCAGATTGCCTTCGGCCTGCTACACTTGACACATGGCGACGTTCCCCAACACAACGGCCCTTGTTCCTGTTGATCCGCGCCGGCGAACCCTGCTCTCAATCCGGGAAAGCCTGGTTGCGCTTCACGGGGCCCTGATTGTCGCAGAGCAACTGACCTATGAAGGGATCAATGGGCCGGTCGAGTCCGTCGATGCCTTGCTCTCACTGCTTCAGAAGGACCCGTGGTTCACATGGCTGCACCCCTTCGCCGATCTCCTCGTCCGAATCGATCGCCTGCTTGAAGACGAGTGTTGCGACATCACAGACGAAAACCTCAAACACCTTCTTCAGGAAATCAACTGCCTGCTTCATCCGTCGGTCGAAGGCGACGGATTTGAGCGTGCCTACTACGAAGCCTTGGATCGCGCGCCCGACGTGGTGCTCGCTCATTTTCGTGTCAGGAAACTGTTGCCCAGAACCGGGTAGTCTCGCCGGCTCTTTGGTATGATGGGGCAGGCTCTCCAGGGAGGTCTGCCATGTGGCCGGGCGACATGCGATGGATCATGGCCATGGTACTGGTTCTGGCAACCGGTCCGGTACCGGCAGAAGTTCGTGTCATCCAGTCCCCGAACGGCCGGGGCGGCACGATCGCAGATCTTGGGAACGGTGCGGGTATCCAATCAGACACTCACGGCCAAGGTGGGACCGGCGTCGCATCTCCTGAATCTCCGGCTCCGTTATCCAACGATCCTCGCGGCAATCCGAATCAGCGGCTCGTGACACCGTTTCAGTCTCCTTCGCCGCCGAACCAATTGACGCCGGCTCCTCTTCTTCCCTTTCATCCAAATCGCCCGCTCATGCCGTCCACTTCCGCTCCCCCCCCAATCACACCGAATCCAAGTCCGGGCAGAGGACAATCCGGCCGCTAACTCCGCCCCCTCCCGAAATTTTTTAGCGGTCGAGGGACAGATTTTTTCTCCAACCTGCTACAATAAAATCATGGCTCAGCTATTCGACTCCTCCTCAACCGACACATCGGAAGACCTCCGGCGCATGCTGATGGATCTTCGCCGCGGCCTCCTGGGACTGCACAAGGCGCTCATCATTGCCGAGCAACTGACCTACGAGCGTATCAACGGCCGCGTGGCTTCCACCGGTCAATTGCTTCAACTGGTGCTCAACGATCCCTGGTTTACCTGGCTCCATCCCCTATCGCAAATGGTCATACGCGTCGATGAACTGCTCGATGAGGATATGGAACCCACGACAGTTGAAGTCGAGCATTTCATAGCGGAAGTGCGTGCCCTCATACGTCCGTCGGAAGAAGGCGACGGCTTCGAGCGGAGCTACTATGAAGCCCTGCAACGGGCTCCGGACGTCATCTTCGCGCATGTGGAAGTGAAGAAGCTCCTTACGAAGGCAGCGGCCTAGATCCCCTTCACGCCGGTCACCTGGCAAGATTCTGATTCTTGTCGCTGGAAACAAGAAGGCGGCCAGCTCTTGATGAGCTGACCGCCAGTGATGCGTCTCCGCCTCCGGAAGCGACAAGAACTAGTTGTCGCCGTGTTTGCCGCGCGCCTTGTCACGACCGTGCTTGCCGTGCTCACCGGCTGCTTCATCCGCGCGATCGAGACCCTTCTTCTTACCATGCCCCTTACCCTTCTTCTCCTTACCTTTGCCCTTACCTTCTTCCTTCATTTCTTTCTGCTCCGGAGCACTCTGCGCCTCAGGCGCCGGAGCGGGAGCCGGGGCCGTAGCTGGCGTCGTCGCCTGCTGTTCCTGAGCCGGTGCAGGCGCTGGGGCCGGTGCCTGTGCAAAGACGCTGGTGAATGCCGAAAACACCGCAGCCGCGGTAATCGTCGAAACGGTCCTGATCATACTTCCCTCCTGGTCGATGCGTTTCTACCCGCGGGGCCTATTCCCCGCGGTTAACGCCAGACTTTACAGCAATCTTGATGCCACTGCACGGAGAATACGTATCCTCGTTACAGGCTGATTTTCTCCCCGTTTTCACGTGTGACAGCCGGAACTTGCTCCGGCCTTGTAGCAAGAAGGCTACGGTCCGGACCAAGTTGCCCCACCGGCATCCGCCTGACCGGTACCAGACTGTGTCCCGTCCGGAACTTGAAAGCGCGATCGCCATCGGTCACCGTTTAGCCCGTTCGTGCTTCAGCCACCTCAAGTGACTCGAACTGACCGGCATGGTTCATCAGAACAGGCGGGACAGACAAATACGCTCCGACAGGTGAAGCAACGGGCGGACTGTATCGGAACTACGAGATCCGTCGTTGGTCGAGTTCGATCACCTCACCCCCGCTCTCACCACCGGCGTCCCGAGGCCAGGAGTGAGGAGATTTCCTCGCAGGGGAGCGGCTTGCCGAAGAAATAGCCTTGACCATACTCACACCCGAGCGAACGCAGGATTGCCAGATGCTCGGCTGTTTCCACACCTTCGGCGATGACCTGTCGCCCGAGCTGGTGTGCCAACGCAATGATGGTTTTCACGATGGCAAGCGCGTCATCGTCGACGCCCAATCGCCGGACAAACGACTGATCGATTTTCAGAAATTGGATTGGCAGTTGTTGAAGATGACTCAGCGACGAATACCCCGTTCCGAAATCATCCAGGCACGTGTCGATGTGCTGGGCTTTGATGTGTTTGAGCACAGCGGTAACCGCCTCGGGATTCTTCATCATCTCGGATTCTGTGATCTCGATCTTCAGACTGGCCGCATCCAGCCCCGAATCGGCCAGCACGCTCTCCATGAGGCATGCAAATTCACTTTGTGCAATGTGCTGAACCGAGAGATTGACACTTACGGTCAACGGACGGATGCGGGGAAACTCCGCCTGCCAGGATTTGAGTTGCATACAGGCTTCCCGAAGACACCACTCACCGATGCCTTCCATCAATCCGAGTTCCGTCGCAATCTCCAAGAAACCATCCGGCCTGGTCAGCCCGTACTCCGGATGCTGCCAGCGCAGCAACGACTCGAAACCTGCGATACGGCCCTCGTGCAATTCGACAATCGGCTGGTACACCAGGCGGAACTCCCGGCGCTCCAGCGCCTGGCGGAGATCGCCTTCGAGCTTCAACCGGGCCATCGCCTGTTGATGCATGGCTTTGTCGAAGATGACGAACCCCGTCCGTCCCATCGCCTTGGCCTGGAGCATCGCCGTCGCGGCGTCGCGCAACAGATGTTCCCCGTTTTCGTATCCTGCATGGCCGCATGCGATACCTATGCTGGCCGTCAGAAAGACCTCGCGGCCCCCCGCCGGGAACCGTATCGAAAACTCCTGCTGGAGGCGATCGGCGACACGCGTGGCATTGCCGACGGCTTTGAGGTTATCGAGCAGGAAGATGAATTCATCTCCCTCCATCCGTGCGACGGTATCGGCCGACCGGACTCGACGCAAGATCCGTTGGCTGACTTCGATGAGCAGATGATCGGCGGCCGACGGGCCCAAACTGGCATGAACCGTTTTGAATCCGTCTAGATAGAGATGAAGAACCGCGAACAGATGGGCCGGTTGCCGCCGGTTCTGAACCAGGACACGATCCAACCGGTCGAGAAACAACGCCCGATTGGGCAGGCCCGTCAGTGAGTCATGGAAGGTTTCAAGAAACAACCGCTGCTCGGCTTGGCGTTTCTCCTCGATCAATCGTTTCCGTTCCAACGCCTGCGTGACTGCATGTCCCAGGCGTGCAAGGCGGTCTTTCAACAGATAATCCGCTGCGCCGGCCTTCATGCACTCCACCGCCATATCTTCGCCCATGCAGCCCGACACGATAATAAACGGGAGATCGAGCCCCCGTTCTTTCATCAGCTGCAGCGCGTCCTGCGCAGTAAACTGCGGCATCGAATAATCGGATAGGATGAAATCCGGGGGTTGATTGAGTTCGCGAAGATAGGCGTCTTTGGAATCGACACGGCGGAACGTCGGGTCAAACCCGGCCTCCCGGAGCGCTTCGATCATCAACTCCGCATCGGCAAGAGAGTCTTCAAGGAGGAGGAGATTCAGATTCGTCGGCAATGCCGTAATCCTTCCCTCCGCAGGCGACGCCCGCGATATGGTGTGAGTATAGGGCGGGGCCGCACATGGACCAACGAAATGTTGAGAATCTCAATGGCTTAGGAAGAATTACCAATGAGACTCCGTCTTACAAGGACCTTTCGTCGGAATCGTCCGAATCGGCCGTGGGCCTGCCCCGCCTTCGAACGAGTCGCTCCAGGGTATGTGCGTTCGCTACCGCATGGCCGAGCGCGTCATTGTTGAAATAGGCATAGACGTCGAACCCGTCACGAAGATACCGCCTGATCCGCTTGGCTTCATCGGCCAGTTCCACATCCGTATATTTCGATGCAAATAAATCAGTGCGGCCGTGAAAACGTATGTACGCAAAATCCGTGGTCACTTCGTTCCGGCGAGGATAGCGCGGCGAATCCGCGATGCACAGAGCGGCCTGGTGCCGGCGGAGGAGCGAGAAGATCTCTTCCGTGAACCAGGACTCATGGCGGAATTCAAACACCAGTCTCACGACGTGAGACTGGGGCACAGGGCGTTGCGCGACTCTCAGGAAATCGACCAGCTTTTTGGGATCTCCGCGAAACGACGGCGGGAACTGGAGCAGAATCGGCCCGAGGTGCGAACCCAGCGCCTCTGCGTTCTGCACGAACGCCGCCCAGGCCTCCTCGATATCGACGAGGCGTTTGACGTGTGTTATGAACCGGCTGGCTTTGAGGGCAAAGACAAACTTGTCAGAAACCTGCGCCGCCCATTTTTCATAGGTGCCAGGCCGCGGGAGGTGATAGAAGGAGTAGTTGACTTCGGTGCTGTCAAACCGGCGGGAATAGAATTCGAGGTAGCGCCGACTCGGCAGGTCCTCCGGATAGAACGAGCTCTTCCAACTTGAATAGGTCCACCCTGAGGTACCGATGAGCAGGCGCGCCATGCTCCCCCGATTGAGTAGGTTATTGGCAAACCAACGCGAGAACGCCGCATGGGTCAAGACGCGTCTTGGCGCGTCGGGGGTGGGCGGGTGAGAAGAGTGGCTTTTTCAACAGCCTGCTCGACCTAGACGATTTGCGAACAAGGCCAGGCAAAGACGCGGACGGAAGGTTTCTGCCATCCCGGGTGCTTCACTGCCTCATCGCACCAGGCTGTGATGGCCTTGGCGACACGAACAATAGGATCGTCATCGAGAGCGACCAGAATCACCGAATTAGTGCCGGGATAAAAGGCCAAGCCCTCCGCAGGCCCCGTCTGGCCGTAGCCCACCGTTTCATTTACTTCAGTGAAGGCTTTCACGTCACACTGATGCAGTAGTTCATGCACCCGTTCTTTCAGAGACGAGCGAAACACGACCATCAGCATTTGCATGGGAGGCCCCTACAATCTGCCTTCGTCGAGTTCTATGACGTCGACCCATGTCCCGACAGGCGGAAGGGAACCGACCGGCACGCCGCGCTTGACGGCAACATCTTGCAAGCGGCCTTGAAACCGTTGGCGGGCCGCATCGTCTTTCGGGCCGGAGGCGAGCAGATTCACGCTCCATTGAGTGATTTCATCAGGCGTCAGCGGCTTGCCATGCACCACTACCCAGGCGAGGAATTCCTCATCCGTCCCGCCAGCCAGCACCCGCTGTTCAAAGGCTTTCGGATCGATTCCCAGAAAATCGATCAGGTGCTTGTCGAATCCGACGGTGATGTAGTTGTAGTCCTGAATCTGGCCGGCATTCCGCAGTCGAATCTTGTCGATAAACCGTCCCAGATGGGCAATGCCGCCGAGGAGGGCCTTGGGGCTGCGGGGGTACGTTTGTTGCGTCATTGCAACCGCCTCCGGTGTTGTAATGGCTCAAACCATATACAGGAGAACAAGAGAAGTCTAGCAGGGCCGAATGCACCTACGCGGATTGACGAGCGCCAGCCTGCCGCCGCTCCCTATCTCAACCGAAAGGGTCGGTCCCCGACGCGAAGGAATAATGAGCTCTTGGAACACGTTGAAGATGAGGAGGAAATGACGAAGCAGAAGGTCCGATTACGAGACAGCATTCTTTGCTGACTTTCCAGCGTGTAGATACTTATCCATGCCTGCCGCCATCTTACGGCCTTCGGCAATCGCCCAGACAATGAGCGAGGCGCCGCGCTTGGTATCGCCGCCGGCAAAGACGCCGTCGATGCTGGTCATGAAGTTGTCGTCCACGGAAACGGCACCGCGGGCATCGTACTTGACGCCGAGGCTGTCGAGAAGCCCGTTCTTGACCGGACCGGTGAATCCCATGGCGAGCAACACCAGATCCACATCCATTTCGAAGTCCGTATTGGGCATCGGAGTAAACTTGCCGCCTTCAAATTTCACGCGGTGGGCATGCAGCTTGGTCACGTGTCCGTTGTGGCCGGTGAATTTGGTCGTCGACACGCTCCACTGCCGGTCACAGCCTTCCTCGTGCGCGTGGGACGTCCGGAGCTGCATCGGCCAGAGCGGCCAGGGCGTCGAACTCGACCGTTGAGGCGGCGGTTCGGGCAGCAACTCGAATTGATGCGCTTCCAGGCAACCCTGGCGATGCGCGGTTCCCAGGCAATCCGAGCCTGTGTCGCCGCCGCCGATGATCACGACCCTCTTCCCCTTCGCAGTCAACGGTTCATCCGTGACAGGAATGCCGGCCGTACGCTTGTTCTGCTGGGTGAGATATTCCATCGCGAGATGCACGCCCTTGAGTTCGCGGCCTGGAATAGGCAACTCGCGCGGCTGTTCCGCTCCCATCGTCAATCCAACGGCATCGAACTGCCCGCGCAGCTGCTCGCCGGTGATATCTTTGCCGACGGTCACGCCGGTCTTGAACTCCACTCCTTCGGCTTTCATCTGTTCGAGGCGACGGTCGATGACCCACTTTTCCATTTTGAAATCGGGAATCCCGTAGCGCAGCAAGCCGCCGATCCGGTCGGATTTTTCAAAGACCATCACGCTATGACCGGCGCGCGCCAACTGCTGCGCCGCCGCCAGACCGGCCGGACCGGACCCGACGATGGCCACTGTCTTGCCCGTCTTCACAACCGGCAGAATGGGACTCACGAGCCCTTCATTGAAGCCGCGGTCGATGATGTTCCATTCGATGATCCGGATCGAAACCGGATCTTCGTTGATGCCGAGCACACAGGCCCCTTCACAGGGCGCTGGACAGAGACGGCCGGTAAATTCAGGAAAATTGTTTGTCGTATGCAGCGCCTTGAGCGCATCATTCCAGCGGCCGCGATAGACGAGATCGTTCCATTCGGGAATCAGATTCACGACGGGACAACCGGTGCTGCCCTGACAGAACGGAACACCACAGTCCATGCACCGGGCGCCCTGGACCTTGAGCTTGTCCTCGGAGATGGGCTCGTACATCTCCTTCCAGTCGAGCACGCGCAGATCGACCGGCTTCCGCTTCGGGCCCTCGCGGGCGTATTTCATGAAACCCTTCGGGTCTCCCATGGCTACTTAGCCTCTGTATCCTTCGAATTTCGAATGCTCATTGACCAGGAAACCCTCTATCTCTCCCGCCCATCCCTGCGCACGCCGAGACGTGCGCTTTACCCAGCTCGGATCGCCCATGCTCCCTACCGCTCTAGGCTAAGGTTCAGGTTAAGGCTGAGTGAGGAATTTCCGCCCTCAACCTGAGCCTCAACCTTAACCCTTCTCTAATGGACGGCGCTCGCTTTCCGCTTCCGTTCTTCGAGCACACGCTTGTAATCGACCGGCATCACCTTCACGAACTTCGGCAGGGTGGCCTCCCACGCATCGAGCACCTGCTTGGCCTTGCGGCTGCCGGTGTACATGAAGTGCTTGGTGATCAGTTCGTGAAGCTGCTGCTTGTCTTCCTTCGTGGTAACCGGCTCCAATTCGACCATACCCGTATTGCAGCGGCTTTGGAACATCCCGAACTCGTCCAACACGAACGCCACGCCGCCGGACATGCCGGCTGCAAAATTCCGACCGGTCCGCCCGAGCACCACCACCACGCCGCCCGTCATGTACTCACAGCCGTGATCCCCGGTGCCTTCAACCACCGCGCGGGCACCGCTGTTTCGCACGGCAAACCGTTCTCCCGCCATGCCGTAAAAATACGCTTCGCCTTGCGTGGCCCCATAGAGCGAGGTGTTCCCGATCAGAATCGTCTCTTCCGGATTGAACAGTACGTTCTTGGGAGGAAATACGATGATCTTCCCGCCGGATAATCCTTTGCCGATATAGTCGTTGGATTCGCCTTCCAGCGTGAGGGTCACCCCCCTGGCCAGGAACGCGCCGAAGGATTGGCCGGCCGAACCGTTGAACTTGATCGAGATCGTATCTTCGGGAAGCCCGCCCAGCCCGTACCGCTTCGCGATCCTGCTGGAGAGCACCGTGCCGGTGGTGCGGTTCACGTTCTTGATCGGAAGTTCGAGCGAGACCTTCTCGCCCTTCTCGATCGCCGCCTTGCAGAGGTCCACCAGCTTGTTGTCGAGAATGTCGGCGAGCCCGTGATCCTGTTTCTGCACGCAATAGCGCGGCACATCGGATCCCACATCGGGCATCGTGAGCAGCGGCGTCAGATCCAGCCCCTTCGCCTTCCAGTGATCGACCGCCTTGGTGATCTTGAGCTTATCGACACGCCCGACCATCTCATTGATCGTCCGGAAGCCCAGCTTGGCCATGAGCTGCCGTGCTTCCTCCGCGACGAAGAACAGATAGTTCACGATGTGTTCCGGCTTGCCGTTGAACTTCTTGCGCAGTTCCGGGTCCTGCGTCGCGATCCCCACCGGACAGGTGTTCAGGTGACACTTCCGCATCATGATGCAGCCTTCCACGATCAACGGCGCCGTCGCGAAGCCGTATTCCTCCGCCCCGAGCAGCGTCGCGATGATGACGTCGCGCCCGGTCTTCAATTGTCCGTCGGTTTCGACGCGGATGCGGCCGCGCAGATCGTTGAGCACGAGCGTCTGATGCGTTTCCGCCAGCCCCAGTTCCCAGGGAATGCCCGCGTACTTGATCGAGGCCAGCGGCGACGCGCCCGTTCCGCCGGAATCGCCGCTGATGAGCACTTTATCCGCATGGGCTTTGGCAACGCCGGCTGCGACGGTCCCCACGCCGACCTCCGCAACCAGCTTGACGGACACGCCGGCATCCGTATTGGAGTTCTTCAGGTCGAAGATCAACTGCGCCAGGTCTTCGATCGAATAAATATCGTGATGCGGCGGCGGCGAAATCAGCTGGACGCCGGGCGTCGCATAACGGAACTTCGCAATGTTCTCGTCGACTTTATGGCCCGGCAACTGCCCGCCTTCGCCGGGTTTCGCACCCTGCGCCATCTTGATCTGCAGTTCGCGCGCATTCACGAGATAGTGTGCCGTCACGCCGAACCGAGCCGAGGCCACCTGCTTGATGTAACTGTTCTTGGAATCGCCGTTCGGGAGCGGAATAAACCGCTCGGGATCTTCGCCGCCCTCGCCGGTGTTGCTCTTGCCGCCGATGCGATTCATCGCGATCGCGAGCGTCTCGTGGGCTTCCTTGCTGATCGACCCGAACGACATCGCGCCAGTATTGAAGCGCTTGACGATTTCACTCGCCGGTTCGACCTCCTCGATCGGGACGGGCTGCGGCGCGAACTTGAAATCGAGCAGGCCGCGCAGATTCGAGCGGCGCTTGCTCTCGTCATTCACCAACTGGGCGAATTCGGCATAGGTCTTCGCATCGTTCGACCGGCTGGCATGCTGCAGCTTATAGATGGTTTCCGGGTTCCAGTTATGATGCTCACCCTGAATGCGGTAGTGGATCTCACCGCCGAAATCGAGCTGGCGGATCGCCGCCGGTTCATAGGCCACCCGATGACGCCTCAGCGTCTCTTCGCCGATCTCGCGAATCCCGACGCCCTCCACACGCGACGGCGTTCCGGTGAAGTACCGGTCGATAATTTCGTGATTCAATCCGATCGCCTCGAAAATCTGGGCGCCGCAGTAGGACTGCACCGTCGAAATCCCCATCTTGGAGAAAATCTTGAGCAATCCCTTGTTGATCGCCTTGATGAACTTGCCCTCGGCCGTCTGCGCATCGAGCCCTTCCGGCAGATAATTGTCGCGCTCCATGTCCACGAGCGTTTCGAAGACGAGGTAGGGGTTGATCGTCCCGGCCCCGTAGCCGATCAGGCAGGCGAACTGATGGACGTCGCGGGGCTCGCCGGTTTCCAGGATCAAGCCGACCTCGGTTCTGGTGCATTCGCGGATGAGATGCTGATGGATCGCCGAGATGCCGAGCAGGCTCGGAATCGGCGCCCACTCTTCGTCGACGCCGCGGTCGCTGAGGATCAGAAACTTGTAGCCCTCCTTGATCGCCTGCGAGGCCCGCTTGCACATGTCGTCGACCGCCGCGCCGAGCCCGTCGGGCCCTTCGGCCACGCGGAACAGCATGCGGAGCGTCTTGCTCCTGAAATGCGGATCGGAGATCCCGCGGATCTTCTGCAGGTCGGCGTTCGTGAGAATCGGCTGCTGCACCTTGATGCGGCGGCAGGATTCGGGCGACTCCTCCATCAAATTGGGCTTCGGCCCGATGTTGGTGACGAGCGACATGACGAGCTGCTCGCGGATCGGATCGATCGGGGGATTAGTCACCTGCGCGAAAAGCTGTTTGAAATACTTGAAGAGCAGCTGCGGCCGGTCGGACAACACCGCCAGCGGCGTGTCGGTGCCCATCGACGAGACCGCCTCTTCGCCGGCCACGATCATCGGCGTGATGACCATTTTGAGTTCTTCGACCGTGTAGCCGAACGCCTGTTGCCGCTGGCGGATCGTCGGATGGTCCGGTTGCGGAACGTTCAACGGCTCCGGCAGCTCGTCGAGCGAGACACCGTATTGCGTGACCCAGCTGCGGTACGGTTTGCGGCCCACGATATCGGCCTTGATCTCTTCATCGTCGATGATGCGGCCCTGCACCGTATCGACAAGGAACATGCGGCCCGGCTGTAACCGGCCCTTCAGACGAATGTTCTTGGGGTCGGCGGGCAGCACACCGGCTTCCGACGCCAGCACCACGACACCGTCCGTGGTCACCTGGTAGCGGCAGGGACGCAGACCGTTGCGGTCCAATGTCGCCCCGATCATCTTGCCGTCCGTGAAACACACCGCGGCCGGACCGTCCCACGGCTCCATCATCGCCGCATGGTACTGATAGAAACCGCGGCGATCCAGATCCATCTGCGGGTTGGCCACCCAGGGTTCTGGGATCAACATCATCATCGCGTGGGGCAACGACCGTCCGCCCAGGAGGAGAAATTCGAGCGCATTGTCCAGACAGGCCGAGTCGCTCTGATTTTCGGAGATGATCGGGAAGAGTTTTTCCATGTCCTCCCCGAACAAATCCGAATGCAGCCGGCCTTGCCGCGCTTTCATCCAGTTCACGTTGCCTTTGAGCGTATTGATCTCGCCGTTATGACAGACGTGGCGATAGGGATGGGCCAGGGGCCAGGTCGGGAACGTATTGGTGCTGAACCGCGAGTGGACCAGGGCCAGCGCGCTCACCATGGTCGCATCGGTGAGGTCCTGGTAATAGGCCGCCATCTGGTGCGGCAGCAGGAGACCCTTGTAGACGATGGTACTGGCCGACAGGCTCGGAATATAAAAATACTCGCGGCCCTGGATGGCCGATTCCTTGACGGCCTTTTCGATCCGTTTGCGGATGACGTAGAGTTTCCGCTCGAACTGGGCTTCGTTCAACACATCGCGTGCGATAAAGACCTGGCGCATGAAGGGCTCGGTCTTGCGGGCCTGCACCCCGATCGTATCGCTCTTGACCGGCACGTCGCGCCAGCCGAGGAGTCGCCCGCCTTCTTCTTCGATGATCTTGGCGAACAGCTTCTCGCATTGCTGGCGAGCCGCCTGGCTCGGGGGGAGAAACAACTGCCCGACCCCGTATTCGCCGGCATTCGGAAGCGCAACACCGGCATCGGCGGCGGCCCGTTTCAAGAACTCGTGCGGAATCTGCAGCAGAATGCCCGCGCCGTCGCCGGTGCAAGGATCACAGCCTTGCGCGCCACGGTGGGTCAGATTTTCGAGCACTTGAAGGCCCTGGCGGACGATCTCGTGCGATTTCTGGCCTTTGATGTTGACGACAAAGCCGATGCCGCACGAGTCTTTCTCGTGTTGAGGGTCGTAGAGCCCTTGCTTCGGTGGAAGCCCTGGGAGTTCCATCATGGGTATCTCTTGAAAAAGGCAGGTCTTTTCCTGCTGGACAGAGGCCCTACTGAGAGGAATCAGGAACGCGGACTCCCGTCACTCTTGAGGCGATATCCGTTTCAAATGCGTCGCTCAGATTAATAGAAGGGCGAATCTCCTGTCAAGCCGATGAGAGGGCCGATTTTCGCGGCCATTCCCTTGACTTTGTTTCCTCCTCTGCCCTACCATCCGCCGCATGCCACAAGGTCCTGTTACTTCAACGATTCACAGCATGGCCGACGTGTGGGATGCCTACCGCCATGAACTCGACGGCGTTGAAGATCAGGTCCGCAGGAATCTGAACTCGAGCGTCACGCTCGTGAATACCGTCGCCGCGCACATCCTCAGCAGCGGCGGCAAGCGCATCCGGCCTCTGCTCCTGCTGCTCTGCGCCCGTCTTTGCGGCTATACCGGCCGGGATCATCATCAGCTCGGCAGTCTCGTGGAGTTTATCCATACGGCCACGCTGCTGCACGATGACGTCGTGGACGACGCCGACATCAGGCGAGGCCGTCGAACCGCCCGAAAGGTTTGGGGAAATCAAATCAGCATCCTCGTCGGCGATTATCTCTACTCCAAAGCCATGTGCCAGGTCGTGGAATTCCGAAGCCAGGGGATTAATGAAGTGCTCGCTGAAGCCTGCAAGAAGATGGCGGAGGGCGAAGTCCTTCAGCTGTACTACAACGGCAACCCTGCCATGCCGGAAACCGACTATATCAAGATCGTCGAACACAAGACGGCTGGACTCATTGCCGCCTCCTGCCGCATGGGTGCGATCCTCGCCGAGGCGTCGGACGAGCAGCAGAATGCGCTCTTCCGGTTCGGTCAGCATCTCGGCATCGCCTTCCAAGTCGCCGACGATACCTTGGATTACACGGCCAACGGGGAATCGCTCGGGAAGACCATCGGTCAGGATCTTCGCCAGGGGAAGGCCACACTGCCGCTGCTGCATCTGCAGCATCATTGTTCCGATGCCGACCGGCAGATGATCAAGGACCGGATGGAGACCCGCACTCTCACGGAAGAAGATCTGCAGCGGTTGATCCACCTGATGGAAGAGTACGGCTCCATCGCGTACGCGCTGAGCCGCGCCCAGGCATACATCGCCGCCGCCAAGCGCGATCTGGATTCGTTCGAAGACAGTACGGCCAAACGGGCCTTGTCGGTGGCCGCAGATTACATGGTGACCCGCGACCGGTAGCCGTATCCCGCGCGGTCCCGTGCCGCTCAGGCATGGGACGGGCAACGCGCAGGACGCACGGCCCAGCCTTTCGTTTTTTGTCTATACCCTTACCTGCCAACTAGGGAGAAAAGGATTACGCATGGCACAAATCATTCCGTTTCGAGGCATGCTCTACGACGCTGCAACCGTCGGATCCGTCCGTGACGTCGTCGCGCCTCCGTATGACATCATCGACGCCGCCGGCCAAAAGGCGCTGCACGATCGCCATCCCCAGAACATTATTCGCCTGGAACTGGGCATCGACCAGCCCGGCGACAATGCGACCAACAACCGCTATACGCGCGCAGCGGCGGCGCTGCAGGAGTGGATCACGCGCGGCGCGCTGAAACGCGATGCGCAGCCGACCATTTACTACCACACCATTGAATATGCGCCGCCCTCCTCCGATGCGCGCGCGCCGAAGAAAGCCCTGCGCGGGTTTCTCATCACGACGAAATTGGAGCCGCTGGACTCCGGGCATATTTATCCCCACGAGAATACCCGGTCCGCCGCCAAGACCGACCGGCTGAACCTCCTGCAGGCCTGCAAAGCCAATTTGAGTCCGATCTGGCTCCTCTATTCAGATCCGCAAAACGCGATCTTGGGCCTGCTCGAAAACGCCGTCAAAGGGACGCCGGCACGGATCGACTTTCAGGACGACAGCGGCTGCCGGCAGCGACTGTGGGCGATTACGGACAAAGCGGTTCTCAAACAGGTGGTCGAGAGCATGCAGAGCAAACCGCTGTTCATTGCCGACGGTCATCATCGCTACGAAACGGCCTTAAACTATCAGCGTCTCAGGCGGGAGCAGGCAGGCAATCCGTCCGGCCTTCAACCCTATGACGGGGTGCTCATGCTGTTATCCCCGCTGGAGGATCCGGGCTTGACCGTCCTCCCGACCCACCGGGTGACCACCACACCGCTGCCCTCGTATGAAAAGATCAGGACCCTGCTGGGCGAGAAATTCGAAATCAGGGAATTCCCTGTTACCCGGGAGACCGAACAAACCGTACGGGCACAATTCATCGAGGCGCTACGGACGAACGGGAGAACGGCCCCCACCTTCGGCCTCGCCCTCAAGGGTGAAGATCGCTACATCTTACTTGCCCTCAAACCGGCGCATCGGCCTGATGCACAGGCCTCCCCCCGTGCCAGACTGGATGTCTCACTGCTCCAGCAGCTCGTCGTACCGGTGCTCTGCCCGACGCAACAGGAGCAGGAAGCCATCGTCTATACGAAAGACGATCATGAGGCTCTCGACTGGGCGACAGACGGCACCGGAACCGGCGCCTTGCTCCTCAACGCGACCAAAGTCAGCGAGGTGCAGGCGGTGGCCACAGCCGGGGAACGGATGCCGCACAAGTCGACCTATTTCTATCCGAAACCGCTGACGGGACTTGTGATCAATGTCATGGAAGAGTGACGCATGCGCTGGGGAACTGCTGCTGATGCTTGCGCAACCTGCGGCCTGCCGGGGCATATGATGTCTCGGCGCCGCGGGGGCGGACGGACGAAGATGGCAAACAGGCCCTCGGCGGACGCGCGCAGTGATGCGCACCTTGCACGGGCCATTTGAGGGAGGCGAAGGAGGCCCATGAACGCCAAGGTCCTGATCGTCGATGACGACCCCGATATTGCAACGATGTTGGAGGACCGCCTGCAAGCCTCCGGGTACGGAACGGTCATCGCGCGCGACGGGGTGCAGGCCCTTGAAACGGTGGAGCAGGAAGCGCCGCATCTCATGTTGCTCGACCTGGACATGCCCCGGCTGACCGGCCTCGAAGTCCTCAAACGCCTTCCGAAAGTCAGACCGGCCGAAGATCTTCCCGTCATCGTCATGACCGCCCACGGTTCCATTGAAGCCGCGGTCGAGGCCATGAAAGACGGCGCCTACGACTTCCTCACGAAGCCGCTGGACAAAGACCATTTGTTGATCGTGATCGGCAAAGCTCTGGAACGCGATTCCTTAAAACGACAGGTCGCCTGCCTCAAGTCCGAAGTGGACAGCCGCTACGCCTCGATCGTCGGCACGAGCCCGAAAATTCGCACGGTGCTCGAAGCGGCCCAACGTGCCGCGAAATCGGACGCCAGCGTCCTTCTCCTCGGCGAGAGCGGAACAGGAAAGGAGTTACTGGCCCGATCCATTCATCAGTGGAGTCCGCGCCGGGCCATGCCGCTCGTGGTCATCAATTGCGTGGCCTTGACGGAAACCCTGCTCGAAAACGAATTGTTCGGCCACGAACGCGGCGCATTCACCGGGGCCGACCGGCTGCAAAAAGGCAAGTTGGAAATGGCCGACGGTGGAACGGTGTTCCTGGACGAGATCGGCGACATGTCGCTCCCGCTCCAAGCCAAGCTGTTACGGGTGCTTCAGGACAGGGAATTCCACCGGGTCGGCGGCACCCGCCTCGTCTCGGTGAACATCCGCGTCATCGCCGCCACCAACAAGGACCTGAAGCAGGCGGTCAAAACCGGCGGCTTTCGCGAGGATTTGTTTTTCCGTTTAAACGTGATCAGCCTGACGCTCCCTCCCCTGCGCGAGCGGCTGGAGGATTTTCCCTCGTTGGCCAAATTCTTCCTGAACCGGCATGCGAAAGAAGCCAAGCGTCCCGGAATGATGTTCAGTCCGGCCGCCATGGACGCCTTGGCACGCTACACCTGGCCTGGAAATATCCGCGAGTTGGACAACGTGATTGCCCGCGCGGTCATTCTGAGCCCGAACGATGTCATTGAACCGGATGTGCTCGCGCTGGATTTCAGCTCCGCCGCCGGCAAGGGCGATGTCCTGCCGTACGTCACGCTGCCCTACCACGAATCGATGGAAGCCCACAGCCGCCACATCATCGAGCAGGCGTTGCAGGACGCCGAAGGCAACCAGACCAAAGCGGCGGAACGGCTCCGGCTCCAACGGACATATCTCGCCCGTCTCCTCAAACAGCAACGGCTGAAACGGGAAGAAAAAGGCGACCAGGACGACGAAGGCGTCGAAACCGCCGTCCGGATGTGAATGAGGCGGACCCGTCAGCGCAGCGGTGTCTCGGCAAGACGGTCGCTGAGACGGATGAGCCCCATCGTCGCATCGTGCTCGGCTTGAGCGTAGCGCTCGGGCGTCCCGACGTCGGACCAATATCCGCCGAGATCGTATCCGAAGACCGGCTCATCGCACTGGATTGCCGACACATACGCATCGATAATCGACGACTCCATTCCTTTTCGTACCTCGCGCAGGAGCCGGGGATTCAGAATATGAATCCCGGCGAACATGCGGGGCTGGGTCGGACCGGGCTCTGCTTTTCCGCGGCCGGTAATCCGGACGATGCGGTGACCGGGACCGATCTCGACCAGCCCCCAACGCACGGCATCGGAATCCGGCCGGAGGACCAGGGTCGCAGCGGCTTTCCGCTCCTGGTGAAACGCGCACAAGGCCTCAAGATTCAGTTCGAAGAGCGTATCGCCGTTCAGGACCAGCACCGGCTCTCCTGAAAAGTTCGGCTCCGCCTGTTTGATCCCCCCGCCGGTCCCCAGGATCACCGGTTCGTGTGAGTAGTAGATCCGCAGCCCGTATTTCGACCCGTTACCGAGCGCCTGCTCGATCATCGGCCCCAGATGGTGGAGATTGATGATGACGTCGTGAAACCCGTGGCGTTTCAGCAGCAGCAGATTCCAGACGATGAGCGGAGTGCCCGCGATGGGGAGCAGCGGCTTGGGAATTGTATTGGTCAGCGGCCTCAGGCGGGTGCCTAAACCCGCAGCAAGGATCATCGCCTTCATAGGATTCCAGCGCAGGCAAGAGGTGTGTGGCAAAGGGCAAGAGGCCAGCGCGCATTCTGAGAATTCCAACCCATAGCCCCTAGCCCCTCACCTCTCGCCAGATCATGAACATAGTTCAGGCACATAGGCACTCATGACTTTACGCAAGGTGAACAGCTCCGGATACTTGTACAGATTTCGCTTCACGTAGGCGAGCGTGCGCGGAATGTCGGTCAGGAATTTGGGATTGCCTTTCACTTGATCGATATAGACGAACCGGCCTGCCGCCTTAAGATTGCGCTGGATGCTCGTGAAATCGAAGAGCCGGCGAAAGGCTTCGCGGTTCGTCCAGAGCTGGCGTCCCGACTCCAGCTGGGCAAGATAGAAGTCAATGAGCCGATCGACGAGCGACTCGTCCAGCGCGATATAGGCGTCGCGCAACAGGGAAGCCAGGTCGTACGTGGCCGGTCCCATCAGTGCATCCTGGAAATCGATCACGCCCAGCCGGTTTCCGTCGACCATCAGATTTCTGGAATGGTAATCCCGATGGACGAAGACGCGCGGCTGCCCTGCCAGGAGTTCGGAAATCTTCCGAAACTCTTCGCGCATCGCGGTCCGGTCGTCCCCGCTCATCGGCTGTCCCCGCCGCGCCTCAATACCGTACTCCAGGAAATGGTCGAACTCCCACATCAACAAGGGCACGTCGAAGCTGCGATGGAATGCGAGACAGTTCGGGTCGGCGGGCGACGTGGCCTTCGACTGGAACTGCACCAGCATGGCGATCGCCTGCCGGTAGCGGGATTCGATCTCGGCCTCCGTGGCTTCACGGCAGGCATCCGAAAGGGTCTGATCGCCGAAATCTTCGAGATAGAGCAAGCCCGCAGCCCGGTCATAGTAATAGAGGCTCGGCACGGACACGCCGGCCTTCGCCAGATGTGCCTGGATATTCAGAAACGGGAGGTCGGTGATTTGATGGGCTGCCCCGCTGACCGCCTCCTCCGATTGCTTGAATGCCTCGGGCTCCGCGAGTTGCATCAGGATGACGGGTCGGGCGGTCTTCTCGTTGAACTCGATGCGGAAATAGCGCCGGTTGGAGGCATCGCCGGCAAGGGCCGTGAGTTTCTTCAGCGTCCCGCAAAACGGAAGCCGGGTTTCCACCGTCGATGCAACGAGAGCCCGATCCGGAAGGGTCAGAGGTTTTTTCGGCGCGGCAGGATCAATCGTGCTCATCAGCGGCGCATTATACACGAACCCGCATTATTCACGAACCTCTCCTCTGAATGTCGATCCGTGCGCAGGGCGCCGTTCGTGTTGAGTCACACGACGTACTGCGAGGACACCGGCTGCTGCGCCGGCGGTGTCCGCCACCCAGTCCAACCAGCTCGACTCGCGAAAGGGAACGAACGCTTGATGCACTTCATCCGTCATGCCATAGAACGACGCCGCCGCGATCGACAGAATCACCGCCCGGCGGGCGACACCCGGTCCGGCAGCCCGGCTGAACGCCCGGTAGCACAAGACCCCCAGCACGGCGTACTCGACGAGATGGAGCAACTTGTCGCCCACTTTTTCGAAAAGGATTTTTGGCAGCTTCTCTTCCGGATGAGGAAGCGAGGACAGATAAAAAATCAGTGCGGCATAGCCAACTACCGGCAGCCAGGACCAAGCCCAACGGCGAACCGAATCCCGATCAAACTCAGGTAGGACCTTTTTCATTTCCCTCCACCGATTGCATGCCCAGCATCCCTATGACATACTCTTTATAAGTCCGCAATATTCTTCGCACATCGTCTATGAAGACCGCCCACGTCTGTTTCTTGTGGCACATGCATCAACCTTATTACACCGACCCGGTTACGGGTTCGGCGAGCATGCCGTGGGTGCGCCTGCATGCGGCCAAGGCCTACTTCGACATGGCCTATCTGTTGGACCAGTTTCCGACCGTCCATTCAACATTTAACTTCACCCCCTCGCTCCTCCTCCAACTGCAGGAAATCGGCGCCGGAACGGTCCATGACCTCTTTCATGAACATGCACAGCGGCGTGCGGCCGACCTGAGCCAGGAAGAAAAAGCCTTCCTCATACGTCATTACTTCTCGATCAATTGGGCGACGATGATACGCCCGTACCCCCGGTATCATGAACTGCTCGTGAAGCGAGGGCTCGATATTGACGGACAGGACCTTGAACGGATAGCCCGCCGGTTCAACCAGCAGGACCTGTTGGATCTCCAGGTCTGGTTCAACCTCGCCTGGTTCGGATACGGAGCGGTTCACCGCAATCCGCGCCTGGCGGAGCTGCGCAGGAAGAACCGGGGATTCACCGAAGAGGAAAAACACGAAGTCCTGGCGCTGCAACACGCAACGGTCCGGGAGATTGTCCCGATGTATCGCCGATTGGCCGAGCGGGGGCAAATCGAGCTGACGACGACCCCGTTTTTTCACCCGATTCTTCCGCTGATCATTGACACTGAGTCGACGCGCCGCGCCAGACCGGACCTTCCGCTCCCCTCCCGGTTTCGGGCCCCCGAGGATGCTGAAGCGCAACTGCAGAGCGCCGTGGAATTTCACCTTGCCACATTCGGTCGTCGCCCGGCCGGACTTTGGCCGTCGGAAGGATCCGTCTGTCCCGAGTTGATTCCCCTGCTTCCGCGCGTCGGGCTTAAGTGGCTGGCGACCGATGAAGGCATCCTTGCACGCTCACTCGAGGCCTCCCAGCAACCCTGGCATCGGCAGGCCCAGCTCTACCGTCCCTATCGCACCGGGCCCGCAGGCCAGGAGGTCGCGATCGTATTTCGCGACCGCGAGATCTCCGATGCCTTCGGCTTCGTGTACCACAAGACCACCGCTGAATCCGGCGTCGAGGATGTCCTGCGACGCATCAGACAGATCGTGATGGACGCCCCGCATGACGACATCCTTATCCCCGTCATCCTGGACGGTGAGAACCCCTGGGAACATTACTATGAGGGGGGCGAGCAATTTCTCTCGCGCCTCTACTCAGCCTTTGCGAAGGGCGCGCTGGATCAGGAAGGTTCCGTTCGCGTCACAACCGCCACAATGTCCGAGGCCCTCGAAGCCGTACCGCACGGAGAAACCCTGTCCCACCTGTATTCGGGTTCATGGATCAACCAGGATTTCAAGATCTGGATCGGCCACCAGGAGGACAACCGGAGCTGGGATCTTCTCGGCCACACTCGTTCGCGTCTGTTGGAATTGGCTCCGGCCCTGCCCCCGGATCGAGCCAAGGCCGCCTGGAACGAACTGTACGCGGCGGAGGGCAGCGACTGGTTCTGGTGGTACGGGGACGACTTCGACACGGCATACAAGGAAGAGTTCGACCGGCTGTTCCGAACCCATCTGCGCAACGTCTGGGCTCTCGCCGGGACGACGCCGCCGGAGCTGTTCAATCAACCGATCTGTGAAGTGCGGGGGCTCCAGGGTCGCGATCAAATCACGCAGCCCATGTCGCTGCTGCATCCCTCAATCGACGGACTGGTCACCGATTTCTTCGAATGGCGCGGGGCCGGCACGATCAATCCCAACCCTCCGCTCGGTGCGATGTGGAAAGCGGACGGCCTGTTTTCAGCTCTCTACTTCGGGTACGATCTCGAGCACCTCTTTCTGCGACTCGACCCCGATGAAACCACGCAAGCCCAGCGGCGGGACCTGCACATCGAATGTCATCTGCAGACCCCGTCGCAGGTCTACCGCCTGGGTATCGTACCGGCCGCTCCGGATCACTATACGTTGATGCAACAACTCGACAACGGCAGCTGGCAGGAGATCGGCTCATTCCGACAGATCGGCTGGCAGAAGGTGTTGGAACTGGCCCTCCCCTTCAAGGACATCCATGTCGAAGCCGGGCAAATCTTCAAGATGAATATCGTGGTGCACAGCCATGGATTGGAAATCGCGCGCTACCCCCACCACCAGTCGGCCGTCCTGACGGTGCCGGGGCCGGAATTCGAAGCTTCAGTGTGGCGGGTGTGAGAGAAGCCGTGCCGGGTGCTGCGTTATGAGTTGTCTAATTCGATTTTGTCTGAGACACTGAGCACCCAGGGCTCGACACTTTTTAAGGAACGGCGGAGCCATCATGCCCGATCTCAGACGTGATCCCATTGTCGGTCGCTGGGTGATTATCTCGACGGATCGAAGCGGCCGCCCGCATGACTTTGTCCAACAGCAAGTCCGTCAGGACTCGACGGCCCTCTGCCCGTTTTGCCCGGGTCAAGAACGGCTTACGCCGAAGGAAATCATGGCCTACCGGTCTCAGCCGTCGGAAGCGAACAGCCCCAACTGGACCGTGCGGGTCATTCCCAACAAGTTTCCCGCGTTGCAGGTGGAAGGCGAATTGGGACGAGAGGGGCTTGGTCTGTACGACCGCATGAACGGCATCGGGGCCCATGAAGTCATCATCGAAACCCCTGTTCATAAGGACAGTCTGGCCGACATGCCGGCCAAACGAATCGAAGACGTGCTATGGGCCTACCGTGACCGCGTCATCGACCTCAAGAAAGATCTCCGCCTGCGGTATATCCTGATCTTCAAGAACCACGGGGCGGCAGCCGGGGCCACACTTGGACACAGCCATTCGCAATTGATCGCCTTGCCGGTTGTCCCCACCAGCGTCGTGGAGGAGATCGACGGCTGCCGGAATCATTACCAGCAAAAAGAACGCTGCATCTACTGCGACATACTCAGGCAAGATCTTTCCGAAGGCGATCGCGTCGTGGCTGAAAATCCGGAATTTGTCTGCGTGACCCCCTTTGCGCCCCGATTCCCGTTCGAGATGTGGATCTTACCCAAGCGCCACGCCGGTTATTTCGAAGAAGGCCACAAGCAACAATTTGAGTTCTTGGCGACGATTCTCTCAGAGGCCTTGCGGCGAATGGACAGAGTGCTCTCAAAACCGGCTTACAACTTCATCCTGCACAGCTCTCCGCTGCACGAGAAAATGGCTGACTTCTACCACTGGCATCTTGAGATCATCCCCAAACTCACGCAGGTTGCCGGCTTCGAGTGGGGGACCGGCTTCTACATCAACCCGGTCTCGCCCGAGGAGTCGGCGAAGTTTCTCCGGGAAGCACAACTCTGACCGGCTTCCATGCCCTGGTGTTTCATCACCCGCCCGTTTACCTCAGGGCATGTACGGGATTCCGTTCTCGCTGAATGTCCTGACCGATAGAGCGGCATGACAGGACCTTCCCCCTGCAGTTTATGCAGGCTGACGTCCGGCCATCGCCGGCAATCAATCCTCGCAAGTACGTCTTTCCGGTCGGACTCACCGATGTCTCCTGGACTCGCCTGCAAGGTTTGCACAGGCACAACATCTGAAGTCCGCCTGTGACGCTTCAACCCGGCACCAAGGCTGCAGTTTTTGCAGATTCCGTCCGAACGAGGAGGCACAGCGAGTGCCTCCCGCCGCACGAGTGGATTGTTACTCCTTGGAATTCTCTGCAATCTCAACGAGGTTGTCGCTCCTGACCAGGAATCCGTCGTTGCGGCACCGCCGTTGCTTATTCAAGTGACGTTGCCGTGGCAGTCCAGGCTGACCGGTTGAGTCCGCGTTTCCCGAAGAGCACCGACGAGAAAACCAAACAGCGGCCGGCCATCGCAAATCAGCCTGCCGTGAGCTGAGCCACGGACCAACCGACGAATGACCCGATGTCTCCGGTAAAACAAGGAGGATCCGCGAGTGACGCATCCATTCAACGCATCGAACACCATCCAATCCCTCACTCTCAAATATTGTGACCGTTGCGCCCGTCGTTCCCCGGCGCTCCTTTATGACGATCTCACGCTGCAGGAACTCTGTCTGGATTGCTGCAATCGGTTGAAACGACGGCGCGAAGTGGCTGCTCGCCCGACGACAACGAGGATATGAGGTCAACCTCGAACGGCCGGTTCACACGGGGAACCTGAGTAGGCCACGCGCAGCCCGCCCCGGAATCCGTTCTAATCCTTGGCGGGCAGCGCAGAAGGCTCCATGCGGTTCATGAGTCAATCGTGTGTTCGGGATCTACTGTTTTGACTGAGAGTTCTCTGTGCCGGGACGAAGTCTGAACAACCTGCCCGCAGGAACCGGCTTCGGGGCCGAACTCGCCCGGCTCGGGCTCCTGATCGGCCTTGAAACCAAGGTCCTCACCATCCTCGTCTCGTACGCCGTTGCGATCGGTCTCTTCTCCCTGGTTGTTCCGCTCACCGTTCAAGAACTCACCAACACCTTCGCCTACGCCATCGAGCCCATCATGATCGTCACCTTCGCGGTGGTCATGCTCATCGGCCTGCTGACGATCGGCTTCTTTCGAGTCTTCCAAACCAGTGCGACGGAAACGCTCTTTCAGCGGCTCTATGTGCGTATCGCGCTCGCGATGACGGAACACCTCCCGCGGATCAGGCAGGAGGCTTTCTCCCCCAGTCATGCCTCCCGTTTCATGGAGGCCGAACTGCTGTCGCGAGCTATCGTGGTCGTGCTGGTCGATGTGATCAACGTCTTGGTGTCGGGAATGACGGGCATGACGATCCTCGTTTTCTACCATCCCAATTTTCTGATCTATAACGCCCTGCTCCTCGGCGGATTTGCGCTGGTGGCGGTGGTGTCGGGCCAGGGCGGCGTCCTGGCGACCAAAACCGTATCGGAAAAGAATTACGATGTCATGACCTGGATTCAAGACATCGCGAACAACCGGCTTCATTTCAAGGCGAGCCAGAGTACGCCGTTTCTGATCGGCAAAACCGACCGCCTGCTCGACGGGTACCTCGCATCCCGGCGGGCGCGATCCGACATTCTGACCTGGCGCCAGTACCGGAGCATCGTCATCTGGGAAGCCGTCTGTCACAGCGGCATGATCGCCCTGGGAGGCTGGCTGCTGTCCATCGGACAGATCACACTGGGACAGTTTGTGGCAGCCGAGGTGATCGTCGGCACGCTGCTGCTCAACCTGGACACGGTCACACGCCGGATCTACGCGATGACCTACATTCTGACGTCTCTGCGTGAACTGGACCGCGTCTTCGCGCTGCCCAAACATGAGGCCTTCGGAACGGGCACGACGACCCGCCTGCCGGATCCTGCGCTCTACGGCGTCCATCTCACGTGCAAGGACGTCGCCTTTGCCTATCCCCACTCGCCGCCCCTCTTCGAACACGTCAATCTGGAAGTGGCTCCCGGGGAAAAGGTGGCGGCATTGGTTCGATCCAGCCTCGAGAAGTCGACGCTGGCGCTGGTGCTCGCCGGCCTCTACCGGCCGACCGCCGGCGTCGTCCGGTACAATGATGTGGACCTTCGTGACGTGACGATGGACCACATCAACGGAACCCGCGGATTGGTACTGGATTCTCAGCCCACGCTCTTCGACGGGACGCTGGAAGAGAACATTTCCCTCGGACGGACCTCCATCCGTTTTGAAGATCTGCGATGGGCCATTCGCTTCGTGGAACTCGAAGACGAAATCGACCGGATGCCTCATGGACTCGAAACCCGCGTGGATGCGGGGGGCAACCGGTATACGAAAAGCCAGATTCTTCGTATTCTCGTGGCCCGCGCGATCGTGATGCGTCCGCCTCTGCTGATCTTCGATGGAACCTTGCACAACATGGAACCGGACTTGCGGCAGATCCTCCTTCGAAGGCTCTGCTCAAAGGAGGAACCCTGGGCTGCGATCTTCGTCACCAACGATCCGGCGCTGAGAGAGTATGCCGACCGGAGCATCTCCCTGATGTGAGGGACCCGCCCCCTGAACAGGCACAGGGGACGTCCCGTGCACCACACATTCCTCCTGTGATAGCATCGGCATAATCGATCACTCGGCGGTCAGCCACCATGTTTCGACCCTCTCCGAAAACGACGCTCTTTCAAATCATCCCGCTGCGTTTGATCGCCACCGTCCTGCTTATTTTCGCCCTGATGGTGTCTGCTCTCTTGTTGTTCAGTTTCGAGCATGAGCAATTCGTCGTTCAGGGATTGACAGAGGGCAGAGACCTGCCGACCGAACTGCGCGGGGGGCACTGGCAGTCCCGCTACGACCTCATCGCGATGACCGCTTTGTTGTTCCTTCTGAGCGGCATCGGGATCGCGGCCGTTATCACGTTTCAGCATTACAACAGCACACGCCGGACTCTTGAAGAAGTCAAAGGCCTCGCCCGGAACATTCTCGAAAGCATTCCGACCGGCGTCGTCACCGTGAATCGACACGGCCAGGTCACCGCGGTCAATCCCTCAGCGGCGGCGACCTTGAAACGTTCGACGAATGAATTGCTCGAGCAGAGCTATGACAAGGTGTTTGCCGAAGGAGACATGATCCGGATGGTCCTCGATGCAGCGCTCCATGCCAACCGCCATGTGGATCATCACGACATGCCCTATGCGACCGGCGATCAGACCCGTACGATCCGCGTCACCACAGCAGACTTGACCGGAGATGACGGCCGGTCGGCCGGGGTGATTGTGCTGCTGAAGGATGTCACGGAGCTGCTGGACCTGGAGCGGCGGGTGCGGGTGGCGGATAAACTGGCTGGGCTTCACACGCTTTCAGCAGGCGTCGCCCACGAGTTGCGCAATCCCCTGAGCGCCATCGATTTGAACCTCCATCTGCTCCAGGAGGAACTGCACGGCGGCGGCCGGCTGTCCCCCACGGCGGACAGGTACCTGCACGTCTTGAACGCGGAAACACGCCGGCTCTCGTCGATTCTGGACACGTTCATGAAGTTTGCACGCCCCGGTTCGGTCCCTCTTCATCCCGTCGATACGAAACTACTGCTCTCTCACATCATCTCGCTCCTGCAGTACGAAGCGCAGGAGCGCCGCATCCAGCTCGTCACCAAAGCGCCCGACACGTTGCCGCCTCTCATGGGAAATGAAACCGAGATCAGCCAGGTCCTGGTGAACGTCATCGTCAACGCGTTTCAAGCCATGCCCCACGGGGGCGTCTGTCATGTCATCACGAGGGGAATCAAGACGGACGAGAAGGAATGGGTCGAGCTCACCGTGCAGGATAGCGGCATCGGCATCAAGCAGGAGGAATTGCCCCGTCTGTTCGAACCGTTCTACACGACGAAAACCGGCGGCAGCGGGTTGGGCCTCGCGATCGCCTATCGTATCGTGCAGGACCACGAGGGCACCATCCAGATTACGAGCCAGCCGGGACTCGGCACGACCGTCGTCGTCAGACTTCCCGCCGCCCCTGTGGCACAAGACGCGATGGTGCCCGACCGATGACACCACAGGCTCACATCCTCGTCGTCGAAGACGAGGTCAACATCCGGTCCGCTCTCATCACCATGCTGGAGAAGCTCGGGCATACGGTCCGGGGAGCGGGAACCGCGGAAGAGGCGCTGGCGTCGCTCGAAGACTGCCCCGTGGATCTGGTGATTACCGATCTACGGATGCCCGGCCTGAGCGGCATGGAATTTCTCCGCCGGATGAAGGAGCGGTGGCCTGAGACGGAAGCCATCGTCATGACCGCCTTCGGATCGATTGACACCGCGGTCGAGGCAATGCGCCATGGCGCCTACGACTACCTCACGAAACCTATCGATCGAGAGCGGTTCCCCGTCGTGGTCGGGAAAGCACTCGAACGACACGGGCTCGCGATGGAGAACCGGCAGCTTCGAGACCGACTCGAAATACGCACGCGATTCGATCAGATGGTGGGTGAAAGCGAGGCGATGCAGCGGGTCTACAGCCTGGTGGAACTCGTGGCGGACAGCGACGTCACGGTCCTGCTCACAGGAGAAAGCGGGACCGGCAAGGAACTCGTGGCACGGGCGATCCATCACAAGAGCCCCCGGGCCAACGGTCCGTTCGTCACCTTGAATTGCGGAGCCCTGCCTGAAAATCTCTTCGAGAGCGAATTGTTCGGATATGAAAAAGGCGCCTTTACGGGCGCCACGAGCAACAAGATGGGGCGATTCGAGCTGGCGGACGGCGGAACCTTGTTGTTGGACGAAGTCGGGGAATTGTCGCTCAAGTCGCAGGTCGATTTCCTGCGCGTGCTGGAAACCAAAGAGTTCAGGCGTCTGGGCGGAACGAAGCTGATCAAAGTCGATACCAGGATCATTGCGGCGACCAACCGTAATCTGGAAGAAGCGATCAAAGAGGGGGAGTTTCGCGAAGACCTCTACTACCGGCTCAACGTGGTCCCGATCCGCCTCCCGCCGCTTCGGGAGCGGGGGGACGACATCCCCCTCTTGCTGGACCGGTTCCTGGATGAATTCTCCGCCCAGCACCACCGGCCGCCGAAAGAAGTCTCCCGCGAAGCCATGCGGCTGTTGCGGCTGTATGCCTGGCCCGGAAACATCCGCCAGCTCCGGAACCTCATTGAGCGGCTGGTGGTCACGATCAAGGATCCGGTTATTCAACCTGAGCATCTTCCGGAGGAAATTCAGGCGAGCAAGGAGGATTCACGCACGATGGTCGTCTCCCTCGGCTCATCGTTGGAGGACATCGAGAAGGAAGCCATCCGGCGCACCCTGGCGGAAGTCACCAACCACCGTGAGAAAGCAGCCAAGCTCCTGGGCATCAGCCTGCGCGCGCTTCAGTACAAGATCAAAGAATACGGGATCCGCGAGTAACGGTCCCGCCGCTTCCATCCGTCTCCCATCACGACTCCTCCCTCCGATCCGCAACTGTTGCGCGGGTCAACCAATCAGATTGCTGTGAATCCGCGGACTTCCCCGCCTCACTGCAAGTTTTGCAGAGCGGCAGGCTGCTACCGCCGGAGAATCTGCAAGTCTTGCAGTTGATGACGAGGCCGCATCTCCGCAATCCTCGTAGGAACGTCGGTCTACCTCACAAGTACGCAATTTCATTCGCACCGCCATCTGAATTCTGCCACAGACTCCAGCGGCATCCTCCCTGCATTGCTTCATCCCGTTCGTCATGTGCGAGGCACACTTTCTACTGGGCACAGTCTACGAAGTGCTTCGGGATATACGGGCACTCAGCCGGCTGGATGCGCAGAACGGTTCATTTTCATCATCCACAAGACAGAAAGGAACGAGGCATGAGCCCCACGCAATCAGCCAAGCTTGAACGGATCATCGACGTCGGGCCAGCGGGATTCCACCCCCCGTCGGCGATGGAGTTGGGCGTCACGCACCCGGAGTCCGGATTCGGACTGTTGTACGGACGTCACGCGCAGGAGGATGCGGTGATCGCCGAGGCTGCCAAACAGCTGTACACCCGCAAGAACCCCACGATCTTTCCCGGTCCCTTGTATTGCTGGGCCTGGCATCCTGAATGGATCGCCAAAGGGCAGGCGCTGTTGAGACTTGCAGCGGAAATTCCCGACGTGATGATCATTCCCATGCCGGACTATCGTCCCAAGTATCCCAAGATCGATCCGGAGGAGGGCATCAATCCCAACCACCCGAATCTCACGATCTGGGGGAATAAGATTGAGGTCGCCCTCTTCATCGGCATCCATTGTCACTACGCCAACCTCGCCTTGCGGATGGTGCGGGCGGGAACGAATTGTCTCACCGTCGCGTTCTGCCATGACATTCATGAGGATGCGATGTTGAGCGTCCAGGATCTGGATGTGAAGAAGATGGACCATGTGATCGACATTTTCAGAACGGTCCGGAAGGAACTCGGTATCGCAATGCCGAAAGATGGGAAATCCGTGCGGTTGACCGGTACCCAAATCCGCGCGAACCGCGGGATCGAGCGAGTACATCCGAGTCAGGCATAGGCGACAGGGAGCTGTGGTGGAGAGGACAGACAAGAAAACCCGCGGAGGGAAGAACGAGGTGAGCCAGGAACCTTCTGGGGAAGCCCCCTGTCCCGTTCTCGACGGGTCGCACGCCGAATGGGTCGCTCAACTCATTCGGCTGCAAGACGCGTTGACGCTCTGTCCCGCGGATCTTCTGACGCGATGCGACCTTGCCGCCATGCTTGAACGGTTAGAGCAGCATGAGGAGGCCTTGTTCCACTGGAAAGCGGTCTTAGCGTGCAACCCTAACAGTCTCACGGCGCGTGAGGGGGTGGCTCGCTGCAGGCGGCGAACAGGGCAGCCACTGCAGTCAAACCTGTGAAAGAGCGCCGCCGATGCCGACGATCTGGGGCTGTCTCAATCGGATTGAAGATGATCTCCACGGCAGTCCGTGGATCGAGGTGAAGGCGATCCTGTCTGCGCGAACGACGATCCGGGTCCGGGCCCTCGTCGGGACACAGACACTGATCGCACGGGGGATAGAACGGGTTGAGCTCTCGAGCCTATGCGCCGGTGAATTTGTCGAGGTCAGTTACAACCGCGGTCGCGACGGCTTGATGCAGGCTGAAACCATCTATGTCCGGCCCGATCGGGTGGCGGTGGCATGAACGCGCGGGAGGAGACCGTCAAGAATTCCGCGATCAGAAGGAAGAAGAAACACTAACCAGCAAGAGCACCTGAACGTATGTCAGAGCATGCCGATATCGTGGTCATCCATTACCCCAGAGGGGCAACCGCCCTCGTCTGGTTTGATCTCGCGACCGGTGCCATTGCCACGAGCCACGCGGGATTGCAGGCCGTGTTGCGCCGCGGCCTCAGGGACTGGCTGGGGCATCCGGTTTGTCCGCACGACGGACTCATCTTTCTGTCCGCCGTGTACGACCATTTCTTTCTGAGCGGATATTCCGTGCATTGGCTCAGCGTCTCCGGGCTCAGGGAGCTGCGAAATGCCTATCGTATTTAGGCATGCAGTCGAGTGATATGGCTCCATTGACGGCCTGGCTGCCTGTTCATTCCGATCAAGATTTCGATCTCATCGTCAAAATCGTGGGGCCCGGCGCCTCGGCGCTCCTCAAAGAGTGGTCGCCGATC
>DATGEA010000023.1:0-4725 GCA_035310605.1 Nitrospira sp. | reverse complement strand
CTCAGTCTTCACCACAGATCAAAGCGGGCTTGTCACCACAATATACAATGGAACAACTTTTGGACAGAGTGTGATTGATTCCGGGTCCAATGGCTATTTCTTCCCGGACCAGACGATCCCGCTCTGCACAACACTGCAAGACTTCTACTGTCCCGCGAGTCCGGCCAACCTATCGGCAACGTTGATTGGAGCCAATAATCATCAAGCAGCTATCCCATTTCAGGTTGCCAATACGGTGAGCCTGGTACAGACCGGCAATGCCGCCTTCAATAATTTGGGTGGACAGTCTTCCACCTTTGTCTGGGGACTTCCTTTTTTCCTTGGACGTACGGTGTATGTAGGATTTGAGAGCCAACCCTCAACACTGGGGACTGGGCCATTGATAGCCTTTTAAATAAGCCGGACCGCCACGCGCCGCGAAGGACTTTCGAGAGTTATTGGTTTTCAGAAATTCAGACTGCCCCCGACTTTCTCCATGCGAAGGGCGTCTCCAGCATTTTCGCACTGTACGGATTGAGCGGAAATACTCACTGGATTTGAATGCCTCCGGACTTCGTCCGCACACACGAGTACGAAGACATGGTGAACATATAATTGGGATTAACGACAGGTGCGAACCTATTTATACCTCCTTGACCTCTGCCATCTCCCGGGGCATAAGTGTTGCCGGTTACGAGAAATGTGATGCACAGTTGTGTGGGTACTACCTGAGGAGGAGGTGAATGATGAAGATCAACGCGATGGTGCTGATGCTCAGCTTGATCCTGCTGCCGGCGCTGAGTGATGCGCGCTGTCGGACGGTGGGCGAGAGCGCCAGCCTGGGCAGCGAATACGGCATTTTCCCACTGTATCCGGCGGAACGCGTGGTAGAGACCGGCCAGAAACACGATAGTGTGGCCTTGCAGTGGGTCGGCTACGGTATCGGGCTGCCGCTCTTGGTTGTGGCGATGCCGTTCGGCATGGTCGGGGCCGTTGTCGGGGCCGCGCTGCATCCGTGGACGAAGTGCACCGAGATGGAAGGACGATTGCCGATGGCGGAGGTTCAGTAACCACGCGTTGAGTGATCCGAGCTTCAAGAGCCGGAGCGCCCCGCTCCGGGATGGTTACCGACATGTTTCTACTCCACGTGACTGGCAAAAGCAATCCTTTGCCTGAGTTCCGGGAATCGCTAGAATGCGAGTGAAGATGATGAGTCCCCTTGCGATATGATCACTTTCTCATCAGCTCCCTCTCCCTTCAATCTCCCCGCTTGGGTTGAACGGTTGGTGCAAGATCAGAAGACTCCTTTGGTGTCCGCACACGACCGCATGGGGCTGGTGGTCCAATTAGCCTTGTCGAATGTGGAGCAGGGTATTGGGGGACCGTTTGGCGCTGCCGTATTTGAAGCGCAAACGGGCGCGCTCGTTGCTGTCGGAGTCAACCTTGTCACAGTGTCCAATTGCTCCCATGCCCATGCAGAAATGGTGGCGCTGGCCAATGCCCAACAACAGGTCCGGAGTTTCGACCTCGCCGCTCCCGGCATGCCGCCTCATGAGCTGGTGACCAGTTGTGAGCCCTGCGCCATGTGTTTCGGTGCGATTCCCTTGGCCGGGGTCCGACGCCTGGTTTGTGGGGCACGGTCCGAGGATGCCGAAGCGTTTGGATTCGATGAAGGAGCCAAGCCGAAAAACTGGGCGACCGCTTTACAGGAACGAGAGATCGCCGTGATTCGGGATGTGTGCCGAGATGAGGCATTGGTGGTGTTTCAGGAATATCAGAAGCGCGGGGGGCTCATCTATAATCCTCGACGGGGAAGATAAGAGGTTGAGGAACCGAGCTATTCTACTTTTGAAGGGTCGGATTGGTCGATCATTGCGTGAAGGGAGGATAGAAATGTTCCATGTTGAAGGATCAATGATGAATTAGGGGTAATGCCGACGAGATACGCTTTACGAGCGACGCTTCACGAGGTTAGGCCCGCCACGCGCCGCGAATGGTTCCGGACACCGATTTTTCTCACTTATGGCGCACCCTGCCACAGCATGTCATAGCCGAGTTCCTTGGTTTCTGAGCACATGTCCAGCAATGCGGAAAACTTCCTGGTGAACACTTCGTCGGCATGGGACTTCTCGTGTGCCTCAAATGATCGCCAATAGGTCACGATGGCGTAATGTTCGTCGGCGGTTTTGTTGTCGATCAGCGAGCCCTCGTCGGAAACAAAGCCGGAGAACTTGAAGACTTGCCCGGCCAGGAATCCGCCTTTGTCGCCGCCGTACGTTTCCTTGACGACCATGCACATTTCTCCGACGGCCAGCTCCACTTCATCGAAGGTGACGCCCGGTTTGAGCTTCACGGTGTTCAACAGCATTTTGGCTCCGAACGGCAGCATAATTGGGCCGAACATGTTGTACTCCTGTGAGAGGCGCATTCAGTTGGCGCGGTGGTGTTGGCTCTGCGTGGGCGATCAAACCACAGAGTGTGCAGAATTGACAAGAGTAGGCTTTGTGGTCATAGGCAGAGAGGGTAGGCGGTCTTTCGTGACCGCTCGAGCCGTGGACCGCAAGCACATCAAGCTAGTGAGGCATCAACCCGCCACGCGCCACGAAATGTCGATTTAAGGCCTGCCCCTCAATCTACTCCACCTACTCCACGAATTTCAGAATGTCCCTGTTCCGTTCTTCTCAGATCAGCCAGGTCTATCGCCCTGTGAAAGGGTGACCGGTGTGAGGTGGCGAGGCGAGGAAGGTGCCGGACCGCCACGAACGGTTCCTGGCGCTTTTTTTCAGGATTTGAGAGCGACATCGCGCGAGGTCGTGTGGTTAGGGGAAGAGGTTTGATTTCTTGTCCATCGCGTTTTCCGTGTGACATTACATTGAAGGTTCTATTCGAGTGGGAAGAGACGTGTTAAATACGAGCGGAATTGCACACCGCGCACAGATGAAAAAGCTCTCTGGCAACGCCGTCATTTTTTCTGGCGGTGCTATACTCCCAGTATGGGACTTCACCACAACACGCGAAGCTGGAATTTTTGTTGGCTGATCCTAACGATCCTGGTGATAAGCTTGTTCGCAACGTTCTCGTGGGCCGGTAATAAGTTAGCGATCGGCTCATTGCTCTCTGCTCCGGAGTCGTATCAATTGCGGACCGTCCGCATCACAGGAGTCGTGATCGACAGCCCCCAGGTGAAACGTATCAAGAGATGGTCAGACAATGTGAATAAATGTATTCAGTTCTTCACAGTGAAAGATGAGACCGGCTCCATCCTGGCCGCATATGAGGTGAGCTGCTCAGGGGCGATGGATCTGCTGCGTAAACGTGATAGGGTGACCTTGGAAGCTCGCTTTGAACGGAAAGCCGGAGGGGCGGGAATTCTAAACGTGCTGGAGGTGCTGACCAAAGTGGCCTCGTTACCCTAGAGGGAAGCTCTTGGGGAGGCGAGCGTGCGCCCGCGCACCGCATAGCGCTCCAGATACTGCTACATCAACGGCGCCGGGGCGCCTTTATCCCGGAACACCTCACCTTTTTGATAGCACTCATCCCAGTCCATGCGCCCCGGTTAACCTGTCGTCAGCGAGATGGCAATCAAGAAGCTCGAGGTTCTCCGGTGAAACTGTCTTCTTGACAGAGGAGCTTACAGGAACCGGACCGCGATGCTTCGGGAAATGTTGGATTATAAGATCACACACATGAGTTCTCTCCGGTAGACAGCACTCATGGAATTCCCCCGGTGTCTGCAAAATGTTTTAACTCTTGAATACTTTCCTCAAAGAGCGGCTTCCAATCAGATTGTGTCGCATAGTGGGATGGTTCGGAGAAGGACAAAAGATAGAGATCTGCCGTCTTCTTAGCCCATTGCTTGGACTGCTCGAGTCCATCCCGGGCAATCAGGGTTTCAAGCCGAAGATGTTCGCTCATTCACAAAACCTGTCCCCAAAGCCAAATCAACCAGACGAACCAAATAAACCAAATCGATCAGATGGACCAGATCCCTCCACGCGCCGCGAAAGCGGCCTGACACCTTTTATTGCCCTTCTCGAATGTTCACTTTCTCTAGGAACCCGCCGAGGTTTGGATTGGCATAGAGACCATAGGCATCAGCAATAATCCCTTTGGGTCCCCCCTCAACCTCTATGGCATAGACGACAGACATGTCATCCGGATCGCTTGCTCCCTCGAATCGGTAGTGCTCCACGATTGTCAGCTCGTCAGCCTTGAAGGTCCTTCCGCTGTCAACATCCCGGAACGCTTGATTGAGAAACTCGAAATTTGCTGTGAACCCTCTTTTCTTCAGCTCTTGAATGGCTTCGACCATATTCGTGTAAAGCTTCACGTTCAATGAACTCCTTCAAGGAATAAATACGCAACATTATTCTACTCCTTTGTCGTGTTGCATTCTCATCCCGTCTGACCTCGACGGCGGTTGCCGTCTTATGGGAATCTTGTATGAGAGCGGAGAGGCTGCGAAAGGCGCCGGACCGCCGCGCGCCACGGAATCGTTCCTGATACGTGTGTTTTGATGGACCTGAGCAAATTCTACCGGATCGGTATTGGCCCGATCTGGCCGGCTGTGCACATCAGACGAGACGGAATATCAAGTTGTCCGGATGGCCGGAATCCCCATGCTGTGGCGAAAGCCTGGCAAGTAAGGCTTCGAAACGTCTCGCCGCTGGGATCGACACAGTGTGGGTAATGGGCGCTCCCTCGTAGTGCTGTGTCTCCGCTATCCACCAACAGGCCTCGTACATT
>DATGEA010000022.1:0-8149 GCA_035310605.1 Nitrospira sp. | reverse complement strand
AAACCCGGAACCCTGCACGCTGTCGACATAATCGACTTCCGCGCCCTGAAGCAGCGGTGCGCTCTGGGAATCCATGATGACCTTGACGTCGCCCTTTTCAATCACGGTGTCGTCGTCGGCCATCTTGGACTCGAATGCCATCCCGTACTGATAGCCGTGGCAGCCGCCTCCGCGGACGTAAATCCGCAGTCCGACGATATCCTTTTCTTCCTTCATCAACTCCTGGATCTTCTGCTCTGCTACTGCGGTAATCGTGACCATCGTTGTCCTCCTTGGTCGTCAGACCGGCCTTCTGGACCTGCCTGGATTGGCTTAGTGTAACACCTCTTTACCGAATATCAACACCCTGCGCCTCTGTTTTTCCGGTGCTCGGCGCCGCCCACTTCGTCTCCGGCACTCTCACCACGACATCGCCAAGGACCTTCGCCTGGCATCCGAGCCGGTGCCAGGGCTCACTGAGGGCTTCCCGATCCAATAGGTCCTGTTCCTCAAAATCGATCTCAGAAAGATGCTCGGCGCCGCTCTGCACTTCAACCCGGCACGTGGTACAGGAGGCATTGCCTCCGCAATCATGATTCAGGCGAAACCCGAGCTGCTTCGCGGCATCGAGCAACGTCGTGTTCAGGTCCACCTCTCCGCTCTTCCCCTCCGGGTGGAGGAACGTCACGCGCGGCATCGCCATGCCCTCTTAATGCGCGGCAGCCTCGACCGGCACAGCCGGGTACGGACAGCGCTGTAAACGGATATGCTCCTCGAACTCGTGGCGGAACAGCTTCACACTGCTCTGTACCAAAACCGCGGCGCCGGTCACGAGCGTACAGTAGCCGGTCCCCTTCACGAATCCGCAAAGCTGCAGCAGGCTATCGAGGTCCTTCTGCGTGCCATCGCCTGCTTCGATCTTGGTCATCAGGGTTGCGAGATTGATCGTGCCCATCCTGCAGGGGGGACATTGCCCGCAACTCTCGCCTTTGAAAAAATTGGAAAATTTCAACGTCTGTCGAACCATGCAGGTTGCATCATCGACCACGATGACCCCCGCCGACCCCAAGCCGGTTCCCGCTTTTTTCAACGAGTCGAAGTCCATCGGAAGATCGAGCTGATCAGCCGTCACCATGGAAAAAGCCGGACCACCGGGGAATACGGCTTTGATCTGTCTCCCGCCCGGAACACCCCCGCCACATTTCTCGATCAGTTCGCGGATCGTGACCCCCATCGGCATTTCATAGACGCCTGGACGATTGACCGCACCGCTCAAGGAAAACATCATGGTTCCGGGGCATTTCTCTGTACCGACCTGCGTGAACCAGGCCGCACCTTTGTAAAGGATGCGCGGGATATTGCACAAAGTCTCGACGTTGTTCACCAGGGTCGGTTTGCCGTAGAGGCCGTAATCCGTGGGATAGAACGGTGGCTTTTGCCGAGGCATCGCGGGCCGTCCCTGCATCGACTCCAGCATCGCCGTTTCTTCTCCGGCCACATAGCTGCCATGCCCCTCGAAGACTTGCAGGTCGATGTCGATCCCGCTCCCGAAAATACTCTTACCGAGAAAACCGCGCTCTCTCGCCTGAGCCAGTGCTTTCTTTAAATTCTCCCGCTCTTCATGATACTCGTGATTGACATAAATGAATGAGGCTTTCGCCTGCGCGGTCCACGAAGCAATCAGGCAGCCCTCGATCAGCTGGTGGGGAATCGTCTTGAGGAGGTGGCGATCCTTGAAGGTGCCGGGTTCATGCTCACCGGCGTTACAGACGAAATACCGCTCTTTGACCCGGTGATTCAGGACCTTATCCCATTTCACGCCCGTGGGAAATCCCGCGCCGCCACGGCCACGGAGCCCGGAAGTCTTGAGTTCCTGTACCACTTGCTCCGGCGAGAGTTCTTTCACGCATTTCTTCCAGGCTTCATAACCCCCGACCTTGATGTAGGCATCAATGTCCCAGGGGAGCCCCTCGAGCTGCTGAACGAGGCGGGGTTCGGCCAACGTCTTCATAATACTTGTTCTTCTACTCCGAATCAGGAGAAAGGTGAGTGGCTACTATACGGGTCCCCCTGCCCCTCCGTCAAGGCAAAGTGGCGAGAATAGGCCTGAATCTCAATAGGTTAGGGCCACAGCCCTATTCTGGACTGGGTACAATGGGCGGATTGATAACCGATTGTAAATGGAAAGGAATTGAAACGGCCGGTAGGGTAAGCCCTACCGGCCATGAGAAAACGATTACTTGAAGTGGCTGCCGGCCCCCATGAAGAACAGCATGGGGATCGAGAGTAAGAAATTGACGCGCGAGGCAAGCAACGCTGTCCGGCCCCATTGAGCCATTTCAGCCGGCGCCGGCGTACCTTGTGCCGCGGCGGCGACCGCAGCAATGACTTTCTTTTGATTCGGCCAAATGATCGCGTGCACGTTGACCATCATGATGATTCCCAACAAGCCGCCGATTCCCAACGCGATTGCACCGGTCCCGCCTTTGGAATACATATAAAAATACAGGACGATCCCGGCGAGCACCGTCACCGTGGCTCCGTGACGGAACCAATTGAGCGCCGAGGGCATCAATTTGGGAATGACGATATTCTTCGTCGGACCATCCAGGCTCTTCAGGAAGGCCGCATTGATCAGGTTGAAGAAGTACAGCAATCCGATCCAGGTAATGCCGGCGAGGAAGTGGACCCAACGGAACAGCATCCCGACCCAATCGGCCTCCCCCGCTCCCACACCGGAAAGCCCGAGGTACACCACAATCAACACCAGGGCGAGCGCGAAACCGGCGCCCATTGTCTGCATCGGATCTTCAAGAAATTTCATAGCATCTCCTCATTCAGTGCACTGCTAAGCTGCTCTCTCTACTGTAGCCCCTCTTCCATTGTCAAGCGACACAATTGCGAGACAAGTGGTACGGGGCGAAAGGCAAACGGCCGGACATTGCTGTCTCACGTCGGCCCCATTGCCTCTAACCACTCGCCACTAGCCGTGAATTATGCCATCAGACGATCGACTGTCGTGCAGAGTTCGCGCACGGCGTTCGCGGACGTTTCCAGGCCCTTTTGTTCCTCGGTCGTCAGGTCATAGACGACCACCTGTTCGGCCCCGCCCCGGCCGAGCCTGACAGGCACGCCGACCACGACGTTCTGCAATCCGTATTCGCCTTCGCATAGAACGGCGCAGGGGAGAACGCGCTTCTGATCCTTCATAATCGCCTCGACCATATCCACGGCCGACGCCGATGGCGCGTAGAAGGCGCTGCCCGTTTTCAGCAAACCAACGATTTCGGCTCCTCCATCGCGCGTCCGCTTCACAATCGCATCCAGCTTTTCCTTCGGCATCAGTTCCGAGACAGGCTTTCCTTTCACCGTCGTGTAACGGGGAATCGGCACCATGGTATCGCCATGTCCGCCCAGCACCATGGCCTGCACCTCGAGACCCGACACGTTCAACTCTGCCGCGATGAAGGTCCGCATCCGGGCCGAATCCAGCACGCCCGCCATGCCGATGATTCGGGATTTCGGCAGACCACTGACTTTCCTGGCCACATGCACCATCGCATCCAGGGGATTGGTAACGAGAATGAGGATGATCTCCGGAGATCGGGAGACGAGTTCGGTGACGACCGATTTCACGATCTTGGCGTTCGTCGTCAGCAATTCATCGCGGCTCATGCCCGGCTTCCTCGGTATGCCGGACGTGATGACCGCGATCGATGATCCGGCCGTCTCGGCGTAGCCGTTGGTCCCGACGACCCTCGTGCTGTAGCCGCACACGGGACCGGCCTGGGAAATATCGAGAGCCTTCCCTTGCGGAACTCCCTCGACGATGTCCACCAGCACGACGTCATAGGCATCCTTTTCGGCCAGCCGTTGCGCCGTTGTCCCGCCGACATTTCCCGCGCCCACTACTGTAATCTTCGGTCGCCCCATACTCCCTCCGGTCAGCTCCGAGTTCTGAACCCTGAGTTCTGGTTCTGAGATGTTCGGCTGGCTCCGGAAACTCAGCACACATCACTCAGAACTCAAAACCGTTTCTAGTGTTCGTGTTCCGTCCAGCCCGCCACCTTAAAATTGATCGTACAGACGAAATTCTCGCCGTCGTAGAAGTTCACCTTGATTTTCTTTTTGCCGTATGTTTTTGCCAGAAACTCTTCCGGGTTGTCCACGAGTTCCTGATAGCCGCCGGGAGGATATTCCCCGAGGTCGTGAAACACCACGATCATGCCCGCCTTCACTTCCTGAAGGACTTTTGCCCGGCAGCGCGGGTAGACCTCCCAAAACTTGGCCTCGATCATTTCCTTCGTCGGCTCAGACCGGTCCTCCCCGGGTTTCACCGGCTGTGCGAACTTGGCCAGGCGTCGGACATAGGGGTACTGATGTCCGGTAAACAACTTGTAGAGCCACGGCGGAACAGCTGGTTTCTCTGCCGGATTCGCCATTGCTTCTCTTTACCCCTTATGCCTCGCCATTCAACCCCGCCCCCTTCTATGTCGCCAATTGCCGGTAGATCCGCGGGAGCTTCGCCGGGAGCGCCTCGACCTCGTCAATCACGGCATATTGCACTTCGCCGTACATGCGACGCACATAGCTGTCCGCTTCGCGATCGATGGTGACGCAGAACGGATCGATCCCTTGCTGCCTCGCTTCCCGCAGGGCCGCCTTGGTATCTTCAAGCGAATACTCGTCCTTGTAATCGCCGTCCAACGGACGACCATCGCTGAGGAGAATAAGAATGCGGTTCCTCGCCTCTCGCGCCATGAGCCTGGCAGCGGCATGGCGAATCGCCGCGCCATCGCGATTTTGCTGCCGAGGGCCAAGCGCGCCCAACCGTTGGGCGGTCGTGGTGCCCAATCGCTCGTCGAAATCCTTGATCGTCAGAAAATCCACCGAGGCGCGCCCCTGGCCTGAATACGCATAGAGACCATACTGATCACCCACGGCATCCAGCGCTTCGCAGAGCAACACGAGACTTTCCTTCTCGATATCGATGACCCGGCGCCCGCTCTCAACCTGCCGGCTGGTCGATCCGCTCACGTCGACCAGGAAGGCCACAGCCACATCACGCTCCTTCTTCTCACGCCTCACATAAATACGATCTCCGCCTTCAAGTCCGGCCCGCTGTTCAGCGGCCCTTCGCACGACCGCATCGATGTCGAGGTCTTCTCCGTCGGCCTGCCCAGCCACACGGCGAAAGGCCGGGGGGCGCAGGCTCTCGAAGAACCGCCGGAGCGACCTGATCGCGCTGTGATGTGTCGTCAACGTTGCGGAGACGAACTCATCCGAACCGGTCTCGGCGGCACGCTCGACGACTCGGCACCAATTCATGCGATAATCCTGAATCGTATAATCCCACTCGGGATACCGAACGGTTCGCTCGCCCCGACCGGTGAACTCCGGCAGCGGCTGTGGCTCCACATCCAGCGCCAGCAATTCCTCCACGACCGAAGGTAACGATCGGCCTCCTCCGAGCACGTCCCCGGATGTGGATTCCTGTTCGCCGCGACGGCTGCCATGGCCTGTCCCGGACCGCTCCTGGGACCCGCCGCCCTGACTGGCCATGCGCTCCAGTTCGGCATACTGTTCGTCCTTTTGCTCGTGATCCCGTTTGATGAACTCAGGACTCATCTCTCCGCGATAGACCCAATTGGTCACCGGTCGATAGTCATCAGCCGTATGCTCGGAAGCTGTCGGCCCGACACCCAGATCCTGCGAGTCTTCCTTCACCTGATCCGTTGTGATCATTTCCGCCCGGGGGGCCAGGAGCTCTTCCATGCGCACATACAGGTCGTGGGCCAGACGAACCGCAGTTTCCGCCGTCGTAGAGGTCGTGAAGATCGGCTGGCAGAGTGTCCACAGAAGCGCGACTTCGTCTTTGACGGCATGAGGGACAGCCGATGTTTCCGGCTCTCCAGTGGACAGCCGCAACAGACAATCGACCATCAGCTCCTTCACCGTTAACCCGTGCGCCGGATCACGCGGGGTGACTGCCTCGCCGGCCAGTTGCGCCAGATCGCGCCGGAGCCCCTGGTATTCCGTCTGAAGCAGAAATTCCACGCGCGCATCTTCCAGCACCGTCCAGAGGTCATGGATCAGCCTCGGATGGGGATAGAGACGAAACAGCGCGGCCAACGACTCCGGCATCGCCGCCAGCGGCCTGCCATACCTCCGACACACGGTCTCGACCAGATCCCCAAAAGGCTCCAGCGTGAGCCGATAGGTGCCGAATTCCACATGCCCGGCTTCGTGGGCCGCCATCACCAGATACAGCCGCTCATTTTGTTCGGCACTGGGATATCGACGAAGGAGTGCCGGCAGCGAAATCGTACGTCCATCCGCACTCACCGTCGCACGGGTCGCGGCAGCCGTAGCGGCATCGGGCAATGCGGCAATCGCCACCTCCTCTCCGCACAATGCCTGAACAAACAATTTCACCCGGCGGGCAACCTGCCGGAGCGGAACGCCGCTGAGCGCCTGTTCAACCGACGAGAGCGCCTTCTGCGACTCCATTGCAAAATAAGCCCTGGCACCTTCCGCACTGTAAGCCAGCACTTCCATCCCGGCCTTAAACCACGTCTCAAATCGCGAACCGGCCTGGGGCACATCGCCGATCAATCCGACGATCTCGGGACAACGCCTCAGATAAGAGAGCGTAGCCTCGGCATCTTTTTCAACGAGCAGGGCGCCGTATTGCAGGACTTTCACCTGCCAATCCTCTGACGGCAGTGCCCGGAGCAGTCGAGGCGATTCAGCCAGCCAGGCGATGCCGGATTCGGGTGCACGCTCGGCAAGCGCCGCTCCCAGAGCCACGACTTTCGGACGAACCGACAGATGTTCGATATCGCCCAAGATGGCGGGACTGGTTCTGAGAAACTCCATCGTGGCGATGTAGTCCGGTTTTCCCAACGTATTGGGGGCGATCAACTTCATGCCGAAGGACAACCAGCCTCGCACCTCGCTCAACGGAAGCACCGGAGCCAGCTTCGGGATTTGACGAATGTACTCGAGGCCTACCACCACATCGACCTGCGTCAGCTCCACACTGATCTCAAGCCAGGGCCTCAGTTGCTCCGACGGAATGGCGGCAAGAATGTGCGGGGCGGTTCTCAGATACTCCAGCGTAACGTTGGCATCCTGCTCGGCCATCTCCAGGCCCATGGCCAGGACCGCTGCCCGAGCGTCGGCCTGCTCGATCACGCCGAGAATGAGCGGACTGTCCTTGAAATACTTGAGCGCCGTCGCACCGGATGATTCTGCCAACGCCACTCCCAGATCGAGCCAGGGGAGGACTTGCAATAATCCCGCACGACGCTCCAACTCAGGAAGCGCTTCAATCGCCGCGCACGCGGCTTTCGCAGATATCTCTTCCAGCTCGCCCAACAAGGTCAGCACCGCGGCAACCGGTTTCGGCTGCGATCCGATTCGGGCAAGCCGCGCCACGAGTTGCTCTGCCGCCGGGCCGCCTAACTCTTCGGCCAGCCTTCCGATGAGGGTCCGCTGTCTCTCAGAGTCCACCGTATGTCCTCAGGGTGATCGCAAAAAAGACGGATTGTAAAGAACGCCTGAGCGCTTGTACACTACGCACTTGCGGACTGGCAAGGGGCGATCCCGGGGTGAATCCCAAGGTGTGCAACCCGTGATTTTCCCGTTTCTGAGCTTTTGAACCAGCTTGCCGCTCACCCGACGCAAAAGGAGCCCGGATGGCCGAGCCGAAGCAAGAGAGCCTCGACAAAATGTGGAAATATGTGAAGGGATTCGCCGAAAAGAGCGGAACCGCCATGCATCCCAACCCGGCCGTGACCGAAGCCGTGGTGAAGGGCCTGGCGATGCACATTGATGAACTCGGCAAACCCCTCTGCCCCTGCAATTTCTACAAGGATAAGGCAGCCGAGGCCAAGTTGCGCCGCTGGATCTGTGCCTGCGACGAAATGCAGATTTACAAGTACTGCCACTGCCTCTTGTTTGTGCGGGAAGACGGGATGCCGATTACCGAATACTTACCGGATGGTCACGAAGGGCGGGAGGTCTACGGCCTGATCACCGATCCGACCCCGGACAAAGGCCGGGCATTGCGCCATAAAGCTGTTCCGATCCCTTCCGCACAACCAGATCCGCAACCGAAATAGCTCGCCCGGGCTGTTGCCTGGTATCTGCGGCGACACCGTGAAGA
>DATGEA010000021.1:0-3593 GCA_035310605.1 Nitrospira sp. | reverse complement strand
ACGTATGCCTGGCGCAGAGACTCAACCGCTTTATCAATGCGAAGATAGCGTTCATGATCCTCGGGGTATTGAATCGTTTTCCCGCCGCAACCCGCGCCGGCGATCAGCAGGACGAGCAAGAGCACCCCGATCACACTCGTCCGACTCGCTAGTCTTGTCTCCGTCATAATGATCGCAGTATAGGAATGGGCCGCGTGACAGGTCAAGCCGATCGTCGTCGCATGGTGCGTCCGAAAACGCACGAAATTCGCTCCGTTACTTGCAATTTCAGCAGAAAACTTCTAGACTCACGCGCGTAGGAGAGACATCGATATGGCAAGCGTGCTGAAAAAACGCCGGAAGAAGATGCGCAAGCACAAATACAAGAAGTTGCGCCGGCGTCAAAAGTTCCTTCGTCGTAAAAGCTAAGCTCACTCCCGCAAGGGGGAGGAGGGGACCGTGCCCGAGGGGAAGAAGGTTCGCATTCGCGTCCGCACTGTAAATTGCGTCTACGTGGGTGATTTTCTCATCCCTCCGATGCGGAACCGCGTTTCCGACGCCATCAACGAAGAGCAACGGCTGTTTATCAGCCTTACCGACGTAATCATCAATGAAAAAGACCGGTCGGATTTTGTCGCCGTCAATAAGAACCTTATCGAATCCATCGCCCAGATCTAGCAAACACGCTCCCGCATCAGAATCGTTTCCGCTCTCCTCGCCGCACGTTTAGCACTTGGTTTTCATCACCGACCTCCTCTAAGATCCCTTCGCCGTCATGTCGACTTTCAAACGTTTTCTGCCATTCCTGCGACCCTACTTCTCCCGCATGCTGCTCGCCGGCCTGCTCGTGATGGGTGTCGCGGCCATCAATCTCGCATTGTTGCGTCTCGCCGGATCGCTGTGGGATGTCATCACGGTGCAGCATGACGCCGCACGAATGACCGAGCTGATCGCCCTCTTCCTTGGATTAGTCATTCTCCAAGGGCTGTGCTCGATGGGGCATAGCTATCTCACGGCCTGGGTCTCCCAACACATCGTCGCCGATTTCCGGACGCATCTCTTTGCCCATCTGCAAACGTTATCGGTCAGTTTCTTCGCGCGCCGCAGAACCGGCGAACTGCTTTCGCGCCTCATGAACGACGTCACGGTCATTCAATCGGTCGTCACGGAAACGCCGATCGACACGGCCAAGCAACTCGTTACGTTCGTCGGCGGGATCGCGTTTTTGTTGGCAATGAACTGGCGGCTCTGCCTCTTGATTCTCGTTCTCCTTCCCTTGCTCGTGGTCGTGGCCAAGTTTTTCGGACGCAGACTCAAATCGCTCTCGACTTCGATCCAGGATCAGACCGCCGCACTCAGCACATTGATCGAAGAAGTCATCTCCGGTATCCGCATCGTGAAATCCTTCGTACAATCGAAACGCGAAGAAACGAGGTTCACCGCGCAGGTCGACCAAACCCTGTCGCTGACGATGCGGCGCGCCGGCATCATGGCAGTCTTTATCCCCGTCATCAGCTTGCTGACATTTTCAGCCGCTGCAGCAGTCTTGTGGTACGGCGGACACCAGGTGATCGATGGCGCCGTCTCGCCAGGTGACCTGTTCGCGTTTGTCTTATTTGCCGGGATTCTTATCGGTCCGTTCAGCTCCGCAGCCCGTGTTTTCGCCCAGATCAGAGAAGCGCAGGGTGCCACCGAACGGGTATTCGAAATCCTGGACCAGCGGTCCGAACTCAGCGACTCCCCCGGCGCCACCATACTCTCGAGCGTGTCAGGACACATCAACGTCGAGCACGTCAGCTTTGCTTACGATCCCCGCCAGCCGGTTCTGACGGATGTGTCGTTTGAAGCCAAGCCTGGCGAACTCGTCGCGATCGTCGGTCCGACCGGCGCAGGAAAAACGACGGTGATAAATTTGATCCACCGTTTTTACGATCCGGCCGAAGGACGAATCACGATCGACGGCAAGGACCTCCGTCGGATCACACTGGAGAGTTGGTACCGGCAGATCGCGCTCGTCCCTCAGGAAACGATTCTGTTCGGAGGAACAATACTCGACAACATCCGCTACGGTAACAGAGAGGCCACCGATGAAGCGGTGCAGGAGGCCAGCCGAGCCGCCCATGCCCACGATTTCATCATGGGATTCCCCGATCGGTACCACACTGTCGTGGGAGAAAAGGGCATCAACGTGTCGGGCGGACAACGCCAGCGTATCGCAATCGCCCGCGCCATCTTGAAGAATCCGCGCATCTTGTTGTTGGACGAGGCTACCTCAGCGCTCGACAGCGAATCGGAACGACTGGTCCAACAAGCGCTGGAGCAACTGATGAAAGGCCGAACCACGTTCGTCATCGCCCATCGTCTCACGACGATCCAACGGGCCGATCGCATCCTCGTTCTGAACAAAGGCCGCCTTGTGGAAACAGGTACCCACAGCGAATTGATGGACCGCAAAGGGCTCTACCACTACCTCTTTACACTCCGTCTCACGGAGCTCCCCTCGTAACAACTCGATCGACGAGCACGTTCCCGCGCCTTGCCTCATTGTAAGACTCTCCTCCGACTGCCGGCCAGGAATGAGCGTACCCGTATGGACGCGCGTCTTCATGGAGGCCGTGATGACGCTCACCAACGCATTCGAGACTGCGATCCTTGAACGGGTGGCGGCACAAGCACCGGTAAGCCTCGAAGATCTGCAGCAACTCTTCCGCCACGATAGCTGGAACCGCCTGTTCGCGGCCATCGGCCGCCTGAGCCGAACGGGTGCATTGGCCATCAGGCGAGTCGACCGCAGTACCTATCTGATTTCTCCAGGACCGCGTCTCCCCGTTGTCGAAGGCATCAGGCCCCCAGGCAACACACCTTCGTCCGCTGGAGTACGAACCTAACTCCAACTCGCCCGAGGTTTCGGTGCAGGGCATCTTCAATCTGGTCGTTCCGCACGTCCCGAATCCTTCAAACTGTTGTCAGCATCCTCCTGACTCGCCTGTAAGGAATCCCCCTCTCCACAGACACACGGGCAGATGCGAATCATCCAACAACGCTGAATCGCTCAGCGGAAATTCTTCACCTATACTCAAGGAGGTTTGCAATGCATGCCACACGTTCGTTCATGCTCGGATTATGTTCCATGGTCGCAGCGGCGGGAATGCTCACTGCAGCGAACGGTTTCGCGGGTGACGCCCACACCACGTCCAAGTTTGAAGGCGTTAAGGCCAATAGCGGCACCGCGAGCCATGCACGGTCCGGCAACAATGACACGTTGACCTGGTCGGACGATTTCAAGATTCCCGAGACGCCCGCCCCGCACTGGCAGGTAATCGACACCAAAGGCAATGTGTATTTGCTCAATCGTTTGAAGATTAAGGGTGGAGTGCTCGGCGGGGAAAAAGAAAACCGTACGATCACGATTCCTTCATACATACATGATGTCGCCAAGGTACAGATATATTGCGCCTGGGCCGAGGCGTTGCTCGGTGAGGCATCTTTTTCGAAACCCATCATGACCGCGTCCGGAGAGGTCGCCATGATGCATGCCGACAATGCCATGGGCAGACACAACGGCATGGCGATAGGACGATAACGTCCGGCGATCAGCGGTCAGCCGTCACATC
>DATGEA010000020.1:0-2894 GCA_035310605.1 Nitrospira sp. | reverse complement strand
CCTCCTGCATGGCGTTCAGGGCGTCTTGCGTGGTAATGAGGTACCGGTATTTCAGCAGGTCGTAGACGTTGATATTGCCCATCCTGAGCACCTTGACCGATGGAATGTTTCGCGCCGCGAGCCGCAGGTTTTTGTTTTCTGCGGTGATGAGTACGAGGGCATTTTCCTGCACCCCGAGGTTTTGCAGTATTGAGGATACCAGCTTTGTCTTCGGCTCTGCCAGCTCAAGGCTGTCGACAAGAATCAGCCTGCTGTCAGCTACCTTGGACGCGATTGCATCAACAAGGGCGGCCCGCCTTGCCTTCTTGGGAAGCGCATAGGAATAGTCTCTCGGCGTGGGGCCGAAGATGGTTCCTCCGTGCCGCCACAGAGGCGAGCGGCTGCTCCCTGCCCGCGCACGGCCGGTGCCTTTTTGTTTGAATGGCTTTTTCCCGCCGCCGCTCACGAGCGCCTTGTTCTTGGTGGCCGCGGTCCCGGCCCTCCTGTTCGCCAGCTGGTTTACGACTGCAGCGTGCACGAGGTGCGGACGGACTTCGGCGGAGAACATGGTCGGAAGCTCCACGTCCTTCACTTTTTTATTATTCTGGTCAACCATTGAGACTGACGGCATTTTCAATTTCCTCTGCTTCGCGTTATTACTCGGCCTTGTAGATAAGGACGAGTCCATTGTCTCCGCCCGGCACCGCACCGCGCACGAACAGCAGGTTCTGATCCGGTCGCACGTCCACAACCTCGATATTCTTGACGGTGACGTTCACCGCGCCCATATGTCCCGGGAGTTTTTTGCCCGGCCAAACGCGCGACGGATAGGCGCTGGCGCCAATAGATCCCGGCCTGCGGTTAAACATGGAGCCATGGCCCCCGGGACCGCCGGCGAACCGATGCCGCTTCATGACGCCTGCGAAACCCTTTCCCTTGCTCACACCGCTTACGGAAATCCGCTCGCCTTTCTGGAAAATGTCAACGGTCACGACCTGACCCTGCTCATACTCCGCGGTGCGAAATTCGCGAAGGAACCGGTGCGGCTGGATGTTCGCCTTTTGGAAATGGCCGGCCATGGCCTTGCTCACACGGGACTTCTTTTTCTCTTCGGTGAACGACAGCTGCACGGCTTCATAGCCGTCGGTGCCCGCGGTTTTTTTCTGGACCACGGTGCAGGGGCCTGCCTGGATCACGGTCACAGGGATGAGTTCACCACCGCTGAACTGCTGGCTCATGCCTATCTTTTTCCCGATAATTCCCTTGCTCATAATTAATATCCTCAATACAAAAGACAAATCGACATCGGATTGCGGATTGTTCCATTCGCCTTTCCGGTCGTCCCGACGTTCTTGCTGCAGACGGGGGGCATTCCGCAAATATTAAAGTTTTATCTCCACATCGACGCCTGCGGCCAGATCAAGTTTCATGAGCGCATCAACGGTCTGCGGGGTGGGATCCAGAATATCCATAAGCCGCTTGTGCGTCCGGATCTCAAACTGCTCCCGGGATTTCTTGTCCACATGGGGAGATCTGAGCACCGTCCAGCGGTTGATTCTGGTCGGAAGCGGAATCGGCCCGGACACCTTCGCTCCGGTACGCTTTGCCGTATCGATGATCTCGAGTGCAGACTGGTCCAACAGCCTGTGGTCGTATCCCTTTAGTCGAATCCTGATTTTCTGTGTCACGATTACCTTCCTTAAAGTCTCGATAAACTATGGAGGACCGCTCTTTTGCTCGCTCGGACGACGGACGCACGCTGTTTCGTCCCTCGTCCCTCGTCTATCGTCCCTCGTTTTGCGCTACTCGATCACCTGGGTGATCACGCCGGCGCCCACGGTCCTGCCGCCCTCACGGATGGCGAAGCGAAGGCCCTGGTCCATCGCAATCGGCGTGATCAACTCCACGCTGCACGTCATATTGTCGCCCGGCATCACCATCTCGACGCCCTCGGCGAGCTTCACCACTCCCGTCACGTCCGTCGTCCGGAAATAGAACTGCGGGCGGTAGCCGTTGAAGAACGGCGTGTGGCGGCCGCCCTCTTCCTTCGTCAGAATGTACGCCTCCGCCTTGAACTTCGTGTGCGGCGTGATGCTCCCCGGCTTGGCCAGCACCATCCCGCGCTCCACCTCTTCCTTCTTGATGCCACGAAGCAAAACTCCCACATTGTCGCCTGCCTGGCCCTGATCAAGGAGCTTGCGGAACATCTCGACGCCCGTCACGACCGTCTTCTGCGTGGGTTTGATCCCCACGATCTCAATCTCGTCGCCTACCTTCACGATGCCGCGCTCGATCCTGCCCGTCACCACCGTGCCGCGACCGGCTATCGAAAACACGTCTTCGATCGGCATCAGGTACGGCTTGTCGATGTCGCGCTTGGGCTCCGGTATATAGCTGTCGATGGCCGCCATGAGCTCTAAAATGCTCTTGTACTCCGGCGCGTTCGGGTCCTTGCTCTCGCTCTGGAGCGCCTTCAGCGCGCTCCCCTTCACGATCGGCGTCTTGTCCCCCGGGAACTGGTACTTCGACAGAAGCTCCCGGATCTCCAACTCCACGAGCTCGATCAGCTCCGGATCGTCAACCATGTCCACCTTGTTCATGTACACAACGATGTAGGGCACCCCCACCTGACGCGCAAGCAGAATGTGCTCCCGGGTCTGGGGCATGGGGCCGTCCGCGGCCGATACGACCAGAATGGCGCCGTCCATCTGGGCCGCGCCCGTTATCATGTTCTTCACATAGTCGGCATGGCCCGGGCAATCAACGTGGGCGTAGTGGCGGTTCTCGGTCTGGTATTCCACATGCGCCGTGGCGATCGTGATGCCGCGCTCCCGCTCTTCCGGCGCTTTGTCGATATTATCGTAAGAGACAAAGCTCGCCATATTCTTGAAGGCCAGCACCTTCGTGATGGCCGC
>DATGEA010000019.1:0-8227 GCA_035310605.1 Nitrospira sp. | reverse complement strand
GGAGACCGCACGCCGTCTGGGTAAGGGCAAACCCGTGTTTCTGGTCATCGGCTCCGAACGTGGGTTTTGCGGCGACTACAATGAGCGCCTGCTGGAAGGTGCAGAGCAACACTTCCAAGAACGCGCACAACAACCACCACTCCTGATCGTTGTCGGACGAAAGCTCGTGACGAAGCTGGAGCATAACCGACGTGTCGAAGCTTCTCTGGCAGGCCCCACGGTCGCCGAGGAGGTATCTGCAGTGCTCATCAGTCTGATGGAGACCCTGAGACATTTGCAGGCAAGCCAGAAACCAGGGATCCACTTGGAGTTCACAATTGTTCACCGGAGTCCCTCGGCCGAGGGAGACCAGATCCGCGTGCACCAGCCGATGAAACCATCCCGGCATCGCTCCGTCCGATTCGCCTATCCCCCTCTTCTGAACAGAGACCCGTTTACGTTCGCAAAGGATCTCATCGACCAGCACCTGTTCGCCCTCTTGCATGAGGTATTCTATAGTTCCTTGATGGCAGAGAATCTGCGCCGCTTTCAACATATGGACCAGGCCATCCAACGTTTGGAGAAAGACACCTCGGAACTGATCCTCAAACGTAACGCCCTCCGCCAAGAAGAGATCACCGAAGAAATCGAGGTGATCATGCTGAGTGTAGAGGCGCTGAAATGAACTTACGGGTGCTGACCAGAACGATGCTTCTCAGACCCTTTTCAATTGTATGCTTGCCCTTGGATCGCCCACATGTTTGGGAAGGCCTCCTCATCATCGCAGCCACCGACTAAAGCCATCGTGAAGAAGGCCGGCAGATCAATACCGTCAAGAAAATCTGTTATCACTGCGATGCATATGACGAACACATCGAATGGCGCATCGTTTCCCACCGTCACGGGACGTCTTCCGACAAGCAGACCAATGACTGCTTTCACGATGCTGAGAGACGGAGTGGTCTTGCTCGTTGACGCCGATGTCAGGGCAAATCGATGAAGAGGATACTCCTGATCATCCTTGGAGCGATGGCCATGATGGGAGGTGCATATCTGTACTTTCAAGCGCCCGGACACCAGTCAGGTAACCCAACATTGAAGATTTCCGGAAATATCGAGGCGCATGAAAGTGTGGTCAGCTTCAAGGTCCAAGGTCGCATTATAGAATTGCCCATCGAGGAAGGGCGATACGTCAAACAGGGCGAGCTCTTAGCACGATTAGACGATGATGATTACCGGCAGCAAGTGAGTGTGGACGAGGCCACCGTTCGCGCGCGGGAAGCTGAGCTGGATCTCGCCCTCGCCGGCAGCCGCACCCAAGAGATTCAGGAGGCCAAACAAACCGTAGTCGACGCCCAAGCTGATCTTGTGCTCAAACAGCAGGAACTCCGACGGCGGCGCGCACTCCTTTCCGAGCAGGGCGTGTCACAGGAGGATATCGACACGGCTGCTGCTGAAATGAAACGCTCTCGGGCCACCTATGAGCGGGTGAAGCAGCACTATGATCAAATCGTCGAGGGTACTCGGAAGGAACAAATTGCTGTGAGCCGTGCCAATCTTCAGCTTGCGCGCGAAATGCTCCAGATGTCTCGCGTCAAGTTGGGATATACCGTCCTGAGGGCTCCGACATCCGGAGTTGCTTTGGTACGGCAAGCCGAACTCGGCGAGGTCGTGGTACCAGGCACGCCGGTTGTGACCATCGCTGACCTGGACCATTTGTGGCTACGCGGCTATATCAGCGAAACGGATCTGGGGCGCATACGCTGGGGGCAGCCGGCGGCCGTTCACACCGACACGTACCCTCACACCACCTATCCGGGCCGGGTGTCCTTCATTTCTTCCGAGGCCGAATTTACCCCCAAAAGCGTAGAAACTCATAAGGAGCGGGTGACTCTCGTGTATCGGGTCAAAATTGATTTGGACAATCCAAATCATGAGCTGAAGCCGGGCATGCCCGCGGACGCCGTGATCGAAACGGCTCCACCATAAAACAATGTCCCCAGCAACCTTCGTGATTCATGCCTCCGCCCTGGTCAAGCGCTTCCCTGATGTGCTCGCTGTCGATCGGCTGAGCCTCGAAGTGAAGTCTGGGGAAATCTTCGGCTTAGTGGGTCCTGATGGAGCGGGTAAGACCACGGCGCTCCGTATGCTGGCCGGAGTCCTCACACCCGATTCAGGCTCTGCGATGATCGCAGGATTCGATATCATCAGGGACGCAGAAGCGGCAAAGGCTGTGATCAGCTATATGCCCCAGCGATTCGGTCTCTACGAAGACTTAACCGTCGACGAGAACATCCGCTTTTACGCCGATATCTTCGGGGTCACTCGGATGGAGCGGATCCAACGCGCCAATCAACTGCTCACAGCTGCAAATCTGACTCAATTCGGCAGCCGTCTCGCCGGGAAACTCCCGGGGGGGATGAAGCAAAAACTCGGGCTTGTTTGCGCGCTCATTCATCGACCGCGCGCGATTCTGCTCGACGAACCCACCAATGGAGTTGACCCCGTCTCACGTCGGGACTTTTGGCAGATTCTCTATTCGCTCCTCGGGGAAGGCGTCGCCATCATGATGTCCACGGCCTACCTCGACGAAGCCGAGCGATGTCACCGCATCGCATTACTGCACCAAGGACGCATCTTGTTCTCTGATACGCCTTCCGAACTCAAGAAGCATCTCCGCGGAGCGGTGGTGGAGGTGGTTTCGCCGTTCCCTCGTCGCGTGCAAACGCTTCTTGTCAATGCTGAGGGTGTGTTGAATGTTGTGCTCGGCGGCGATGAAGTGCATCTCGTTGTGGACGATGCTGAACGTCGCATCCCGGAACTGCGCAGTCACATGATGACAGCCGCTGTTCCGTTCCAGAGCATTGAGCACGTTGCGCCAAGCATGGAAGACATCTTCGTAGCCGCCACGTCAGGCGGCGAAGGGGGAACAGGACGGTGAGCAATCAGTCTCCATCCGTTGCCGTGCAAGAATTGGTCAAGCGCTTTGGCGACTTCGTCGCCGTGGATCGGATCAGTTTCGAGGCGCGGCCAGGAGAGGTGATCGGGTTTCTGGGGCCGAATGGAGCTGGTAAATCTACAACCATCCGCATGTTGTGCGGACTGTTACGGCCAACGGAAGGTAAAGCGTGGGTTGCCGGTATCGATGTGGCACGGGAGCCAGAGCGAGTGCGTCAACGGATCGGCTACATGTCCCAGAAATTCTCCCTGTATAACGATCTGCGGGTCATCGAAAACATCCAGTTCTTCGCTGCGCTGTACAGGATACCTGCCTCCCAACTTCGTGAACGAGTGACTTGGGTCCTTGAAATGGCTGGTTTGACCGGCCGCGAATCCGCCTTGACCGGCACGCTGCCGGCCGGATGGAAACAGCGGCTGGCATTGGGCTGCGCCGTGCTTCACCGTCCCTCGATTCTCTTTCTCGATGAGCCGACGTCTGGGGTAGATCCTGTCTCGCGACGGCATTTCTGGGAACTGATCCACCAGATGGCCGCCGAGGGAGTCACGGTGCTTGTCAGCACCCACTACATGGACGAGGCCGAATACTGCCACCGCCTGGTCTTGATCTTTCAAGGTCGGATCGTCGCCTCTGGATCCCCGCTGGAATTGAAGCGGCGCGAATTGAGCGGAGATGTCGTGCTGGTGGAGTGCGATAACCTGGGACTTGCCTTGGATCTTCTTCAGAAGCATCCCAGCGTGCAGGATACAGCCGTGTTCGCCAACGCCCTACACCTGGTGGTGTCCGAGGCCGCTGCCGACATGGCTCCTTTGCGGACCTATCTTTCAACGCGTGGTGTTGTGGTTACCAAGATGGAGCCGATCCGTCCAACATTAGAAGATGTCTTCGTATCACTGACGGCGAATCAGGGACGGTCGGGAAAGGAGTAGTTGACGATATGCGGTGGCACCGGCTCAATGCAATCGCCCGCAAAGAAGTGATCCAAATTCGCCGGGACATCCGCAGCCTGCTGCTCATCGTCGCGATGCCACTGCTCTTAATGGTGGCCTTCGGGTATGGCGTGAGTTTCGATATCAAACACATCCCGGTGTTCGTATATGACCGCGAGGGCAGCCAGCAAAGCCAGGACTTGCTCAAACACTTCCAAGCCTCCGAGTATTTTAGGGTGGTGCAGAGCGTCACAAGCTATTCCGAAGTGGTTGAAGCCCTCGATGCCGGGTGGTGCCGCGTTGCGGTCGTGATCCCCTCGGACTTTTCCGAAAAGCTAAAAACGGCAGAGCCGGTGGGTGTCCAAGCACTGGTCGATGCCACGGATAATAACACGGCCAACGTCAGCGTCGGATACAGCGAAGCCGTGATCCAAAGCTACAATCGGAAGCTTCAGCTTGAATGGTTGCAAAGCCACGGGCAAATCACGCTTCAGCCTGCGGTGAGCGTGGACGCACGAACCTGGTTTAACGAGGATCTGGAGAGCACGGCCAATATCGTCCCGGGGGTCGTCGCCATCGTCATGGCGGTGATCGGATCCTTTCTTACTTCTCTGACCATCGCGAGGGAGTGGGAGCGGGGCACGATGGAGCAACTCGTGTCCACTCCGGTCACTCCGCTCGAAGTCATGATCGGCAAGCTGGTGCCGTATTTCGTGATCGGACTGTTCGATACCGCTCTCTGTGCCGGGATAGGGATCTGGTGGTTTCACGTCCCCTTCCGCGGACAGTGGAGCGTCTTCGTATTTAGCTCGACCCTCTTTCTGACGGTTGTGCTATCGCTCGGGTACCTCATCTCTGTGGTGGCCAAATCTCAGCTCGCGGCCAGCCAGGCTGCCCTTATCGCTACTTTTTTGCCGGCCTTTCTGCTGTCTGGATTCATCTATCCCATCGACCAAATGCCCGCAGTCATCCAGCTGATTACCCACCTCATCCCGGCGCGGTATTTTATGACGATCAGCCGCGATGTCTTCCTCAAGGGCACGTCGATCGATCTAATCTTCGATGAGCTGCTCGCGTTGGCAATATTTGCATTCCTGCTCACATTTCTCGCTACGCGTGCCTTCCACAAAAAGCTGAGTTGAGGGGATAACATGCCGGTGCGGATCCGAGCCATGTTGATCAAAGAGTTTATCCAAGTATTTCGAGACAAACGCTCTCGGTTCTTGCTGTTTGGCCCACCCGTCATTCAGATGCTCGTTTTTGGCTATGCCGCGACTTTGGAGATCCGGCACGTCCCGACCGCCATCATCGATTTCGACAACAGCCAAGCAAGCCGTGATCTCATTTCACGTTTTGCCGCGAGCCCATATTTTGATGTTCGGGCCCGCTTGAATGACCGCCGGCAGGCGGGCGACCTGATCGACCGCGGCGAGGTGATCATCGCGCTTCAGATTAACTCGGGCTTTGCCCAAAACCTGTACAAGGGTCAGCTGGCTCATTTGCAGGCGATCGTGGACAGTAGCAACTCGAACAGCGCGTTAATTGCAGTGGGATACGTGAACCAGATCGCCAATCGGTTCTCAGAGAACTACAAGACAGAACGTGTGCAGCGCACAGCCCCGCTGATGTTGGCCCAGTTGCCTCGCGTCGTGCTGGAGCGCCGCCCCTGGTACAACACGGATCTCGATAGCCAATGGTTTTTTGTGCCAGGGGTCATCGGCAACCTGGTGTTGGTGATGGTCGTAACGCTCACCGCGTTTGCCGTGGTTCGTGAGCGCGAGATCGGCACCCTTGAGCAAATCATGGTCACGCCGATCGGACGGTGGGAATTCATTCTGGGAAAGACTGTTCCGTTTTTTCTGATCGGTCTGCTCGATACGGTTTTCATCTCCCTCGTCGGAACTCTGTGGTTCGGCGTTCCCTTCCGGGGGAGCATCGGAGTGCTCGCGCTCGGCGCGGTCTTGTTCATCCTGTGTATGCTGGGAATCGGTCTCTTCATTTCCACCATTTCGGCCACACAGCAACAAGCGATGGTATCCGGATTCTTTTTCACTATGCCGGCCATAGTCTTCTCAGGTTTTGGGACTCCAATCAGCAGCATGCCGGAGGTCTTTCAGTGGTTTACCTATCTGGACCCGTTGAGATATTTCTTGGACGTGCTGCGGGGCGTCTATCTGAAGGGGATAGGTCTGGACGTGCTCTGGCCCCAAATGGCCGCGATGGGAGTCTTCGGATTCGTCATGCTGACCATCAGCGTTGTCCGCTTCCAGAAATCCCTCGACTGAGCCAGGCAGAGCAACGGCTTCTACCATGGTCGCGTTGGGGCACGGCCATGGCGGTCTTTACCCTCAAAATGCCCTGAGCCAAGTATTGAAGGCGGGAGGAACTCGCCCTCGGTTATTTTTTCAGCCTCACAACAATCGCTCCCATCATATCGCCCTTCTTGTAGTCCTTTTTAATACTGTTCGGGTGATGGTTGTGGCACTCGACACAACTCTGTTCGATTGCAAAATCCGCCGAGATACCTTTGAACTCTTTGCCATCGGAAAAGGTCAGCACTTTGAGCTTCGGGTTGGCCGTGAGTTTGTTGAGCGCTTCCACTTCCGCCTGGGTCTTCGGGAAATTCGCGCTATAGAGCGGCGTGAGCGAAACCAGACCCACGTCCACATCCTTGACCAATGCCTTCATCTCCTGACCTGCCACCTTCACGAACTGGAACGGCAGCATGATGGCATGGTCGTCCTTCACCCAGTCTTCTTTGGATAGGACTCCGATGTGACTCACCCGCTCCGTGATGTGTTCGACATACACCGTTCGAAACGCCTGGACCGTCGCCAGCAGATAGCGCACGACAAGTTCGTGCGAAACCTCTGCCGCACCGTATAGCGGTATGCCCAGGGCCAACCCGAAGACCGCACACGTCATCACCTTGAGTTTGCCCCAAGATCCCATTGTTTCCCCCTTTTCCCTCATAAGGATAACCTGGTCACTCTACTGTGCAGGTGCATTTTTACACCATGACGCTTTCGCAAACAAATCTGTCGGAATGTCAAAGCCTCATCTGTAAGAGCCAGGATATGTCCTGAGCGGAAATGTGAGATAGTCGCCGGACATCGATCATGTAGTCGAAACGCTATGGGTGCACCATCGCTTAGTCCGCACAGTGCGAGCTGTGCGGGATCGCTCGAAATTCACAGTTTGGACGGCATAAAACCTCTGTAATTTCATAACGCTCGTAATGGCACATGACTTGCTCAGTCACCATAGTAGCTGAGAACAGTCACATCTCGGTGAAGATATACTAGGAGGAGACGAACCGTGCGAACTTGGCTTAACAGATGCGGCGAACGTGAACTGACACCGGTGAAGCTCGGTGTCCTATTCCTGCTCCTCCTGGGTTCGCAGACCTTCGCCGGCGCCGCCACCCCCGGACCGAGCGACTGGGAACTTGCCACCGTGGTTGCCGGCAAAGACACCGCACCGGAAGTCGAGCAAAAGCTTGGCCGGACGGCCTGCCTGATGCCAAATGCCACCGGCGACACGATCTCGTATCTCTACAATATCGCGGGCCAAAAAGGCCCGTACTATCTCCGCCTCGACGTCAATGGCCACGTCGATGCCATGACAGTGTCGCAAGATCCTCCGATTGCGGGCGTGTGCTATGCCCCTGTCCATGTGGCGCTACCCGCCAAGACGGGGAAGGGCATCGAACTGGGCGCTACGATCGACGAAGTGGTGAAATTGTATGGCGAGCCTACGGAGCGGTTTTCGGTGGGACCGATGGCCCGCTATCGATACGTCGCCATGTATCACCGAGCGTTCGAGTGGGACCTGGTTTTCCGGAACGGACGCCTCGTTGAATGGACCGTGGCGACGGAGAACTAGCACTCAGTAATCTTGTCGATACCGATACCGCATCAATACGGCTTCCGCCCGTCGCTGTGCCGGGGCCATGGCGGGAAGATCCGCGTAGTTGTGGACGACATCCGCAGCAATCCCTTCTCCCACTGCGAGACTGCCCTGCTTAATGTACTCTTCAGCCACATCCATAAGCAGATTGGTTCGCTGTTCCAATGACGGCACCAAGTCGGCAGGAAGTGATAGATTGGACGTTCGATAGGCACGATAGAGTTGAAAACCGTGGTCAAGGTATTCACGAACCGTCGCTTCATAGCTCTTGAGAAATTCCAATGAGGCATCCTGCTGATATTGCTTCTGTTTGACCTGCACGTTGTTTTTCATGGCAACCTCTCCAAGCTGCCAGTTCGCCAAACCTTCCGGCGTGCGCAGTGCCTCCGCTGCTAGGTCCGCCGACGGGTCATGCACGCAGCCTTCCATCCCCAACGCGATGCTGGTACAC
>DATGEA010000018.1:0-4417 GCA_035310605.1 Nitrospira sp. | reverse complement strand
TCCAAAATATCCGTGGATGGAAATGGTCCAAAGATCGCACCGCCATGACCGGAACTTCGCAGGCAAAGTGCACGCGTTCAACGCTGGCTACGAAAGGGTCAGAGATCTGGGGTATGAGATTGTGGGTAATATCGATGCGGATGTCACCTTTGAGGCGGACTATTTCGAGTTTCTCCTCGTGAAATTTACGGGAGACGAGAAACTCGGGGTCGCAGGAACCATCTTCGTCGAGGAAGGCTACAGCTCAGACCGCCATAGTTTCGAAGGGCACTATCATGTTGCCGGCGGCTGCCAATTGTTTCGGAAGCGCTGCTTTGAGGAGGTTGGCGGATTCAAACCGAATAAGGCTGGTGGAGTAGACTGGGTCGCGGTAACCACCGCACGCATGATGGGCTGGAAGACCAAGTCGTTTCGGGAGAAATCCTTCTTCCACCACAGGCATCTAGGAACCGCGGCCCGCGGTGCCCTTGCCGCCGTGTTCGACTACGGAGAGAGAGACTACTACCTTGGCGGACATCCTCTCTGGGAACTCTTTCGAGTTGCCTATCGAATGACCAAACGCCCTTACCTTCTTGGAGGCCTCTCGCTGGGTTTGGGTTATGGATGGGCGATGCTGCGAGGGATCGACAGGTCTGTTTCGAATGAACTCATGGCCTTCCATCGCAGGGAACAGATGCGCAAGCTGGGGATCATCTTGAAATCCCTGTTGACGTTCAAGCGGGTGGACAGTTTCAAGGTTCTTCCCGATTAGCTCCGGGTTCCCCAGGCCATCCCGTGGGTAGATGAAAAGGGGTCGGGATGGACTTCCCAGACTTTTGCGGACACCGTTAAGCCCGTTCAAACGCCTCCGGACTTACACCGTTAAGATGGCTGTGTCGACGGGTGCGATTGTAGAACATTTCGATGTAATCGTAGATCTCGGCAGTGGCCATATCCCGAGTCTTGTAGATTCGCTTCTTGATCCGCTCCTTCTTCAAACTGCTAAAGAACGATTCGGCCACTGCGTTATCCCAGCAGTTTCCACGCCGGCTCATACTGGGCTCAAGCTGATGCGCATGGCAGAAGCGCCGCCACGCATCGCTGCCAAATTGCGATCCTTGATCTGAATGAATCAGTGCATGCTTTGGCTTGCGTCGCCGGACTGCCATGAGGAGCGCGTCGAGCACGAGTTCTCGGGCCATCGTGGGTTGTGTTGACCAGCCGACAATTCGGCGTGAGTAGAGGTCAATCACGGCGGCAAGATAGAGCCAGCCTTCCCACGTGCGCACGTACGTAATGTCGGTGACCCAGGCTGTGTTCGGTCGTTGGACGGTAACACCTCGTTGCAGCGTATTGGACGTAAGGAGTGACGTGTGGCCTCTGGCGTACCGGGGAGCTCGGTAGCCGTGTCGGGCTTGCATGCTCTTGGCCCTCATAATCCGAGCGACACGATGCTTGCTACAGGTCTCGCCCGCTTCTCGCAAATCGAGAAAGATACGCGGGGCACCGTAGACTCCGTGGCTCGCCGTATAGGCTGCGCGGATCAGGCCGAGCAACCGCCGATCCTCCAACGCTCGATCGGAGAGGGGTTGACGCAACCATTCATGGAACCCGCTGCGCGAAACGTCGAGGAGACGGCACATGACTGCCGTATCAAACTCGCGACGGTGTGCCTTGATGAACGCGTACCTAACTCGGATACCCTGCGATCGGCGTCGATGACCCATTGGTCCTCCCTTTGTTCTAACGACCACCCCAGAGGTGTACGTTAAATCCTGGGAAGTCCACCCTGTCCCGTTTTCATACTCAAGACACGCCTGAGTTCCACCATCGCCATCGTGTCTCGCGCACAGTAGCGGAGGAGCGACTCTCTAATCGTCGCCTGCTCGATCCAGTCTGTTTCCACGAAGACCATCCGGTAGTACTCACTGGCTGCCTGTCCGCCTTCTTTGATCACCAGATCGTCGTATCCCATCGAGGGAACAACGGCAGGCAAAACCGATTTGATCGAGTAGGAACCCTGAAACGCCGGGTGGTAGTAATGATCCTTGATGACCGGATGAAAATCCCACAGGCGTTTGATGATCGCGTTGAACGCCGAGCGGAATTCAGGGAAGGCCTCGGCCAGTTGCCGCATCATTGCCTCTTCGTAAGCGGAATAGACAACGATGCTGCCTTTTTCCCCGAGCGATTCGATCAGCGCCTCGGCCCATCGTCTTCTCGGCTCGGTCGGGTCACTGTGGAGGAATTCCTGGTGCAGAAGTTCGCCTGATGCGAGTTCAATGTGATTCGACCACTGCACAGGAATAGACTGGTATGGTCTGGTGGAAGGAAAGCGCGGCACGGCCAGCATGACCGTTTCGAAATCCAGGTGATGTACGGGATACCGGACGGACTGGAGCACCGCCCCCAGCTTAGGTGAGACCCACTCGACATTGTCCTTCACGCGTCGTTGAGCAGGCGACAGCGTGGTGCCTTCAGGAATTTCGTCGATCGTCGTGATCCCCTGCTGGACCAGGCGAGTCACGGTCTGCTTCCCGCCCGGCAAATGATAAATCCAGCGCGCAGGCTTCTCCTTTGTGCAATGGGCCCAGAAGGGACATTCGTAGGGGCTGTGGCAGTGGTGATCCGGCTCTATGGCCGGCGGTTCGGACTCGAGCAACGCCGCTTTCATCGCCGCGAGCTGCTCCGGGACCTGACTTTGTCGGCTCGCCACGACGTCCGACAGATCCTCTATCGCAAACAGACGCTGCAGATCGATTTCGCCGCCTTCGTAGAAGTAGCCCGTATCAATGTGCATGATGCAGGCGCCGGCGAGCGTCAGGCCGGCCCCCGACAACACCCGACTCTGGATCGCCAGATCATCCAGATGAACCTCTTTGACTCTGGTCGAAGACTTCACCTCTATCAGGCGCCAGGCCGATGGCTGCCCTTCCTCCGTTGAAACCCGCTCGAGGATATCGACACGCACCAACACGCCGTCATGCTGCACAGCCGCCTCGAAAATCGCCGGCACATCGGCATCGTGAAGTAAGGCAGCCGTCTCTGCGAGCGCCGCTTCCCGCTGCCGGTACCCCGCCGTGACGAGCACGCCTCCGGGAAATCTCCGCTGCGCCAGGATGCCGATTTCGGTCCCCATATCCAAAATCGCCTGCGTGGAAGGATCCGGAGGCGTTGCAAGCTGGGGTCGGTGCACCTCCAGATAAACCCGTTTATGACATTGCAATCCGGCCAGAAATTTGGATTTCGACAAGCCCGGGGGCGTAACGGCGGAAAGTAATGTAACGTCGTGAGACTCAGTCATAGAGTATTGAACCTAAACGAAGGACGCGCACTTTGTCCAGGTGGCTCACGACGGCGTTCTGCTAGGATGGGGGTCCGATGGCTGACGGCGTATCGCAAATCAGAAAATCGGTCATGACGCTGGCCCTCCCCGTGACGGTCAGCAGTCTTCTGCAACGCACGGAAGGCATTGTCGCGGTCTTCCTCGTCGGCGGACTCGGCGCCGTTCCGATCGCCGCGGTCGGATTGGGCCAGCTGCTGGCATTCATCGCGACTACCCTGGTCTCCGGCCTTTCAGTCGGCACGAACGTTATTGTCGCTCAATTATGGGGCGCACGCCGGCAGCACGACGCGGGGCAAGCCGCACGGCATTTCCTCGGCCTCTCCGTGGCCGTCTCGCTGGCGCTCATGACGTTCGGCATTCTCCTGAACCGGTTCGCCATGCAACTGCTCGGCGCAGCGCCCGAGGTCATTGCGCTCGCGCTTCCCTATTCGACGCTGATCTTTCTCGTCATTCCCTTCGCCGTCTTTCTCCAAGTGCTTTCCTCGATTTTACAGGGCACCGGGGACACGAAGACCCCGATGTACGCCATGATTGTCGTCAATCTCTTGCATGTCGTCATCGCCTATCCGTTGATTTACGGCCGTTGGGGAATGCCGCCCCTCGGCGTCAAAGGAGCGGCGGTCGCAGTCGGACTTGCCGAAGCCGCCGGTTCGCTGTATCTGTGGCTTCGCTGCCGCCCTTTGTTGCAACGATCGAAACACCTGCGGTTCGATTTCATCCGAACGATCTGGCAGGTGGGGGCGCCGGTCTCGGGTGAGCGCATCGTCCAGCAGGCAGGCATCCTGGTCTACACCAAAATCGTCCTGCTGTACGGCACCGTGTCCTACGCCGCCCACCAGGTCGGCCTCTCGATCGAATCCCTCTCGTTCCTGCCGGGCTATGGATTCGCAATCGCCGCCGCCACGATGGTAGGCCAGAGTATCGGCGCGGGAAAATATACCAGGGCGAAGCTCGAAAACTGGGAAGCCAACCGCATGGCGACCTTCGTCATGTCGGCCATGGGCCTGGTGTTCTTCTTTTTCCCCTACGCGCTGCTTCGCGCCTTTACCAGCGACGAAGCGGTCATCGAGTTGGGTACGGTGTTTCTGAAGA
>DATGEA010000017.1:0-7510 GCA_035310605.1 Nitrospira sp. | reverse complement strand
CGAGTGTCAACCTGCTGTCGGGTAAATTAAGCCGATGATCGCACGCATCGTTGAAATGTCCCTCGTACAGCGCCTGTTGCTGTGCGCACTGGGTTTCATGCTGTTTTTCGGCGGGCTCTACGCTTTCCACCTTCTCGATATTGTTGCCTACCCCGACCCGTCTCCTCCGATGGTCGAACTGATCACCCAGAATCCAGGGTGGTCAGCCGAGGAAATGGAGCGCCAGATCACCATTCCCATCGAAGTGGCGTTGACCGGGATGCCCGGACTCACCGACATCCGCTCGCTGTCCATTTTCGGATTGAGCGATATCAAGGTGTACTTTGATTTCAATACGGACATCTTTCGGGACCGGCAAGAGGTGCTCAATCGGCTCGCGTCGGTGGAGTTGCCTCCCGATGCAAAACCTGAACTTTCCCCCTGGTGGGCGATCGCGGAAATCTATCGCTACGAACTGACCGGAGATCCCGGCGTCAGTCTTACCGATCTGAAAACCATTCAAGATTGGCAGGTCCGTCGTTCGTTCCGCCGGATTCCCGGAGTCATTGACGTCACGGCCTTCGGCGGCACCACGAAGGAGTATCACGTCGATATCGATCCGGGAAGGCTGATCAGTTACGGGGTGAGTCTGTCGCAAGTGATGACGGCCCTTCAGAACAGCAACGCTAACGTCGGGGGAAGCTATCTGACGCTCGGGGCGCAGAACTTCAACGTGCGGGGACTGGGCCTGATCAACGGAATCAAGGACATTGAAGACGTGATGGTGGCTCAGAAAGACGGCACCCCGATTTTCGTGAAAACGCTCGGTCAGGTAGCGGTCGGCAACCGAGTCCGTCTCGGGAAGGTGGGGATTGACGATCGGGACGACGTCGTCGAAGGCGTGGTCTTGCTGCAGCGAGGGTATAAGGCGCTCTCGGTTCTCGATAAGGTGCGGGATAAGGTCGAGGAACTCAACGGATGGAAACTGCCTCAGGGGGTAAAGGTTCGGACCTTCTATGACCGTACGGCGCTGATTCATACGACGGTTGAGACCGTGACGGACATTCTGATCAGCGGGATGGTGCTGGTCTTCGTCCTCCTCTATATCTTCCTGGGTAACCTGCGCGCGGCCGGCATCGTCGCCTTGACCATTCCTCTGTCGCTATTATTCACCTTCACCATGATGGTGCTGATCGGTCAGTCGGCCAATCTGATTTCGCTCGGCTCGATCGATTTCGGCATCATTGTGGATGCAACCCTGATCATCGTGGAGAGCATCTTCTTTCACCTGGCCCATGCGAAAACGCCGGGATTGACGGTCCACCAGCACATTGTCCGGGCGGCCAGGCAGGTCGGGCAGCCCATTTTCTACTCGACCACGATCATTGTTGTGGCCTTCATTCCCTTGTTCACGATGACCGGTGTGCCCGGCAAGATCTTCGCGCCGATGTCGATCACCTATGGCTTTGCGTTGCTCGGTGCGTTGCTGATGGCGTTTACATTGGCTCCGGTGCTCTGTTCATTTCTCCTGACCGGGCCGATTAAAGAGGAAGATACGATCGTTGTCAGGCCCTTGCGGAAGCTGTACCACTGCGTGCTCAACTGGGCGCTCGATCATCATAAGGCTGTGGTCATGTTCGCGGGAATGCTGCTGGTCGTGGCTCTCCTCGCGCTGCAGTTCCTGGGCGGAGAGTTCATGCCGGCTTTGGAAGAGGGGAATCTCTGGGTGCGTGCAACGATGCCGGTCGATATCTCTTTCGACCAAGCGGCGCGTCTGACAACCGATATCCGGACCATGTTTCGGGAGTCTCCCGAGGTGACGACGGTCGTCTCGCAGCTGGGCCGTCCGGACGACGGAACCGATCCGACGAGTTTTTTCAATGCAGAGTTTCTGGCGAACTTGAAGCCTCAGAGGCAATGGCGGGCCGGGTTGAGCAAAGACCGGCTGATCCAAGAAATCGAAGAGCGGTTGCGGACTATTCCCGGCGTCATCTTCAATTTCTCTCAAGTCATCCAGGATAACGTGGAAGAAGCGATGTCCGGCGTGAAAGGGGAGAACTCCATTAAGCTGTTCGGGACCGATTTGAAGACCATGGAAGCGACGGCGGTCGAAATCGAGAAAGAGATGAGCCAGATTCGCGGCGTGAAGGATCTCGGGATCTTCAGACTCGTGGGACAGCCGAATCTCTTGATCCAGGTTGATCGGGAGGCGAGTGCCAGATACGGGCTTCAGGTGTCGGACGTGAACGCCGTCGTACAGGCAGCGGTGGGCGGCCAGGCGGTCACCAAGGTATACGAAGGAGAGCGGCTGTTCGACCTCGTTATCCGGTTTTTGCCGGAGTATAGACAGGACGTGGAGGCCATCAGCAACATTTTAGTCAGTACTCCGGACGGCGCCCGCATTCCGCTCAAGCAGCTGGCCACGGTGACGACGCAGACGGGGGCGTTCATCATCTACCGCGAGAACAACGAGCGGTACATTCCGATCAAATTCAGTGTGCGCAACCGCGACCTCGAGAGCACGGTGGAAGAGGCGCAAGTGTTGCTGGCCAAACGGGTGAAGCTTCCCGAACGGTATCGCATGGAGTGGGCCGGACAGTACGATCAACTCAAAGACGAGCAGAAGCGGTTGGCAAAGGTCGTTCCTGTCAGTCTCATCCTGATCTTATTCCTGCTCTATACAACGTTCGATTCACTGAAGAACGCCTTGCTGGTCCTTTCGACCGTACCGTTCGCGTTAATAGGCGGGGTGATTGCGCTGGTCGCCACCCAAACGCATTTCAGCATTTCGGCCGCCGTCGGGGTGATTTCTACGTTGGGGGTGGCCATACTGGGGGGTGTGTTGCTGATTTCACGCATTGAAGATTTCCGTCAGACAGGACTTGACCTGCGCGAATCGATCGTGAAAGCCGCAGATGTGCAGATGCGGCCGATTCTTATGGCGACGCTCGGTGCCGCCATCGGGTTATTGCCGGCAGCCCTGGCCACAGGAATCGGGTCCCAGGCACAAAAGCCTTTGGCACGAGTGGTGGTCGGGGGGATGCTGACAGCGGCCTTCTTGATTCTAGTGGTTCTGCCGGTGTTATATGAGATGGTGCATCGTCGAGCCAACAAAAATTAACGAAAGAGGATGATCGTGAGTAACAGATTTGCCTGGATGGTGGCGACGGCAGTCATGTTGTGTGTGGCGGGGGTGGGCCCACAAGCCGGAGCGGAATCCACCGGTCAGGTTTGGGGCGTGCCGGTGCAAATGCCCTTTGAAATGCCGCCCAAGGGAGATGATACTCCGGCGGTCTCCGTTCCGCAGAATACGAAACCGTTGACTCCGGAAGAGGTGCAGCGGGCGGAAGCGTTGCTTCCGTTATTGGAAGGGAAGCAGGAATTCTGGGCGATGGGCGAGTTTGTCCACCTCGGCGAACCCGGTGTCCCTGTGCTGGTGAAGGCGTTAACCATGCCGGGGCCGAGGACCCGGTATAACGCGATTGAGACGATCGGCATGCTCAACTCCGTGTCGGCTGTGCCGGCGCTTATTGCGGCCGCGAAAGAACCTAACGAGATCCCGCGCGTGCGGGAGCATGCGCTTCGAGTCGCGATTCGCATCGATCCCGCCAAAGCTCCCGAGGCCATTCAAGTGATGTCCAAAGATCCGAATTCCTCGATTCGAAGATCCGCCGCCTTCGAGTCCCGCTATGTCCGTGAGAAATCGATTATCCCGGTCTTGATCGAGATGATCGCGGATGAGGAACGGTTCGTCGCATTGTCCGCGGTCCAATCGCTCTGGATCCTGACTCTCCACGAAACCGAATTCCATGATTGGGACATTTCGACTAAAGCCGATCGCCAGGAATGGATGGTGGAGTGGCGGGAGTGGTGGGATGCTCAGAAGGAAACCTTCACGATTCCGGAGCCGAAACGCCGATCGCAAGGTCGCCAAGGCTAGGCCGGCGCCTTGCGGGTCAAAAAACCCCCGTGTTATACGTGTAAGCAGGCGGCGGCTCTTTCCTCAACAACCAGAAAGCCAGGCGAAGAAGGTCCCATGGCGGTGCTCCCCATCGCAAAACTCGGCAATCCCGTGCTCCGGAAGGTGGCGGCAGCGGTCGATCCCCGCGAGATTCGGACGAAGGAATTTCAGCGGTTCGTCGATGACATGTTCGAGACGATGCTGGAGGAACCCGGCATCGGCTTGGCGGCGCCCCAGGTATCCCGCTCGATTCAGGTGGTCGTGATGGGGTGCGAAGGAGAGGGCGGGTTTCCGATGACGACGCTGATCAACCCGAAGATTGTGTATTATGGCCCCCAGCAGGTGGAAAATTGGGAAGGATGTCTCAGTGTGGACGGCCTGCGGGGAAAAGTGACCAGGCCCTCTCTGATACGGGTGCAGGCTCTGGACCGGGATGGAAAGCCCCTCGATATTGAAGCCGACGGTCTCTATGCCGTGTGCATTCAGCATGAAATCGACCATCTGATCGGGAAGCTTTTCTTGGATCGCATGACGGATATGTCCACCCTCACCCAGTTGAATGAATTCGACAAGTACTGGCGGAAAGAACCGACCCCCGTCATCTGACCTACCGGTCCGGTCAAACACTGTGAAAACCCTGCTGCGAGTACTCCAGTACCTTCGTCCTCATCGCTCGATGGTCATCGGCACGTTTGTTTTTGCCGGGTTGACGACCGCGTTCGAATTGGTGCCGCCATGGCTCATCAAGATCGTGATCGATGACGTCATCCAGGCGGGCAAGACCCAGTTGCTGTCGATTGTCTTTCTCGGTCTCTGCGGCGCCTACGTGCTACGCAATATCTGCGGATCGACCAGGATCAAGCTCAATAACAGCCTGGAACAACAGATCGTGCACGATCTGCACGTTCAGGTGTTCGGGGCGCTCCAACGACTTTCCATCAGCTTCTTCGAAAATCGCCCGACCGGCGAAATCATGTCGCGGGTGCTGAGCGACACCGAACACATGCAGCGCATCTTTGTCGACGGTTTGGAGGAGATCATCACCGCCGGATTGACGTTGATCGGGATTATGGCCGTGCTGTTTTGGCTCAACTGGAAGCTGGCCTTGCTCGCCCTTGTTCCCCTTCCGATTCTGATTGTCGGAGCATTGGCCTTTACCAGACGGATTCATGGACATTACCGCAACATTCGAAAGGGCTCCGCAGAGTTGAATGCGCTCTTGCAGGATTCTCTGGCTGGCATTCGGGAGACGATGGGGTTTAACCGTCAAGCGTATGAAGAGAACCGATTCAACCGGAAGAGCGACCAATGCCGGCGCGATACGCTGAAGGCGATGTATCTCTGGTCGTACTATTCTCCCGGTATGATGCTCGTGGGGAGTCTTGGTGCCGCGCTCGTGCTCTGGTATGGGACGCAGGAAGTGATGCGGCACCAACTGTCCGTGGGTGAATTGGTCATGTTTGTGTCGTATCTCGCACTCTTCTACGTGCCGATCAACCAGATTCATTCCGTCAATCACATGCTGCAGCATGCCCTGGCCGCCAGTGAACGGGTGTTTGAAGTGCTCGACATCGTCCCGGATGTGAAGGACCAGCCCGGAGTCCTGGCTCCCGCATCCCGTCTCACTGGAGAGATCGAGTTTCACCGGGTACAGTTTCATTACCGTGCCGATGCGCCGATCTTACGGGAGATTTCCATTTCCGTACGGGCCGGCGAGCGTGTGGCCTTGGTCGGCCCCAGCGGGGCAGGAAAGAGTACGACGCTCAAACTCTTAATGCGATTGTACGATGTCACGGACGGAGCGATCACAATTGACGGGTACGATATTCGGCAGATGCCTCTGGCCTTTCTTCGCAGCCAGATCGGGTTGGTCCAGCAGGAGCCCTTCTTGTTCAACGGTACGGTCCGCGAGAACATTTTGTACGGAAATCTGTCCGCGAGTCAGGCCGACGTCGAGGCCGCCGCAAAAGCTGCACGGGCCCATGAATTCATCGTCGCCCTTCCCGAAGGCTACGACACCTGGATCGGTGAACGGGGTGTGAAGCTCTCAGTCGGACAGCGGCAGCGTGTGTCGATCGCTCGCGTGTTGTTGAAAGACCCTCCGATCGTCATGTTCGATGAAGCGACCTCGAACATCGATACCGAAACCGAAGTCAAAATCCGGGAAGCGCTGGACGAATTGACCAGGGAACGGACGACGATCGTGATCGCGCACCGGCTCTCGACTATTCACGGCATGGATCGTATCATTGTCCTCGACCGCGGGCGAGTCGTGGAAGACGGGCCTCACGAGGCTCTGATCGCGCGCGGCGGGGTCTACGCGGGTCTCTATGAGGCACAGTTCCAAACGTAAAGGCTGGCACAATGGTGTTGATCTACGAAAATGATCCGCTGGATAATGAGGATGCAAGGGGACGGTTTTACCACGTCTGCCGCGGCAAGATTATACGGACGGAAATTCAACTGCCGTCGGGGGAGACGGTGTACGAATGCCCCGCATGTGGGATCGATCTTGAGCCGGAAGATTTCTGGATTGCCAGACAGAAAGGATCGGTATAAACGAGATGGCTGGGAGCGCCGGACGAAAGACTGTGGCGGTTTCGCGCGGACTGATGATGCTGTGCGAGACCTGTTACGACCAGGTGGTGAGCGAAAAACTACCTGATGCGAAGAATTTCGTGGCGGACCACGAAGCGCTCTTCGATACGATCTGTCTCGGCTGTACGGACATCAACCGTCCGCTGATCGACGATATGTTGGGAAGTTCTGAATAGCGGGATCCCTCGACGAGTCAAGGCTGCGTCTACTTGCAGACTTTTCCGTCGAAGTACATGCAGGTGGATTCCCCGGATTTGACCTTCCAGGTTTTGATAAGGGGCGCTTGTCCGTCCCCTCTCATCTCGACGACAAAGTCCACCAGGCCAGAGACCGGTAACTTGTCCATATGCGGCCGGGCCGCTTCGGGCACATCGATGTAAAACACGGATCCGAGCGTTGAAATGAGGACCCGGTGATTGTCTTTGTCGACGTGAATCACGGGGCTGTAGAAACTTTTGTCTTCGGCAAATCCAGGGCCGGCAAGGAGGAGAATCAGCGGGGCAGCGAGAAGAATCGTACGCATTTGTGGCATGACGATCACTCCTTCTAAGTAAGAGTCGATGATGGGCACATTATCGCATTCAATCGGAAAGAAGGAAACTGGAATTTCTTGCCGGCGAGGAACGCAGCGAATTGAGTTAGGCCGTCGTGATCTGGGCGGCAGTGACCGTGCCGCTCCTGATCCAGTAGGCGCGTAGGTCGGGGTGAGACTTATCAATCAATGAGATCAGCATGTAGATCGGCAGGGTGAGGTTAAGCCGGGCCCAGTTCTCTTCCCAGTCGTTGGCGATTTTGATATCCGTAACGGACGGGCGGGCCGGATCGTGAGGATGGGAATGGTAGACGACTTGAAGCTCAAGCCCTTTGTTTCGAATATCTTTCTTCGCGGCAGAAAAATCCTGCATATCCATCACGAAGGCGATCTCGGCGCGTTCGGCCGGCGAGAGTCGTTCCAGGTGCGCAGCTTTTGCC
>DATGEA010000016.1:0-3172 GCA_035310605.1 Nitrospira sp. | reverse complement strand
GGTGTTGATCGTCGAATGATGTTTCGTCGCTTCTGCAATGGTCTTGTACACCGGAATGGCAATGAGGCCGCTGCCGTAAGGAATCTCGTTGGTCTTGCCGGCGTCCGGCGGATAGACGAACGCTTCCACATTGAGCGGACGCTTAATCAGATAGCAGAATTCAGCCATCCGTCGCGCCGCATTGACTCCGGCCTGCCCGCCCTGAACCACCACGCGGGTGTCTTTGTTTGCCAGAATACTCATCGGGATCTCCCCTTCTTCATTGTAGTACCGGGTGCTGAGGGACGAGTCGTGAACGGAAGCACTGGTACGGCCTGCTCAGCACTCAAAACTCAGCGTCCGCTCCTATTTTTGGAGCGCTTTGTCGACAATGTCGGTGAGCGGTGTATTGCGGTCGAAGACGTTAATGTCGAAACCTTCGTCTTTCAGCGCGCGCATCGCATCGAGACCTTCTTTTTCACGCGGCCCTCCGCGGCGCACCCAAATCTTTACGCCCTTAAGCTTACCCTCGGACTTGGCCTTGCGGAAACCGTTGATAATGCCGCCGAAGGTCTTCTTCACATCGGTGAAGTTGGCGATTGCGCCGCCGACGACGATGTTCTTGATGCCCGGGAGCGAGCACACTTTCTCCGTAAGGACTTCCACGGCCCAATCAGGCGGATCGCCTGAATATTCCGCATAGTTGGCCAGCTTGCCGCCGCGCGCCACGACCGCATCGGAATAGTACACGCTGGCGCCGCCGCCAGCCGGGAGCATGGCGGTGTCGCCGCCGGGAATTTCGATGAATTTGACCGAGCCCTTGATTTTGCTGTCGACCGCCATGACTTCCATCTCGTCCTTGGTATAGGCGCGGCCGAATTCGGCGGCGAACTGAAAATTCCAATCCGGATGACGGAACTTGGCGTCGCCGTCGAGCAGCGTTACGGCATCGAGCGCCACCAGTTCACCGTCGCTCTCGCGGGTGACGACCGGATTCACTTCAAGGTACTGTGCGTCCTCGTTATCGAAGCAGGAAAACATCTTGCCGGAAAAATCCGCCATCTTCTTCGCCAGCGCCCCGGTAAATCCCGCGTCTTTGGCCAACTTCTCCAGCGCTTCCGCAGTCGGCTGCTGTCCGACTTCCAGGGTCAGGCGCTTCACGCGATCCCAGTTCGATTCGACTTCGATCCCGCCGCAATTAGCCACGAGAATCTCGCTACCCTCGCGGGTAGACTTCACGGCGCAATAGTACTCTTCCTTGTGCGGAATCATTTCGGAGACGATGACTTGCGTCACCGTGATACTCCCGATCTGACGACCGATCATCTCTTTGGTCGCCGCGACGGCGCCATTGAGATCGAGTCCCACCTTGACGAGACCCAGCTTGAACCGCGAGCCGAGGGCCTCATGCGCTTTGGCGACGAGCTTGGTATGTTTCATCCAGTCATTAGCTTGACCGAGCTTGGCGAGTTCATCGGCGGACGTGACAACAACGTAATGTGGAACAGTAATTCCCCACTTCTTCATGAGTCCCATGCCGGGACCTTCAAGCACCTTGGCCATGACGTGACTCCTCCAACGCGTAGTAGGAACAGGCGATAAGGGAGCAGGATTGTAGCGAAATAGCGGAGATGACTCAATACGCCAGAGGAACTAAACTTGACCGATCAAAAGGCCTAGCGGATTAGAGCCATGGGGACAATTGGGTCTAAGTGGCTGGAATACTTGGCTTTGGAACTTCTCCCCTGACCATGTGGGATCCGGCTTTATTTCCTTTGTTTTCTGCACTGACAAACGGGACAGATAAACGAGCTGCGCTCGCCCTCCAATCGGCATATGCTTCGGCCGCAGCGATTCGGACATGGCTGGCCCTCCTTCCCGTAGACCAGGTGGCGGCGCTTATACCGCCCCTCCGTTCCATCCGGGGCGAAAAAGTCCCGCACGCTCGATCCTCCGCAGGCGATGGCTTCGTGAAGCACCTCTTGAGTCACCTTGTAAAGCCGCTCGATCGCGGAGCCAGAGAGCCGGTCGGCCTGAACATTTGGATGCAACCCGGCCCGGAACAGGATTTCATTGGCATAGATGTTCCCGATTCCGGCGACTGCCTGTTGATGCATGAGAAGCGGTTTCAACCTGCCGCGGCAACCAGTGATGAGCCGGCAAAATTCCTCTCGGGGCACGGTGAGGGGATCACAGCCGAACCGCCGGGCGACATAGCCCTTCAATCCTGTCTGATCGAGCAGCGAAAGCCGCCCGAATCGACGGGGATTCCAATAGCGCAGTTCCGGCTCCCGACCGCCCGTAAAGCTCAGCCGCACATGCACATGTTGAGGATGCCTGGTTTGCGCGGATGGGAAGAGCAGCAGTCCCGTCATCCCCAGTTCGACCACGACATATTGCGTTTCCCGCCCGTTTACAAATTCCAACGCAACACTTTTTCCGAATCGTTCAACCTGCTGCAATACAGCCCCGGGATACCAGGGAAGCGACTTCATCCCCTCCCGAATAATGTCGGCGCGCCCGACCCATATGTCAGTCAGACGAGCGCCGATGAGGGAGGAGCGTAGTTGGCGGGCAACGACTTCCGCTTCAGGCAACTCAGGCATGGGGGCGGTTCCTCATGGTCCATGATTAGGCCATGAGTACGGGAGAAAAGGCAATGCGGGAGCGGGGCAGACTGAGGAAAGAATTGACCGACGTTACGCCGCACGGCGGAGCGAACGGATCTCCTCAATCGCTTCCTTGAGTTTCGGCAGCGGCATGGCTCCCGGCCGGCGGGTCATAACCAGCTTCAGCACATCCTCATATGCCATGCCCTCGACACAACAGAGATAGGCCATGACGACCGAGACGGACCGCCCCATACCGGCGCGGCAACAGACCAGCACGCGCCCCTCAGGGACACGCTTTTCCAGCCACTCCACAGCGCGAACGAGCGTGGCGGGATCGGCCTCTGCGAATTCTTTGATGGGAATCCTGTGGTAATCGATCCAGCTTGCCGGCTCGATCGTAAACTCCTCCGCCACAAACAAGAGGGTCCCGATCGTCGAGGGAGGTTCTCGTGCATCGTCGATGGTGCCGACCAGCAGTTTATCGGTAATCAGATGCATCGCTCCTCTCAGTATACCGACATCACAAGAGCCGTCAAGATTTTCCCTCCACGATCAAGAGTCCGTGTTGCAGTTCCGTTTCT
>DATGEA010000015.1:0-4390 GCA_035310605.1 Nitrospira sp. | reverse complement strand
TGTAGTGGAGAGCATGTATCACAGGGGGAAAAATGGCGTCAAGCCGTGCTCCCCCATCTGCCGAAGGAGTCATTCCATGCCCGACGTGAAGATTTACCAGAAGCCCACTTGTTCGACCTGCCGGCAGGCGGTTCAGTTGCTCAAGGAAAGCGGCAAGCCGTTCACGGCGATCAACTACTACGAGCAACCGTTTACGAAATCCCAACTGAAAGCCATTCTCAGAAAGGCGAAGCTCTCACCGAGAGACGTATTGCGGACCAAAGAAGATATCTACAAAGAGCTTAGGCTGGCGACAAGAACCCTTTCGGACGGTGCGTTGATCGATCTGATGATCCAACACCCGGATTTGATTCAACGCCCGATCGTCGAGAAGGGTGAGAAGGCGATACTGGCAAGACCAGCGGAGACTGTGAAAAGCATCTTGTAAGCGTTTGAAGATTAGTATTCCCCGCTGGCAATGATTCGGCCTGAGTTTCCGTTTGATCGCCGAACGGGCTCTATGGACACCACTCCGCGTTTCACCACGTTTCCCCCTGTTAATTTTGCGTCGTAGAGCGCGCGATAGGCCGATTTAATCACCAGGCTGTAGTTCGCCCCCTCCGTCGATTTCTCTGCCACGCCGATGCTGGCGGTCACCGGCAGTTCCCGATCCTTGCTTCCCGGTGCTTTTGTTCCGCGCGCGTCCTCCCAGACACGGTCGCGCCCGCGAAGAAACAAGCATGTGGAATCGAGGGTCTTCCTGATGTTGTCCAGCGTCACGAGTAATTCCAGCGCCGATTGGTTTTCGAACAGCAGCGTCAAATCTTCACCGCTCACGCGGAAGACACGCCCCCCTTGGCATGCAGCCTGAACTTTCGGTGCAACCAGCTTCAGGACCTGCTCGGCGACGGATTTTCCGTGAGTATTGGCATAGGATTTTAGCTGATCGATAGACAGGACGGCGATGGTGAATCGGCTTCCCAGCTGTGCGGTGGCTTCTTCATAAGCGAGACGACCTGCGACGCAGGTGAGGTCGTCCCTGTAAGTCCGTTGATATGACGACTGGACCAACGTGACGAACAAAATCAGCCCTGCCGTCGAAAAGAAATTGGTCGGATGCCAACCGAACCGCATTCCGTGATAGGCGAGAAAGATTGCAGCTAAGGCCCAAGCCGCCCCCCCGTCCAATGGATTTCGGTGGAGCGCAAAACGCCCGAGATGCATGATGCCTGCAACCAAAAAAGCCAGAAGCGCCGCCTGCGGAATCGGCGTCCAGTCTGATGGCAGCCAGGAGACGTACGTTATTTGGAGCGCGGCGGCGATGTCCCGCTGCTCGGGGTCGCAGAGCCAGAGCATGAGGAATGCTTGAACCAGGACTGCGAGTAGACGTATCGCGCCGCGCATCGTTGAAATGGCGTCTTCCTTCAGGAGGGAGAATGCCAATAGGTTGAGAGGGAGAAAGAAGGCCGTGGCGGAAAAGATGGGGTGGCTGAGCGGGCTTAGGTTGCCCTCCGCCGCGGGTAGGATGAGTAACGCGCGGTCCGCAAGACACATGATGACAAGCGAAAGGATCACCCTCAGACTGGAAAAGTACCACCCGAATATGAAACCAAAGGCGAGGACGATATAGGGCAGCGCGGCGATCGGCTGCTGCAACCATGCGGGTAGACCGTGTGGGCGTAGAAAGCCGACGGCGGCGAAGAAAATCAGTCCGCCGGGCACAAGTAAGGCTGAGAGGATTTTTAGAACCTGGTTGAGCATAGAATCCGTCCGAATGGTTTCGGGGGCTCGGCCTCTAACCTGCGAGTTTTGTACCAGCGGCGCCGGCATTGGCCTCGTGCCTCTGTTCGGGAACATCTCGTAACAGACTGGAATTGCAGGCGCTTCGCGTGGTCGGATTGACAGGTACCGGCAGGAGATGGAAAAACCTGTTGGAATAACCGAACATCGGGACCATCTTGAACGACGACGGCAAGTGGAGATGGAACGAAAAGGAAGAGTGGTTCAGGCAGACGGGGGTGAAGGGAGATCGGCGGACATACGCAAAACTCCTGATAAGGGATCTACCGAAACGGCGATCGTTCCCGCTAAGACCTGCAGAAGAAGCTCTCCGGCGAGTTGTCGCCGCCATCCGCGCAGAAGCGGGAGATCCACGGTAGTCTTTTTCTCCTTCGCTTCAACCAGGGACTGGAGGTCAGCGCTTGTGGCCAACAGGGTCGGCGCGATCTCGGCCTCCGCGGCGCGTGCCTTCAGTACCGCCTGCAGGAGCTCAACCAGGCCGATTGACTCCGGTTCCGGCCGCCGTTCCCGAGGGACATCCGGCCACGCAGACGGCGGGAGGGCGAGGGCTTCTGTAATTGAGGCCAGCAATTGCTCTCCCTTCCGATCGATTTCGGAGCCATGAATGCCCCGAAGGCCGCGCAGATCGTCAACGGTCTTAGGGGGGTGACGGGCCAGTTGTAAGAGAACTTCGTCACGGATGACGCGACCACGTGGGACATTCCGCCGCCGCGCTTCTGTTTCACGCCAGGCCGCGAGTTCCCTGAGCACGGCCGCCTGCTTAGGTTTCAGACTGTCCCATCCCCGGATGCGCTGATAGCGATCGAGGGGTTCCCGGCTTTTTTCTCCGACCGCGGTTTCCAGACGGGTGAACTCTTCTCGCACCCAATCGACGCGGCCGAGTGCGTGCAGTCGTTTGTGGAGATGGGTATGGATCGGCAGCAGGAACTGTACATCTTCAGCCGCATAGGCAATTTGATCTTTTGAGAGCGGGCGTGCGCTCCAATTGGTAAAGGTATGTGCCTTGGCCAGTTTCGTTCCGTGGATTCGCTGCACGAGGTTGGCATAGGCCACTTGGGCGCCGAATCCGAGCATGGCGGCCGCGATCTGGGTGTCGAAGAAGGGTTTGGGAATCTGACCGGCGTGGAGGGCAAAAAGATCCAGATCCTGCCGGCCGGCATGGACGATTTTCTCAATATTCGGGTCGCAGATCAGCTCCCAGAACGGTCCGAGTGAACCTTCGGCCTGGACGGCAGGAAAATCGATAACGGCCGCGACGTCTTGTGACGCGACTTGAATGAGTTCAAGCTTCGGAACGAAGCTCTCTTCACCCACGAATTCTGTGTCGAGGGCCAAGCGCGTACTGCTCTTCAACCGGTCGCAGAGCGCCTCGAGCGCATGCCGGCTGGTGATGTAATTCTCGTGCGAGGGGGCGGTGGTCACTGGTTACTCAGCCGGACTGTATGGGCGATCTGGCGGTCGCATCGGTTCGGTGTTGCTCAAACTCAAGTATTCTTTGAGAAACTGATAGGCTTCGAGTATGCGGCGAAGTTCCGGCTCAGATCTGCGGTCGCCATTGTTTGCGTCGGGGTGAAGGAGTTTGGCTTTCTGGCGGAAGGCCGCCGTGACGTCGGCGAGGGAACTGCCGAATTCCACGCCCATGATAGCGTAGGCGTCCACGGCATTGTTGACGCTCCCGGAGCTTTGGGAAAAGTCTCCTCCTCCCCCACCTGCGGCCTTCAACATGTCGGCGAGGCTAATTTTCCGTCGTCGCCGCCTGGGCCGTTCCCTGATTTCGCTGTCCAGATCGTCCCAGCGATCTTCGACGAACTCGAGCCTGGACTCCAATCGCATGGCACCGGACATATCGCAGATCTGCTCCAGCTCTACTTCAATCTGCAGCAAAGAGTTGACGATTTCTTCCAGCCCCTGTTCGACTCTGAAATAGCTGTCGACTCGATCCTGCATCATGGTATCGACGGCTACGTCCATACTGTCTTCGGTTTTGTTGCGAAGCGAACCAATCCGCTTTTGCATGCCGTTCCTGAACTTCATGAACTTGCTGGCTGAAAAAGGCATCAGAATCCACGTTTTTCGGAATGTCCCGTGGCATTGTAGCACAGCCCCGATGCAGGTCAGAAGGGTGAATCGACGGTGATGAAGGTTGTCGGACGAGGAACCCTGTAAACAGGGGCTTCTCCTGTCTAGGCGGGGGGGCCCTCCTCCGAGATCCTCGGTCGTCGTCTGGCCACGCCGGTGTCGCGCGCGGCCGCGGCAACCGCTCGAGCGACCCGGGGAACGACGTTCTTGTCGAACACGCTGGGAATAATGTAGTCCTCGCTCAGCGCGGATCTTGGGATGGTCTCGGCCAGGGCCTTCGCAGCCGCGAGCTTCATCGTCTCGTTGATTTCGGATGCCTGCGCGTCCAACGCGCCTCGGAAAATTCCTGGAAAGGCCAAGGCGTTGTTGATTTGATTCGGAAAGTCCGACCGTCCGGTCGCAAAAATGCGACAGTGTGAGACTGCCAGTTCCGGTGATACCTCAGGATCCGGATTGGCCATGGCAAATACGATTCGATCTGGTGCCATGAGATCGAGGTCATCGGATTGGAGGACGTTTCCGACGGAGAGAC
>DATGEA010000014.1:0-7386 GCA_035310605.1 Nitrospira sp. | reverse complement strand
CCCCATCGCATACGAATCGTCACATTATGCAGGATTGATTATACCCTGACGTTGAAAGCTCACAAGAATTTCTCGATTCCCCTTTCTTCCTCTCACCGGGGAATCGAGCACGCCTTTCAACAGAAGGCCCAGGTGAGCACCGCACTCGATGACTTTTTTCGTCACCGCCTCCCTTTGCGCATCGTCGCGCACGATCCCTCCCGCTCCGACCTGCCCCTTCCCCACTTCGAACTGTGGCTTGACAAGCGCGACAACCGTCGCGTTTTCCCTCAGAAGCGGCACCACGCTGGGCAAGACGAGTGTGAGAGAAATGAAGGACACATCAATGACGGCGAGGTCGATCGGCTCGGGGATCAACGAACCGTCCACGTGCCTGATATTTGTCCGTTCGAATAAGACAACTCGCTGGTCTTGACGAAGTTTCCAGTCGATTTGTCCATACCCCACGTCAATGGCATAGATGCGTTTCGCGCCACGCTGCAGGAGACAGTCTGTGAAGCCCCCGGTCGAACAGCCGACATCGAGACCAATCATGCCGCTGGGATCAATGCAAAAGGCGTCGAGTGCGGCTGCCAGCTTCTCACCGGATCGACTGACGAAAGGAGCAGGTTTTTCGACTTCAATCCGCGCATCGAGTGGAACCAGCTTGGCCGGTTTGTCGACGACCGCACCGTCTACAAGGACACCCCCTGCGAAAATTATCCTTGCTGCAACCTCTCGGCTTATCGCCAGGCCTTGAGTCACCAGAAGACGATCCAATCGTTCTTTTGCGATTCGCACCCTAAGATCCTTGAAGATTGGGATAGGAATGAGGGCGGGAGTAAGGACGTCTTGCACGTCCCGCCGGGAAAACCTTAGGAGGTGGGATCATCCGCTTGGTCGTCCGGCGAAAAGGCATGGAGCCGCTTTTTGCCGTTCTTATCTTGGACCAGCACTTCAACCTTGCGCTCGGCATCTTCCAGAATTTTGAGGCAGCTCTTGGAAAGACGGATGCCTTCTTCAAAGATCCTGAGAGATTCATCAAGAGGAAGATCGCCCTTTTCCAGTTCTCCCACGATCGCTTCCAAACGCGCCATTGCCTGTTCAAATTTTACTCCGCCCACGGCAGTACTTGTCCTTTCTGCATTCTGGGAGCCTCATTATACTAAGCACGACTCGGATTTCAAACTGATGGATCAGGCAACGCGCGCTTGACCGTGCAGCTGAGTTGCCCGTGGGACAGTCGCGCGACAATCTCCTCCCCGGTCTGTACATCCTCGGCCCTTCGAAGAATCGTCCCGTCCCGCGCCCTTGACAGAATACTGTACCCGCGACCGAGAATCGCCAATGGACTCAAGTTGTTGAGTTGAGCGATCGCCGCCTCGACCCGTCTCTGCTGATGGTTGATGAACACCGCCATCTGCCGTTCCAACCGTTTCATGACTTGCGGCATCATGGCAAGGCCTTGCTTCACCATCAGAATGGGATTAAGCCCTGTCAGCTCCCGCTGCCCATCACGCACGAGATCGCGCGCCGCTGCAAGGCGGAGTTGGACCATGGTTTGCAACCGGTCGGTCATCTCGTCTGTACGTTGAGATTCCTCTTGGATCCGGAACCGGATATAAGCCAATCCTCGATTGCAGGAGTCGATCCGCTGATACTCAAATAGGCAATGGCGAACCATCGCCTGCCCGGTACGGGTGGTTAAATCCAGCAGCCGTTCCCTCACCTCTTCGAAGACAGGAATCACCATCTCTGCCGCCGCCGACGGAGTTGGCGCCCGATAATCAGCTGCAAAATCTGCCAATGTGACATCGATCTCATGCCCCACAGCCGACACGACCGGAGTGCGAGAGCCGGCGATCGCACGTGCGACGACTTCTTCATTGAAGCACCAGAGATCTTCCTGTGATCCTCCGCCTCGGCCAACAATGATCACCTCAACCGCACCCTGCTCGTTCAATAAGCTCAGCGCATCGGCGATTTGCCTCCCTGCTCCCGCTCCTTGCACCTGTACCGGCGCGATGATGATATGGAGGGTCGGCCAGCGTCGTTGAAGCACGGTTAGAATATCTCGAATCGCAGCCCCGGTCAGCGAGGTAACCACACCGACGGTTCGCGGGAAAGCCGGCAGGGGTTTCTTCCTGCTCTGATCGAATAGACCCTCCGCAGCGAGCCTCTCTTTCAATTGCTCAAACGCCAACTGGAGCGCGCCGATCCCCTTCGGTTCCACGGCATCGAGCACGATTTGGTATTCACCCCTTGGCTCGTAGACCGTCAGACGACCCCGCACGATTACCTGCATCCCCTCTTGCAATGTAAACCGCACCCGCAGCGCGTTCGATCGGAACAGCACTGCGCGAATCTGGCTCGACTCATCCTTAAGCGTGCAGTAGACATGCCCTGATCCCGGCATGCGAAGGTTTGAGATCTCCCCTTCGAGCCATAGATCGGGAAATGTGGATTCGATTGAAGTACGGACTAAGCTGGTGAGTTCGGAAACGGTCAGAACTTGCCTGGCAGAACCGGACGCGGTCTGAAGTGTCTTGGCAGGCATTCCTCAGTCGAGAATACGAATCCGTTCGATCGACAAGGCTTTTCCTATCCGTGCATCAAGCTCGATCAGGACCGCGCAGAACACGGTCGGACCGGAAGCCACTTCAAATCGACGCGGCATGCCGGTCAGAAACTTCTCGATCGCCAACTCTTTCTTGACGCCGATCACGCCGTGCAGGGGACCGGTCATACCAATGTCCGTCAGATAGGCCGTCCCTCTTGGTAAAATTTGCTCATCGGCCGTCTGCACGTGCGTGTGAGTTCCGACGACAGCAGTGGCCTCCCCATCGAGAAAATGGCCCATTGCCATCTTCTCCGACGTAGCTTCCGCATGTATATCAACGAGTACCGCGGGAACTCGTTGCTTCAGCTTGGCTATTTCCCGCTTGGCCACTTGAAACGGGCAGTCCAGCGTCGGCATATAGGCGCGGCCCATGAGCTGAATGATACCCAATTCTTCCCCGCCCGGCGTCTCAATCACCACACTGCCTTGCCCCGGCACACCCTCCGGATAGTTGGCGGGTCGAAGCAGGCGAGGTTCACGCGGAAAGTAATCGACAATCTCTTTCTTGTCCCAGGCGTGGTTGCCGGTTGTAATCGCCGAGAGCCCCATCTCAAACAGCTCTTCTGCCAATTCAGGGGTAATACCAAACCCGCCGGCGACATTCTCGCCATTTCCAATGACGACGTCGATCTTACGTTGGGATACGAGACGCGGGATGGCTCTGGCAACCGCACGGCGGCCAGGCTCTCCCATAATATCGCCGATGTAGAGAACCTTCATTTTGCGTACTCGACGTAGCGACTTTCGCGAATGACGGTCACTTTGATCTGACCCGGATAGGTCAACTCTTGTTCAATCTTCTTTGCCAGCTCACGAGACAACTGGAACGACTCGCTATCCGTGACATCTTCCTGTCTGACAATTACACGAATTTCCCTGCCCGCTTGAATCGCATAGGCCTTCTGGACGCCCTTTTGGGCATGAGCCAGTGACTCCAACTTCTCCAGCCGTTTAACGTATGACTCGAGCGCTTCGCGTCGCGCACCAGGTCGCGCCGCAGACAAAGCCTCCGCCGCCGCGACGAGCACCGATTCCGGGCAAATCGGTTCCACCTGCTCATGGTGAGCCGCGATCGCATTGACAATCTTCTCGCTTTCGCCGTACTTCTTTGCGATCTCGGCGCCCAGCATGGCATGCGGCCCTTCTTCTTCATGGCTGACCGCCTTGCCGATATCATGCAGCAACGCTCCCCGCCTGGCCAATCTCACATCCAAGCCCAACTCGGAGGCCATAATGCCGCAAATGTAGGAGGCTTCCCGGGCATGATAGAGGTTGTTTTGTCCGTAACTGGTCCGATACTTCAGCCTGCCTAATACTTTGATCAATTCCGGATGGAAATCCGAGAGACCAAGTTCGAAGATGATCTTTTCCGCCTCTTCGTACATCAGCTTGTCGATGTCGACCTTGACCTTCTCAACGATCTCTTCGATCCTGGTCGGATGGATGCGTCCATCGTGCATTAAGCGCTCGAGCGAGACTTTCGCGATCTCACGCCGCAAGGGATCGAATCCAGAAATGATCACGGCTTCAGGCGTTTCATCGATAATGAGGTCGATACCGGTTGCGGCTTCGATGGCCCGTATGTTACGCCCTTCGCGTCCGATGATGCGCCCTTTCATGGCATCGTTGGGAATCGGCACCACGGAAATCGTGGATTCCGACACATAATCGCGCACCACTCGTTGAATGGACGTGGTGATAATTTCACGCGCCTCCTTCTCCGCATTCTCCCTGGCCTCTTCGAGAGTGCGCTTGGCGATTCCGGCGGCATCCAGACGCGCCTGACTTTCCATTTCCTGCAGCAGGTTCTTCTTCGCTTCATCGGCGGTCATTCCTGCCACGCGTTCCAGGGCATCGCGATGCTCTTTTTCAGCTTGCGCACAGGCCAATTCCTTGACCGTCAGCTTCTCTTCCCGCCTGGCGAGCTCCTGTTCGCGCTTCTGCGCGTCAGCGTCTCGCTTATCCAAGACCCCGATCCGCTTATCGATGGCTTCCTCTCGCTGCACAAGCCGCTTCTCAACCGTCGACAATTCCGCCAGCTTGGCCTTTTGCTCCTTTTCCGATTCCGCTTTGGATTGAAAAATAAGATCCTTGGCTTCGAGCTTGGCTTCCTTGACGATATTTTCCGCTTCGCGCTGGGCGTTCTGCACAACGTGGCGAGCCTGCTCTTCCTCCTGGGCTTTCTTCGCCGCCGCTGTTGATCGGCGAACGCCTTCATACAGCGCAACTCCGAGCAACGCTCCCAGAAGCCCGACGAAGATGTAGACGACAATTGAGGTCGACATAGGACTGACCCCTTTCACAATCGAGGCTGAAAAGTCCTCCTCCAGCCTCGCACAGGAGAATATCCGAAACAGTTGTGTGGGGATTGCAGGGGGAACGGATGAGCGAATGAGGACGGTCGCCCGATGGCTGAAGAATCTACACCAAGTAACGACTCCGAGATGATGCGCGTGTTGCTGGGATGGTAGAACGTGCCGCTTCCCTTACCAGGAACCCCCTATTAGCTCGGTCATAGCGGACCAATCGTCTTGTCCGAGCACCTACCGTATGCACCGGCAGGAGTACTAGCCTGCTCCCGCTGAAGTCAGTTCTGGTCGGCAGCATGCACTCCACAATCCTGCCCAGCACGGCGGCAAGAGTTGACAGAAGAAAGATACCCGCTTCTACGGCTCTCCATTCTCTCAACGGCACCAGCATCGATACTCCCGCATCCATAATTCTACAGAGACGAAACCTGTCTCCCGGATTCTCAACCGGTTCGAGATTGACCTGATCCTAATCCCTATCGTCGTTCGAACTGCTTCCCACGGCACACACCTCAACACCACGATAGCAAAGGCCCGCAGCCCTTTGCAAGCGCAATCAACGAAAGAGTGAGGGGGGAACCTGCTCTTCGATCGACTCCATCAGCGAGAGCATACGCCGTTCGACGTCCGCCTCTCCCTGCGCCCGCTTCTTTTCCGCTTCAAACAGCTGGTGAGCTAAATTCAAGGCGGTCAGCACGGCCAACTTCGACGGCGTCGTCGTATTCATCCCTTCTGCCAGATGGCGCATCTGCCCATCGACCAACCCTGCCAACCGGCGAACGTAGGCCTCGTCCGCATCGCCTCGAATCGCATACCGCTGGCCGTAGATTTCGACATCAGTCGTCTTAGTCAAAGGCCACCTCCTTGCGTTCTTCAAAGCACTCCAACAGCTCGATGTCTCCGAGCACTTTTTCAATGCGCGACTTGATGTCCCCCCGCTCTCGCTCCCAACGTCGATTTGAGTCGCTTTCTTCTGCCAGTCGCTGGCGAATGGCCTTAATTTCTTCTTCAAGCCCGGCGTTCTTCTTCTTCAACTCATAGACATGCTTGACCAAGTCCTTAATACGGGTTTCCAACGCATCCAATCGATCCAATGCCATTCTTCAATGCTCCTTGCTTGCCACAACAAATTGTGGGGCACTATAGAAATTTGCCTACATCTTGTCAAGAAAGGGATACTAGAAATTCCCGCCCAACCGGACATACTCCCGATAGCTCCGCAATACCCGTTTCACATATTGCCGCGTCTCCTGATAAGGGATCAGCTCGACGAATTCGTCCTGACTCTGACCCCCATATTGCGCAATCCAATTACTGACTGCGATCGGCCCCGCGTTGTAAGACGCGATCGTGTGGACGAGATTGCCTGAAAACTGCTCGAGCAACTGCTCCACATAACGGACCCCGATGCGGATGTTGGTTTCTTGATCGAACAGATCATCTCTGCTGACCGCCGGAAGCCCGACTCGCTGCGTCACATTGTTTGCCGTCGCCGGCATCACCTGCATCAATCCGATGGCACCGACCCGCGAGACCGCCTTCATATCATATTGGCTCTCTTCCCGAATAATCGCAGCGATGAGATACGGATCCACGCCTTTCGCCCCTTGCAGTTTAATCGTCGGCAGAAGTCCGGTCGGATAGGCCACGCTCCAGAGGGCCGGCGCGACGGTACCGCCGGTCCGCTCCAACTGGTCGCGAAATCGTGCGCGGGCTAAGCGCAGCGCATGGTGATAGGCGCCCACTTCGTTCAGCAACGTGGACAGGGCGATCAACATATCTGGATTTCGATTGTAGCGATCCGTCAACACAGATACCTCGCGAGCCGCGTCAACATCCAGCCCCAGCACTTTGAGCTCAATGGCCCGTCGGTAGGCGGTCTGCTGTTCGATATCAGCGCGAGTGACGACCGGTTGTGGCTGTTCGCCGTTCGTCGATGACTCGGTCGTGACGGAAAGAGTCCCGGGCGTTGTCTCCCCGCCGTTCGGGATCGTAACCCGCTCTCGAGCCAGCTGACAATAATAGGTATATCGATACCGTTGGCAGAGTTGACGATACATGTCCTGCGCCTGAGACTGCTGGCTCTGCTCCGCAGCCCGAGCCATCCAATAGAGCGCCTGCGGCTCGAAGTCGCTGTCATGCTCCTCCGTGAGCACTCGCAAGGCTTCAACTGCCTCCCGATAGCGCCCGGTCCGGTAGTGCACCCAGCCGATGCGCCAGTGTCCTTCCGCCCGTTGCGACGCGGGCTCTCCACTTTTTGCGACTAGGCGATAACGAGCAATGGCCTCGTCGAACTGCTTCTGATCTTCCAACCACATCCCCACGAAGAGGGTAATCTGCCCTTTCTGCTCTGCCGAAAGGGAAGACGAGGGCAATCCACGCGCAACCTCCAGTAATTTGTCCCCCTGTCCTTGCCGAAGGTACACTCGGGCCAACCACACCGAGGCTTCTCGTGATTCCGTTCCGCCGGTTTTGGCT
>DATGEA010000013.1:0-13466 GCA_035310605.1 Nitrospira sp. | reverse complement strand
TTGTCTTCCATGTTGCTTACAATGCAGCACTTCAGGACGGGGTGTGCGTGAAGATTCGGACCATTCGAGGGCGAATAGTTTTAGCCATCGTGCTGGTGGGTTGTATCCCGCTGCTGATCGGTCTCGTCCTCGCCTCTGTGTCCGGCATGCGTTCGCTGCGGGACGTCATCGGAGGAAATCTGCAAGCCGTGGCTGTCCAAGCGGCCGATCGGGTCACGATGTTGGTGCAAAGCGAAGTGCAAAGTGTGCGCTTGCTTGGCTCGGCGCCGTTACGCGTGCGCCAACCGGTCGAGATCGCAAATCGATCCTATCCACCGGATCGTGAAAAGGCGCAGCGCCTCATCAATGAGCGTATGGAGGTCTGGGAAAAAGGACTGGATAGTGCCGCAGGTCTCTTGAACTCCGAACTCTCCCGGTTTCTCTTGGAAACGAAAGTGCGCGATGGAGATAAAGTCGTTGGGTTGTTGATTGCGGATCAGCATGGGGCACTCGTCGCCGCAAGTTCGGAACCTGATCACTACTATTTTGGCAAGGAACAATGGTGGGATGCAGTTCGAGCTGGGGAGGTCTATGTCAGCGGGCTCATTCCTGCCCAAGAAGGATCGTTCAGGACGTCCGAAGAAACCATCGACATCGCGGTGCCGATCCTTGACGACCGGCAGCATGCGGTCATCGGAGCGGTCAAAGCATCCTATCGGTTCGATATGCTCTTTGCGATGATCAAACAGATCCGGATTGGACAAACCGGCCATGCCATGCTGTTCGATGCCGCGGGGAACCCGCTCGTCTGTCCGATCCTGCCTCGTCAAGAGCACCGGATTCCCAGTCAACTGATGGCGATGATTGTGTCTTCGGAGCCCGGGTGGGCCATCGCGGAGGATGACGGGCATGGGGCGAACGACACCGTAGTGGGATATGCTCCCGTCCGCGGTCTCAAGTTGCCGGACAACCCGTGGCATGTGTTTGTGAGGCAGCAGCCGTCGGAAAGTTATGCGCCCATTAGAGATCAATTGAAGAATCTCGCCGCGATTGGGTTGGTGATGATCGGGCTTCTTTGGGCGATGGGCCGCTATGTGGCGGCTCGCATCGCTCGCCCTATTCAGATTCTGCAGTCGGGTGTGGAGGCCATCAGTCAGGGCACCTATGACCGCCCGCTCAATATTCACACGGGCGACGAATTTGAAGACCTGGCGACCGCCGTTGACCAAATGGCCGACCGGCTTAAAACGTCTCGAACAGAACTCGAAAAACTCAACGAAGACCTGGCCCGGCGTGTGGAAGAGAAGACGCAAGAAATTACCAAGCATGTGCAAAACCTTGAGTTGGCTGAGCGGCTTGCCACCCTGGGCAAAGTGGCCAGTGGCATTGCGCACGAGATCAATAATCCGCTCGGCATCATTTTGAATCGTATTGAATGCATGGAAGCCGATGCGTCTCGATCTCCAATGCCGGCTGAGGTGTTCCAGGATTTAGAAGCGATTAGAATACAAGCCGAACGCATCTCGCGCGTTACCAAAAGCATTCTGACCTTTTCTCGCGGGACGGTATCAACCCTGAAACCGATCGAAGTCAATAGCGTTGTTCGGACATGCATCGCCAACGCGGGTGAACGGGTGTCAGCTCTTTCCGTGCGGCTCGAATGCATCCAGGCTCCAGGGCTCCCGCCCGTCATGGGCGACCGTGACCGGCTGGAAACGGTCATCCTCAATCTGCTCAACAATGCTATCGATGCGGTGAGTCCGCAGGGAACCAAGGGTATGGTGACGGTCGGAACCACGACGGTGGAGATAGACGGTCAATCATGGGTACAGATCACCGTGTCGGATAACGGGCCCGGCATTCCGAAAGACATTATCGGTCGCGTGTTCGATCCATTCTTCAGCACCAAACCAGCCGGGCAGGGAACAGGGCTAGGACTGTTTCTGACGTATGGAATTGTGGCGGATCATCGAGGGAAAATTGAGGTCAAGAACGGGGAGACAGGTGCGGTCTTCTGGGTGATCTTGCCGACTGTTGGACGCAGAACCGGCATGAAAGAAGAAGCGACATGGGAATCGCAGGCAAAATCCTCATAGTTGACGATGAAGAAGAGGCATTGGAGAACTGCCGGCGCATCTTGAGTCGCGTGCCCTATGACTGTGTGGCGGCTTCCGATCCGGGGCAGGCGCTGGAGTTGATCGAAAGGGAACGGCCGGGCCTTGTCTTGACGGATTTGCGAATGCCGAAGATCGACGGGATCGAAGTGTTGACTGCCGCCAAGCGCGTGGATCCTACTGTGCAGGTGGTGCTGTTGACGGCCCATGCCACGATTGAGACCGCAGTGACGTCGATGCGGTACGGTGCATTCGATTACATTACCAAACCCTTCACGAGTGCGGAACTCGTCCAAGTCGTGCGCCGTGCTTTCGAAGCCGATCGTCCGCTGGCCGGCTCGGCAACGGCGCCGCGCACGGTCGCACAGTCGGAGCAAACATCCTCACACCTACAGAGTAGGGCAGCGGAGATTGTCGGGAACAGTCAGGCGATGAAAGCGGTGATGGCCCTGGTTAACAAGGTGGCGCCCACGGATTCGAACGTGCTCGTGTACGGCGAGAGCGGGACGGGAAAAGAGCTGATAGCCAGGTCGATACATCAGGCGAGTCTTCGCGCCGACCACCCTTTCATTCCCGTCGATTGTGTTTCCTTAAATGATTCGCTGCTCGAGTCCGAGTTGTTCGGCCACGAGAAGGGAGCGTTTACCGGAGCGCATGCCGCCAAGCCCGGTCTCTTTGAAGCGGCGAACGGAGGGACGGTCTTTCTCGATGAAGTCAGCGGAATGAGCCAGAAGCTTCAGGCGCGCCTGCTCCGGGTCCTGCAGGAGAGGCAGGTCCGACGTGTCGGCGGGACTCGATTTGCGGATGTGGATGTCCGGGTCATCGCGGCCTCCAATCAGGATCTCGAAGCCCTCTGTCAGCGGGGTGCATTCCGTGAAGACCTCTATTATCGACTCAACGTCATTCCCGTGGCACTTCCACCGTTGCGATCGCGCGAGCGGGACATCCTGCTCCTGGCCAATGAGTTCGTGACGCGCTTTGTCCAGCGGGTGCGACCGGACGCGATCTCGCTGCCGACGCTGGATCCGTCGGTCGCCGATGTACTGATGCGATATCCCTGGCCCGGCAATGTAAGGGAGTTGCAAAACGTGATGGAACGGGCTGCCGTATTGGTCGACGGTTCCACCGTGACGAGCGCCCATTTGCCTGAGCGGTTACAGGCCTTGGTCGAAAAAGATACCGCGCTACCGGGCTCAGGTTCGTTCAAACAAGCCAAACAGCAAGCCGTCGAAGTGTTCGAGCGCAATTTTCTCATGGATCTCCTCAGGCGCAACGAAGGGCACATGAGTCGCGCCGCGCGTGAAGCAGGAGTGGACCGTAAGACAATCGAGCGTATGGTGAAGAAGCACGGGCTGCGCGATGCCCTTTAGCGAAACCTTGTCAGCATCATTCATTCTGATTCATTGTCGCGTCAGCTGATCTACCGGCGGATGAATCCAGATCTCCAGAAAATGGGGCGCCGACGCCCCATTAATCTTGGCCTTTGGGCAAGACAAACATTCTGCTAGATCAACCACTTACAATTCTTCTTTATGATGATGGGACATTCATGTCCCATCATCATCAGCATGTTTCTCTCGTCTTGTTCAAAAAAGCCCAATAAATCGAAAAAACCGGATTTGTTCACAACGCGGAACAGGAGTTGCTGTACAAGACTCCCGACTTTGTGTGTCTGAGGATTCTTAACGTGGAATTCATACTGTCTGGTGGGGGAGTGGGAAAGAAAGGACCGGCCTCCTGACAATCCCCCCGATGCAAGTTGGCCTTCACCAGACCCTAAATTTAATGAGCCGAGATTATTGCCGGTGGATCGGATGTTGACCTATTGATTGATTGAGGAGGCTGAACGTATGAGTGCATCAACGAAGTGGGTGCGGGCGGGAATGTTAGGGCTGTCAACCTGTCTCTGGTGTGCGGGGACTATGCCCGCGCTTGCGGTCATGTCGCATGACGCGCATGTCCCGACCGATCAGCATGCCGATGTTGCAATGCCGGTCCACGCGCAGGCCGGCCCTATATTGCAGGACAAGATGTCGAAGGCCATCGAGCAAATCGAACGGGAGGTCAAGACGAAAGGACCGTTCCAAGGAGCCGGCGCCCATGCGATGCAGCAGGGTGTACTGCTCGTGGCGGAGGATCCGGATAAAGTGCAGGTGACGCAGGGTGCCCGCTGTCCGGCTCATGCTCCCGTCCGCTCCTACGACGTGACGGCGATCAACGTGGAAATCACCGTGAACCGGTTCGGGGATTTCTATCCCGGCTACATGTATGCGTTGACGGAGAATGTGGCCGGTGTGCGCGAGGAAGAAGCAAAAAATAAGGCTGCCCGGGACAGTGAGGATCCGACGTTCGCCGGAGGCGCAGTGTCAAACGGGTTGCAGGGAGATTTGATTCAGCCGTTGGTCATCCGGGCCAACCAGGGCGATTGCCTGCGGATCACCTTGCGCAATGAGATTGCCGGCGAACCGACGAACATGATCATCAACGGCTCTCAGCTGCTTGTCGCGAGCACGGGCAAGCCGGCGACCGCCAACAATCCGGACGCCCTGGTGCCGACGGGGAAGAGCGGAGAGTTCGAATGGTACATCCCCATTGATCTGCAGGAAGGCGGTCGGGCGTTCCATAGTCACGCGACCAGAGATCAATACTCGCTCGGTATGTTGGGGTCGCTCGTGGTCGAGCCTCGCGGATCCCGCTACCTCAGCCCGTTTACGGCCGAGGAGATGAAGAGCGGATGGGAAGCTATGATCGATGTGGCGAACGGCTCCGACTTCCGCGAATTTGTCATTTTCTACCATGAAGCGGGAGATGAGACGTTCCGCCTGTTGGACCGCAGGGGCGACATGCTGCCGCAGCGCGATGCCCATACGGATACCTATCGGCCGTCCGCCCGTCTGCTCAACTATCGAAGTGAACCGCATGGCGAGCGATTGGAGTTACAAGCGCACCTGGTCGGGTTTGCCGATGAATCGCAAGGCTATGGGTCCTATACCTTCGGCGATCCGGCCACGACAATTCCCCGCTCCTACATCGGCGATCCGGCGAAGTTCCGCATGATCGGCGGCTCCGAGATCGTCCACTCCCACCACTTGCATGGCGGCTCGATCCGCTGGGCCAGACAGCCAGGCACGAGCAAGCTTGATCCGACTCTCTCCAAGAACGGTCCCGTGAAGTTTCCGCCAATCAGCGATACCTCTGACCGGCTCGATGTGCAATCGATCGGTCCGTCCGAGATCTACGATGAAGTGATCGAAGGTGGATCGGGGGGGTTGCAAGCCCTGGCTGGCGAGTTCGTGTTCCATTGCCATATCCCGCAGCACTATGTGACGGGCATGTGGGGATTCTGGCGCGTGTATAACACGCTGCAGGCGCAGGGCTACCAGACCGATGTCATGAAGCCCCTCGTTGAACTGCCTGACCGCAAGGGGAAGATCAAGCTCGCGGTCAGTTCAGACAAGTTAGTCGGCACCACGGTGGATTGGTACGGCGGCAAGAAGTACGAGATCACCAAGGACAAAACGGATTGGAAAGCCAACCCGGTGAAGGTCTCGATCAAGGACTGGGCCGAATACATGCTGCCGCCGCAAGGCCTGCCCGGCAAGACGGAAGATCAGGTGAAGCAGGCCCAGGCGCACGATGCGACGGTGGTGAACTGGAAGTGGGACGGTGCCCTGGCACTCAATGAACCGGAGACACCGCACAAGTGGGCGGACTATGTCTCGCCGACGCCGATGAAGCGTCCGCCGATCACCTTCGATCCACAGACCGGCAAACTCGCGTTCCCCTGGCTCCGTCCGCATCTCGGGAAGCGGCCTCCGTTTGCCCCGAATCATGGAGGCGCGCCTTGGCTGGAACCGTTCCGTGTCCGGGAAGACGGCACGAGAAGTACCGAACAGGCCAAGCCGGGTGAGCAAGGGCCGTGGAGTCTCTGTCCGGAGAATTCTCCACGAAAGTTCTATACGATTCACTCCATCACGCTGCCGATTACCCTCAAGCCGGCGACCCCTAAATCCGCTGCGATTGTGGATCCAATCGGCATGATCTATGTGCTGCACGAAGAAGAGGCGGAGGTTCGCAAGAATCCTAAGAAGCAGATTCCGTTGGTCATCCGCGGCAATGTCTACGATTGCGTCGATATCATCTTCAAAAACGAAATTCCGGACGATGCGCGGACGGGATGGGCGAATAAGATCAATCTCCATCCGCATTTTTTCCAGTTCGACACGAGCGCGTCCGACGGTCCGACGATCGGATTCTCCTACGACATGTCGCTGCGGGCCTTCACGATGCTGGAAGATCCACAACCGGACAAGGGCATGCCCCTGCCCGGCAACACAATCGTGACGGCGGATACGAAACCCGGGGCGCGCAGCATTACGGTAAAGAATCCGTCCAAGTTCCACATCAATACCGAACTCGGCGTGGGGATGGACGATCCGAAGTTTTTCGAGGTCGCGCGGATCAAGGAGATCAAGGGCAACACGATTACCTTTGACGCGCCGTTGAAGTACGCGCACAAGAAGAACGACATTGCGAGTGTCGAATTCATTCGTGAGCGTTGGTATGTGGACGCGGACTTGGGAACGGTCTACTGGCACGATCACGTGTTCGGCACCGATACCTGGGGGCACGGGCTGTTTTCGGCCTTCATCACCGAGCCGCCGCGTTCGACCTATCACGATCCGGTCACCGGAAAAGAAATCCGGAGCGGCCCCATTGCGGATATTCACACCCTGGAGCCGGTCTCGGCCCACATCCGGGGGAGTTTCCGCGAAGTCATGATGCATATTATGGACAGCAACGCGCGGACGGCGGAGTTGATCAGCACCGACAACCCGCAGGCGAGAATGGGGGCAGTCACCGTTGACGGGCCTCCGTCGCATCAGTTCCCGGATCGGATCAATAAGTCCGCGATGTGGTTCCTGAACGGCGGCGAAGCGACGACCGGCAGCGGCTACAGCATGCGCGTGGAGCCGTTGAGTGTGCGACTCATGAACAATCCGGATCCGTCGAAGCTGTTCGTATCAGGAATTCACGGAGATCCCGGCACACCGTTGCTGCGAGCCTACCTGGGCGATCCCATTCTGGTGCGGGCGCTGGTAGGATCCGCCAATGAAGTGCATACGTGGCACGTGACGGGCCACTGGTTCCCGATGGAGCGGTACGGGACAACGGCCATGCCGCGCAGCACGATTCACCTGGCCATCGGGGAGCGCTACGACCCGGCCATCCAGGCAGCTGGCGGACCACAGAAGCAGGCGGGCGACTATCTCTACTATAGCGGTCGCGCCTCTCACTTTGCGGAAGGCAGCTGGGGACTCTTCCGGGTCTTCGACGAATTACAAGGGGATCTGAAACCGTTGCCGGGCCGTGAGCAGATTCAAAAGTCTGCTCCGTCGGTCTGCCCGGCTGACGCACCCGTCAAGACCTTTAACGTGTCGGCGGTCGACCAGAACATCCGGTATCACGAAGGGGCGCCGGGTGTGATGGAAGTGGATCTCGAACGGAAGATGGTTTTCGGGAACGAGCAGGGAAAGATGTATCTGCTCGACGGCGATCGTGGGCGGGTTAAGGCCGGCGAATTGCGCCCGAGCCCGCTGACCCTGCACGTCAACGTCGGCGATTGCATCAAGGTCAATTTGAAGAATGAGATGGCGAAGGAACGGGCCGGATTCCACGTCGATATGATGGCGTTCGATCCGAAGGATTCGTTCGGCGCCAACGTCGGCAACAATCCGGGCGAGCAAACGGTCGGACCGGGCCAAAGCAAAACTTACACGTACTACGCCCATCCTGAGTACGGAGAACTGGCCGCACTCATTCAAGATTGGGGGAACGTGGTGGAGAATCCGCGAAACGGCCTGTTCGGCTCCATCATCGTCGGTCCGAAGGGCTCGCGCTATCGCGATCCGATGAGCGGCGAGGACATCACGATGAAGAGCAGCTGGCGCGCCGACGTGCTGGTCGATCGGATGATCCCCGGCAATGAAAACCGAAAGAACTACCGGGACTTCTCGTTGATGTTCCAGGACGAGGATAACATCGTGGGTGTCAGTTTCATGCCCTATATCCAGCAAGTGGCCGGTATCACGGCGGTGAACTACCGCTCGGAACCGACCGCCTGGCGGGCTGAAAAAGGCTGCGATGTGTCCGAGTTCTTCAGCTGCGTGAAGGCCGGCGACGCCCCTACGACACCGATGTTGCAGGCGCATGTCGGCGACCCGGTGGCGATTCATGTGCTGGGTGCCTTCAGCGAACAGGTTCAGCTGTTCACGGTGGATGGCCATGAATGGCCGCATGAGCCCTACATGCAGGGAGCCGACCAGGTCAGTACCATGGAGTTCGGCGGATCGGAAATCATCAACGCCCATCTCACAGGCGGCGCCGGAGGTCCGAACAAGATCGTCGGCGACTATCTGTGGAAGAACCAGCGGCCGGCGTTCGCCAATGCTGGACAATGGGGGCTCTTCAAAGTGCTTCCGGCGGAGGATCAGCGGATCCTTCCGTTGACGCCGCAAATTCCACCAACTAAGACGGCGGAACAGGAGAACGGTGGTGCCGTGCCGTCACGGACGTCGATGTCCGGACAGTAAGAAGCGACACGACGGCATTCCGGCGTCCTGTCGAAGTGCCGTCATCACAAGTGCAAGGCCGGTCGTTATTATCCAGACCATGGGGGAGCCGTCGGGCTCCCCCATCCAATTCTTTCCATGCGGGGCAAGATGAAAGCACAGACCAGGCGGTTCATGACCAGTCTCTTGAACACAATGCTTCTGAGTGTGTGTGTGGGTGCGCCGGAAATGGGCTGGGCCTACGAGGAAACGACGGTGTCCAGCGGGGGCACCGTGACAGGGACCGTGAAATTCACCGGTGAACTTCCGGAGCCCATGCGGTTTGAACTTCGTCGGTACTACGATCGTGCGTATTGTGGCGCACTGTCCGATGGATCTGGGTATCGGCTGCTCCGTGACGTTACCGTGGGAGCACAGCAGGGCCTGAAAGATGTCATCGTGACGATCGAAGGTGTCGAGAAAGGCAAGCCGTTCGAGCTTAAAGAGACGAACCTGGAAGCGAACATGTGCCAGTTCGTGCCGTTCGTCTCGGTCGTGCGGGAGAACCATCCGCTGACGGTAAAGAATCTCGATCAGGTTGCGCATGATTTGCAGTTTTATGAACGGGAACGGGAACACATCTTCATCATGTTCCACCGCCCGGCTCTGACCAGGGGAGGGACCAGCGACATCATCCGTTTCACAGGTAATCGCCGCAGCGTCACCATGCAATGCGGCATGCATCCGTACATGCAGGGGCATGGGCTGGCGGTGGAGAATCCGTACTATGCCGTCACCGGGCTGGAAGGGACGTTTTCGATTACGGATCTTCCCGCCGGGACCTACCGGATCAAGGCATGGCATCCGGTTCTCGGAGAGAAAGAACAAGAGATCTCGGTAGCCGAAAACGGCACCAGCTCGGCGGTCTTCAGCTTCGAGGCAAAGTAACCTATGCGACTCTCTCAACAGATCATTGGGATGATGCTGGCTGCTTGCGCCATTATGCCGACAGCCGGTTCAGTCTTCGCCGAGACCGCGCCTGTGCCTCCTGTGAGCCGTGTGGAAGTGGTCCTGGCCAATCACTATCGAAACCAGGTGCCGGCATTGACTGAGGAGTTTGCCCACGCAGGGATGACGAACGTCCATTTCCAGTTCGCGAGAATGGGGCAACCACCGCAGAACATCGGTTTGGGACGGGAGGTTCCGGCCGACAAGGCGCGAGAGGTAATCAGGTTGGCTCTCAAATATAATCTGGGAGTGGGGATTCTCCTGCCGGAGCGGCTTTTCCCGCCTCGGTTTGTTACGATCGCTTCGTCGAACTACGACGATACGGTTGAATATTCGATCGACCAGAGCAGTCTGGCTCGGCTGCAGGACCCGAATTTGACTACGGACGAGTTTCATCGCCTCTATCGGGAGCTCACCTCCTCGCGTGTAGAGCCGCGTGGACGATACTAGGAGGGAGAAACGGATCGGCGTCTGACCATGAAGGCACGCATCGTGTTCGCAATGGTTCTCGGCGGTGCTGTCGCTTCAGGCTTCCCGATTGTCGGGAAGGTGTCCCTGGCGTACGCTTCTGAGGGGGCAAGCCTGCAAGAGCAGGGCGACGGGCTGATGAAGAACGTCGAAGAGATGGTGGCGCACGGCGGAATGGGGGATGCGCAAGCCATCATTCATCATTGCGCAGAGACAACGCGATACGCGGAGATGCTCCTCAAGCATCTCGCTACGGCGGACCCGCGTCGAGACGATGCGGTGATGTCCCTCAATGAGGTCATCCGGCAGTGCAGGCGGGTGTCGGAGATCGGCGTGCATGCCGATCCGGGACTCCTTCTCAATCCCGCGGTCAAAGCACGTGCCGCTGCGCGGGAGTCAATCAAATCGCTTGGATTGATCAGAACCCGCAAGAGTTAGTCCGGACCTGTTCCCCTTTATTGGATAGATCCAGTTTTCTGGAGGGACGTCAGGCTGGGGTGAGGTGGAGTTGAGCACAAAATGAGCATACTGAGCCTACCGCTTGACGAAGCCGCGTCTCTGCGCATAGCATTTACCGAGGGCGTTCCAGCCCCGCTGACTGCCCTATCTCTCGCGTTTCCTGTTCCTTCCTCGCGCGACCGATTCTCCAGTCTCCGCCGCTTCAACGCCTGAACTAATCTGCCACGCTCTTCATGAGGCACCCATGAGGCCGATGATTTATGTGGGGGCCTGCCAAGGTGCGCGACCGACACGCGGTTGCGTCTGCTCTATGCGCCGCATGACAGGGTCACGTCGCACGATCCAAAGTAAGCCTGGTGGTGACTTCCTCCTGCTGAGGAAGGGAAGAAAGGAGGAGATTTATGCGTCCCATTCTTGTCAGTATCGTTGTAGCGGCGGGCCTGGTGTGGTGTGGGAGCCTCACGTTTGCCCGTGAGGCGGGCCAAGCTGAGCCCCCCATGCACAAACACCTCACGACCACGGTCGAGAAGGTCCAATCGGGTTTAGTGTTTTTTAAACCGACGGCTGGCTTGCAGAATCGTGCGGTCAGCGTCCACAAGGCTGAGCGCATGGGGCTCTACAAGGCAAAGGGGGGTGATGAAGTCGTCTTGGTCATAGATGAGAGCAACATGCTGATCGATCTGCACAGGAAAGGTACTACGCCTGCAGGCCATCGCCTCATTGCTGGTAAGCTCACCTATGCGGACCCGTTTTGGGAAGTAATCGAGATCACCAATGCTGAAGGGAAGCAGACGTTTGCGATGGATGAGGCTGCAGGCAGCAAGCTTTCTATGCTGATGGAAGGCAAAGTCGTGCGGGCGGAGTTGAACGAAGACAACATGGTCGTCGATATCGCCCCGACCCGCTGAGTGCAGATGAGCTCGGAAGGAGCGCAGTTGGCTCGTTGAGTATCGCAATGTGACGCTGCGCGCCATGTCTGATTTCCTCTTCCAGCTGCCGGTGAATTTCCGGCCGCTGGAGGAGTTTGATCAGGAGCCAAAACCGGAGCCGAGCCGGCTGGGTGGCCCATGAACGGGGAGAGACTAGGTTGTGACGTCTCCTCGGAAAACGACGGCAGGTCAGAACGAGAGTAGAATGCCGGCTTCGGCGGTCCTCGACGAAAGGAAGCGGTCCAAGCGCGATCTTGCTTCTCGGTGGCTTCGAAATTTTTGCCTTAGGATCGAAAAGAAAGCCACAAGGCGCTGCTGGAGGCTGATCGATCCACAAGCCTTGCTTCGCTTCTCGTGCTTCCTTCTCAAGTCTATCCAACTCGCTGTTGCCAGGAGCGTACTTTCGATACCACCAGCACCAGCCGTCTTTGACCAGCGTGTGATTATCGTTGGGATAGAGGGAAACAAGCAGCGGTGAGAGGATTGGAACATCGGACCGTTCACTCGTAGCCGATGTTCTTCCAGAGCGTATCGAGATCGCCGTGAGTCGCACGGCCGTACACAGCAAGGGCTAGTTCGGTTCGATTCGTGAAGATGCCGTCCGCGCCGCCTAGCGTCACCAGCCACATTTCCCACCGGTCGTCAATTGTCCAGCAATGAACAAACAGTCCGGCGCGGTGAGCCTGGCCTGTGTACCAGGGCCATGTCGTCATATACCGTAGGGGCGCAGCCTTGGTCGACCAATGAGGACTGAACGCCCAACGGAATCCCCACGTCCCGATCCCTGCCCCAATCGCTGCGGCACGTTTCAAGAGGAGTTCCCAACTCTCCTTGCCCGCCCTGACCTCATCGATCAGGAGCAGCCGCGGAATATCGGGAGCCAACTCCTTCAGTCGAGCGAGACTGTCCGGCTCAAATGACTGAAAGATCACTTGGGCCCTGGCTTGGGATCCCGCACCATGAATCCACCCGTGATCGGTCAGGAGTGCAACAAGCTGCCGTTCAATCTCCGGAAAGCGATGCGCGGCCTTGATCTCGATATAGATGCCGGGAGGAGACGACCCCGACCCGGCGATCCCGATGATATCCTCCACCCGAAGAATGCGGAGTCCCTTGAACGACGCGCGGGCGCGATGAGGGAACTGGCGATTAAACCAGGAGCCTGCATCGAGCTGCTGTAGTTCGGCGAAGGTAAAGGTGTCGACCGTGTGGTTCTCGCGACCGGGAAAGATGCCGGCCACATTGGTCGTCCGGGAGAGGTCATCGTCATGCAAGGCGATCAACACGCCATCCCTGGTGCGTTGGACATCGAACTCTAAATAATCGGCGCCCAGCTCACGGGCCAGCAGGAAGGCGGGCCGCGTTTCTTCCGGAGCAAGATAGGAGGCGCCTCGGTGGGCGATGACCGCAGGGCGGGGAATCCGTAATGCCCGGACCAGTTTGTCCCCGCGTGAAGGCGTACCAAGAAGCCAAAAGACGGCCAGAAGAGCCGCACCAAGCAGGCTGACGATGGCGATCGTCGTGGCGGCTATCCTCAGTCCATGGCCGACGGCAGTCCCTTTCTGCCTGTTCGATATCCTTGTCAAGGTTCCTGCTTTTGGGGGCCCACGCAGGTGGTGTTCCGTCCCAGCGTCGCGAGGGAGCAGCATGAGGGAGGGACGAGATTTGAAAACCCTGATGCCATAGAGACTATAGGTTCTGATCTTGACTTATCTGGCTATCAACTAACCCGATCGCCGCATCCAGAGCATCGTTCATCGTATTCTTATCAATCCCTTAAAGGGGAGTCGGAAGAAACGGATGAACCCGCCAAAACCGATCGGACACGATAGTTCTGCCACACTTCAGCCACAGGTTATTGGGGTGAACCCCTCTGGTGAGACAGTTTTGGATTAGCACACTCTGGTTTTTACTGCGTTCTCGCTGCCGTCGGTTACGCCTTCTGAGCCGAACTCCTC
>DATGEA010000012.1:0-3070 GCA_035310605.1 Nitrospira sp. | reverse complement strand
CCACCAGCAATGCTTCGACATAGTCGGCGTCTACGACCAATGTGCCGAGATTGTCCGAACGCGGCGCCTCTCCATCCACGGTATCGATAAATACCAGTCCCTGGGAATGCCCGACCGCCGGTGAGGAAAGCACCTCAGAGGGCAACAACCCCGGGTCGGCATCCGGCGCTCCGGGCGGATGGAGTCGCCCTAATCGGTCGAGCCGATAGTAGCTGCCGTGGCGCAGTGCCGTCCGCTTCAACAAATCGTAATCCCATTGGTCAAGCCTGACGCCGGGCGTCGGCTGCTGGAGTACGTGCATGTTCGGAGGGAAGACCGCAGTACCAGACAAGGGGGGAGACAGGAGAGAAACATCGCCGCCGATCCAATAATCGGTCCATCGATCCTCCAATCGCTTCATGAGTTCATAAGACTGTCCTGTCACAGGCGCACTGCTGTCCTTGAGCACCACATCCTCAGGCTGATTGACCCACAGATCGCCCATTACACGGAGGTCACCCCAATGCACCAACACCGGCGATTCGCCGCCCGGCCGTAGCGCCCCTAACCCTTGACCGGTCTGCACCGCGGCGCGAACGGCAGGTATGTTCAGGGCTCCAAGTTGCAGACGGATCGTCCTTGCCAAAGGCTTTCGACCGATGGTGGAGGCGGTCACCTCAAGCGTACTGAGTAGTCCCGGCTGCAAGGGGCCGTAAACTTTCATCTTCTCCAGGCGTCCGAGTCCAAGTAGTGGCCCGGTGAACCCGCTTGGCGGAGAATTGAGCAGACGATCGTCCGCGGAATTAACTGCGTCGAGCAGGATGTCGGGCCGCTCGGCCGTCCCCACAAACTGTGAGCGACCGGACCCATCGAAGAACGAAGGACCGTTGACGATGTCCCCCTGACGTTTGGCAAGAAGATCGGCGACCGAGGCCGGCGTCATGGTGGAATCATGAAACCAGGTTATGATCAGGTCAGCAGCTGCATCAGCCAACTGTTGAGCGATACCCTCCTCTCTCATCGCCGTGATTCCCGGCACGTCCTGGCTGGCCAAGTAGAGTGCGGTCATGCCCAAGAGGGAAAGGATAATGATCAGTATGAGGGCTGCCATGAGTACGTGTCCTTGATTGTTGGGGCTTAATAACCGGAGGGCTTGTTGATGTCTCATGGTCTCCTCATCTTTTTTGATGGTTCACTTACGTCCGGAGACTGACCTCTCTGACCGCTCTCAATGTCCGACGAGGCAATGAGACCTCGATGACAATGCGTCGCACGAGCGCCGGCTGCGTCGTCACCTGTCCCTGTTCATTAAAGTAAGAAAACTTCACGCCCTCAATATCTCCAACCAACACGCTGGCCCCACCGTCGATCTGGCGCAGCAACCTCAATGATCCCTTCTCGTCCGGACGGCTGTAATACCGGATGCGATTGATCACTTCAACTGAGGCACCGGCCGGAATCATCCGTGGAATCGGCTCCGCGAAGCTGAGGAGATTCCACTGTCCGGATCGTGCAAGCGTGAATGATTCGGATTGTTCATTCCAGTAGACCCGTATGCTTTTTCGATCCGGCCAGCCAAGCCCGTCGTCGACCGCGATCGTCGTTTCGCCGATTGCCGCTGCTGTAGTCACGTTTGTCATCAACCCATGAATGTTCGCCGTAAACTGGATTTCATCGGACATGATGGCTGAAAGCGACCCGGGCCCTGCCAGTCGGAGCTCCTGGTCAAGCAGGTCGAGTCCCAACCGAAGGTCTTGTTGCTGCGTAATCCGGTCTTGTTGCCGTGCAAACTCTTGTTGGAAGTATGACAGGGATTGAAGCGTAGCACCGAGCACGACAAGCCCCGCAGCCATCGCGCCCATCAGTTCGAGCAGACTCGAGCCCACTTCGGAGCGCCTCAACGACACCGCCTGCGCTCCGGCTTTTCCGTTCGGTAACATCGGAACCCCTTCGCTAGTGAGCCCCCGCAAACCTCGGATTGGCTCGAACCGTAGCCAGTCGCACTTCATGCTCTCCACTGCTGGTCATGTACGACGCACTGACTTCGAGGACGGCATATCCGGAGTCCGGAAGACTGCCGGCGCGGTTGGGGGCAACGGTCCAGGCGAGACGGATTCCATCCTGCTCCCGGGCAGCCGAATAGATCCCATCACCGGCAGCACGATCGCCGCTTACCCCGTCATCGCGCATCAATATCTCCGGCACACCGTCGTGATCGAGATCGTCCATCAGCAACTGCTCCCATCGAACGGAGCGCTTTGCTTCGATCCTCGACTCCGCCATGGCCAACGCACGAGTGGCAAGCTCTCCCTGACCAATGCTGCGACCAGCCGCATGAAATGCCCCCATTGCTCCCATCAATCCAATCAACGTCAGCGCCAAAGCCACGAGGACTTCTGAATAAGTCGCTCCCCTGGAGGGATCGAGTTGGGCCGGCCTGGTCATGAGATCACAACCCGGCCGGTCAGGCTGACAGTGAGCGTCGTTCGCCGACCCTGCCGATCTTGAATGAGGATGCTGGTGGCACTCGCTGAACGCCCGCTCGGATGAAAGAAGAGATCGGGACCGGCCGTAGGCTCTTCCAGCAGAATGCCTTTATCGGCATACCGATAGACGGCCAGGTCCCAGCTGCCATCGGCATTCCGCAGTGTGATGGTTTGTTCCGGCAAATTGAATCGCACCAGCAGCCGCTCTCGCCTAGCCATGGCCAGCTGTCTGGCCATTCTAAGCGTTGAGGCGATCTCCGCGGCGGCACTACGTGCTTGGACACGGGCCGTCATTGCCTGATAGCTCGGTCCGGCCATTACCACCATGATCCCGACAATGGCTATGACGATCATAAGTTCCGTCAGACTCTTTCCTGATTGCTCCGGAAATCGATTCATGCCCTGCCTCACCAGTCTGGGGGTCACGGATCCGGGAACATAAGCAGGTCATCTTCCAAAACCTGTGCCGCCCTTCACCGCTGAGTCTTGCATCCTCCTTGTCCACAGAAAGAACCCTGAGGCGGGCAAGGCTTCACTGTTCCTGAAGAGGCGATCGATGAAGCGGTCCTATTGCGGTAGACCGGAAATGAGCGGGGACATCAAAG
>DATGEA010000011.1:0-12615 GCA_035310605.1 Nitrospira sp. | reverse complement strand
CTTCCCGCTATCGGAACTTTTCCAGACGCCTCCCGGTCCGCCGATGTAAACCGTGGAGGGTTCGGAAGGATGGATCAGGATGCTGCTGACAAAGGGATCGGGAATAGTCTGCCCGATCCGTTCCCACTGGCTTCCCTTGTTGGCGGTGCGAAACAAGCCTTTCGTCGTTCCGGCATAGACAATGTCGGGATTGATCGGGTCGAGTTCAATGGCGTTGACTCCCAGCGCCATCGAGGCCATCAGTTCCCGTTCCGGAATCAGGCCGTTGTTGATTTTCCTCCAAGACATTGCCGCATCGTCCGAACGGTAGATTCCTCCGGTCGTTCCAGCATACAGGATGGTCGGGTCCTTATGGTTGATCGCGATCGACGTCACGATGTGGACTTCTTTCATGCCGTTCATCCGCTCTTCCCATTCCCGCCCCGCGTCTTTCGTATAGAAGGCGCCGACGGTCGTCGCTGCGTAGATCTTCTCGCTCAGCGCCGGATGAAAGACGAATTGATTGATAAAGGAGACGTGCTCTTTGAGGCCGACATTATGGGGCAGCCAATGTTGGCCGCCGTCCGGGCTTTTATAGACTGCGTCACCCATGGTGCCGGCATAGATGGTAGCGGGAAGCTGAGGGTCGATCGCCACTGTCGTGACGCGTCTCGCGCTAAAACTCGGAAACTTCTCCCAAAGTTGTCCCCCGTCGCGCGATTTGTAGACGGCGTCGTTCGTCGCTACATAGAGGATGTTGGCGTTCGTCGGATGCAGCGCGATCGAGACGATGGCCTCGCTGTCCTTTTGACAGCCAAGGGAGAACAGCGTGAACAGCAGGATGCCGAGGCGAGCAAGGTCTGGAGGGGTTCGATTCAGCGTGGGCATTGTGGCGGGAGACCTAATCACAGGAATCCGCGTTGAGTCAAGGCGACGGAACGCCCTACAGCTTCTTGGTAAAGCGCTCGGCGTATCCGGTGAGTTCCATGTAGCCCTTCCCGTGCAACGGCTGCCCCTGTGCCGCGCCGGTCGTTTCGATGGCGCCTTCCCAATAGGTGACTTGCGTGCTCCGCCGGGTGGCGAGTTCTTGTTCAGTCATGAGGGGGATGAGTTCGAGCGAAAGTTGTTGTGAGGGAATGGTCAGGCGCCATCGCTGCGGGTAGCGTGCCTTGCTCGTCGGGCTGGTCCAGTCGCTGAGCGGTTCGAGGGTGAAATCTCCAATCGACAGGTGATGTCCTCGACCCTGAGGGTCGATGAGTGTGCCGCTGGAAGCAGGGTCTGATGAGCCGTCAGTCCGGCGCAGCCGATAGAGCATCAATTCTGTCCGGTTGTCGAGTTGAAGGCTGAACCAGTCCCATCCGGCCAGATCCTTCCCCAGATCCGCTGAGCCGAATTCGTGATCCATCCAGCTGGTGCCCGTGACGTCGAACGAGTCCTTGCCGATCGTCACGGTACCGGTTGTCGCCATTCTCGTAAACGAATAATAGTGGGAGGCCTGGCCGGATTCTCCGCCTTTTCGGCTGATCCCGGCGGCTCCGTGGACGACGAGCGGTTTTTCCGCCAGGAGATCGAGCTGAATTGCCAGATCGCCTTCTGCGGCGTTCAGTCTGTGATGGTCCGTCCGGGTGGCCGGCGATTCGGCTTGCCACTGATCGATCCAGACATGCAAACGGTTTGGGTCCGCCCCGGCTTTGCCGAGCCCTGCCCGGCTGATCTTTTCCGCATAATGAAATTGTTTCCCGGCGAGGTCGGACAAGGCGAAATGGGCCAGGTAAAGCTGCGTGATGGACCATTTCGACGGCAACGTTTTGACCTGATCGGCCGGCATCCCTCTGCGAAAGAATGTGAGCTGATAGCCGAACGCACGGCCGTCCTTGGCGGTCAGGTTTCCGGTGTAGTACCACCATTCGGTGCGAAAGTCGTCGTGCGATCCGTGATCGCGCGGGAATTCATAGCGGTAACCTTCCGCTGCGACCCTGAACTCCTGCGTGCTGTCGGCAGCGAGCACCGGGCCGATGAAGATGAGGCCGCAGATGAGGAGCCAGACGCCTGGAATGTCATGAATGGATCGATGCATCTCTTCTTGTGCTGCTGTTCGTCCGCCGGTATGAATATTCCCTCTCCGCTTATAGCATGCCGGATGCAGAGTCACAAATCGACTGTATTGGAGCGGGTTTTCTACGCATCAGACATCATGCTTTCGATCTGCTGCGCCGTTGACAATTTTGTCAACCATCGGCTATCGTGAGCCATGCAGACTGATCGCGAGCGAGAGCAGCACGGACCGGACGGCCAGGAAAAGCACGTACCGTTTCCCATTCCGGCGAAGATTCCGGTTTTCGCACTTCCCAACGTCGTGTTGTTCCCCAAAACCTATCTTCCGCTGCATATCTTCGAGCCGCGTTACCGCCGGATGGTGGACGATGCGGTGATGGGAGGGCAATGCATCGGAATGGCGCTCCTGAAGGAAGGCTGGGAGTCGGACTACTACGGAAATCCTCCGGTCTTCACCATGGGGTGCGTCGGGCGGCTCGTTAGCGTGCAACCGCTGGCGGACGGACGTTCAAATATTCTGTTGCAGGGGCTCGAACGCTTCGAGATTGCCGACGAATCGCACGAGAAGCCCTATCGCCAAGCTTCAATTATGCTGAAAATGAGAGGGGCGGAAGCCTCATTGGATCCTGCCGTGCGCCAGCGGCTTGTGACCGCGTTGGAGGATTATCTCCATTCGCGCAAGGAACCACCGACCTGGCAGGGATGGTTCCGCGAGGAAGTCAGCGACGACATTCTGGTCAATACCCTCTCGACCTATCTGGACTGCACGCCGCTGGAAAAGCAATTTCTGTTGGAGGCCGACAGCCTCCACCAACAGGCTCGCCGCCTCAGCGATCTCATACAATTCCTGATGCACGACCATCATGGCGCGAAGGGCTGGGGGTAATGGACCGGGCGATCGCGATCGATGTCTCCCGCCTTTCGAAGTCCTACGACGGCCATGTCGCCGTCGCGGACATTTCGTTTCAAGTCTATGCCGGAGAAATCTTCGGTCTTCTTGGCCCGAACGGCGCGGGCAAAAGCACGACCCTCCGGACGCTAATTACGCTGCTGACGCCTTCATCCGGCACGGCCACCGTTCTGGGCCACGATACGGTGCGGGACGCCGACACGGTGCGGCGGCTCATCGGGTACGTCCCGCAAGAGCGCGCCATCGACCGGTTTTTGACCGGCAGAGAACACCTCGAACTTCTCGGCGCTCTATACCATCTTCCCAAACACGAGGCCAACAGGCGGATCGGCGAACTGCTCAAACTTGTCGAACTGGAAGCTCATGCCGACCGGCCGGCGAAGACCTACTCGGGCGGAATGAAGCGAAAGCTCGACATTGCCTGCGGGCTGCTGCCGGATCCCAAAATTCTCTTTTTGGACGAGCCGACCCTCGGTCTCGACGTCCAGAGCCGCCTGCGGATCTGGGACTATGTGCGCATGTTGAAGGCGCGCGGGATGACGGTCGTGATGACGACGAATTATTTGGATGAGGCGGATCAGCTGTGCGATCGTCTGGCGATTATCGACGGCGGCAGGATCAAAACGCTCGGCTCGCCCGTGGAATTGAAAGTCGGGCTTGGCGGGGACATCGTGTCGGTGACGCTGAAGGAATCCAATCAAATTCGGGTATTGGAATCGGCGCTCAAGGGTCAGCCGGCGATCAAAGCCGTCAGGGCGACGCCGACCGGATTGGACATCAGGGTGGAATCGCCGGAGAAAGCCCTTCCGGCCATCCTGGAATCGGCCAATCGACTGAATTGCCGCGTCGAGTTCATCCAATATAACCGTCCCAGACTGGACGATGTGTTCATCGCCCACACTGGCCGGGCAATTACCGAGTCTGTTCCGCAAAGCGAAACGACGTAAAGGAGTCACGTGGCGCAGTATTGGCAGGAGATCAGCGCGTTGACGATGCGATGGGTGCGGCGGTTGAGCCGTGAAAAATTCAGCATGCTGTTCACGCTTGTCCAGCCGATGCTGTTCTGGCTGATCTTTTTCGGCAATCTGTTCCAGCGGGCGGCGGACTCGCAGGTCACGCAGGCGCCCAATTACATCAGTTTTCTGGCGGCCGGTGTGGTCGTCATGACCGTGCTCAACAACGGTCTGGCCGGCGGGGTCGATCTGCTCTTTGACAAGGAGAACGGGTTTTTGGAGCGGTTGATGTCGACCCCGATCCACCGGAGCTCGGTGATTCTGAGCCGGTTTATCTTCGTTATGACGATTACCTCGCTTCAAGTACTGGTGATTCTCGGCGTGGCGTTTCTCTTCGGCGTGCATCCGGCGACCGGCCTGCTCGGGGTTGCCGCGATTCTGCTCATCGGCATGATGTTCGGCGTCGGCTTGACGGCGATCTCCATGGCGATGGCGTTTTCCGTCAAGAGCCATGGCGATTTCTTCTCCGTGCTCGGCTTTTTGTCCCTTCCGATGATATTCTTGAGCTCAGCCTTGGTGCCGTTGGCCGCGATGCCGGGATGGATGAGTTTCCTGGCGAGGTTCAACCCGATGACCTGGGTCATCGATGCGGTACGACCGTTGATCCTCTCCAATTGGACTGAGGCGCTTCCGCATGTCGGCATGGTCGTGATCGTGATGGTGGTTTTCGACGCGCTCTGCCTCTACGGCGGGGCCAAGGCGTTCCGCCGGGCGATGGGCTGATGGCACTGCCCGGGAGTACCAGCATGCTCGTGAACGAGAGCCAGATCAGAGCCCTCATTCGATTGCTCGCCGACGAAGACGAAAGAATCGTCCAGACGATCAGCAACAAACTCATCGATATCGGCCCGTCGGCGGTCCCTCTTCTCCAGGAAGCGGAAATCGAACAGCCGGAAATGGCGGAACGTATCGCCTCGGTGCTCGAGGAGATCCGCGGGGGCAAGCTGGAGGATGAGCTCATTCAGCTGGCGGCGATGCCGGACGAGCAGATGGACCTCGAGCAGGGCGCGTTTCTCATCGCTCGGTATGCCTATCCCTCCCTCGACGTCGCGGTCTATATCCGCCAGCTCGACGAAATGGCGCAAGAGGTTCAGGACCGTATCGGTCCCAGGGCATCGGGCGAGGAAACGGTCAAGACGCTCAACCGCTATCTCTTTACCGAACAGGGATTCAAGGGGAACACCAAGAACTATTACGAGGTCGAGAACAGCTACCTGAATCGTGTGATCGACCGGCGGACCGGCATTCCGATCAGTTTGTCGGTGGTGTATTTGCTCATCGGGAAGCGGTTGAGGCTCCCGGTCCACGGCATCGGTATGCCGGGGCATTTCCTCGTGAAGTACGAGTCTGACCGCTACAAGATTTTCGTCGACTGCTTCAACGGCGGGGCGTTGCTCACGGAAAAGAACTGCCAGCGCTTTCTCACGGAAGCCGGGTACGGGTTCGACGAAAAATATCTCCAACACAGCCCGGTCCGCGCGATCCTCTGCCGCATGATCAAGAATCTCCTCGCGATCTACGCGAAGCTTGACGATCCTATGAAGAAGACCCGTCTGACGAAGTTCCTGGAAATTCTGGGCTGTGACAATCGGGAAGGCGGCTTGTAGCCGCTAGATTCGAATCGACAGTCGATCCCTCCCCAGCGTAACCGGGCCCCCGAACCTCTCTCCCGCCTGTTCCCGCAGGTTGTACCGCTCGGCGATCGGATAGAAGTGCGAGAGGACCAGACGGTTGACTCCCGCCTCGGCGGCCACGAGCCCGCATTCTCCGGCATGGAGATGCCCCTGTCCCGGTTTGTTTGCCGGAAACGAGCAATCCAGCACGGCGAGGTCGACGTCGCGGCAGAGTCGCACGAGACTCTCACAGTACTGCGCGTCCCCGGAGTATGCGAAGGCCTTTCCACGGTGCTCGATGCGATACCCGAGGCAATGCAGCCCCGGGCTGTGGATGACCGGATGCGGGACCACCTTGGTGTTCCCGATCCGGAAGGGCCGGTCTGAAACCTCCTTAAATCGGGTGGTGAAGCGGGCCTTTTTAAACCCGGGCAGTGCGGCGATCAGGGTGCGAAAGAGCCGGGTCGTTCCTCGCGGCCCGATGATGGTGAGATCAGGCCTCTTGCCGAGATAGTTTGAGTAAAACACCGCGTCGAAAAAGAAGGGAATGAAGTCGGCGAAATGATCGCTGTGGTAATGCGAAAACAGGATGTATTCGATGCGGTGCCGGTTGACGCCGGTCCGTATCAGATTCATGAGCGTTCGTGGGCCGAAGTCGAGCAGCAAGGTCTGGTCGGTCCGGATCAGATAGCCGGCGGCCGCTCTTGTCGGATGAACGTTGGTGCCGGAACCGAGGATCGTCAGGCGCATAATGTTGGACAGATTAAGGGCGAGGTGATTTCAGAAAAGGCGATCGCCCGCTAACTTAGCCTCAGCCTGAACCTTAACCTCCGTCTTGAAAGCTGTCCCGTATCCGGACCAGCAGGGTTCGCGCGGTCTCGGCTTCCTGCTGCGACAGCGCCTGGACGAAGAACGGTCGAAGAAAGGCGATGTGGGCGGTGAAGACCTTCCGGAAGAGAACGTGGCCTTTCTCCGTCAACCGGATCTTCGTGCGGCGTTTGTCCTCCGCCACGGACTCCCGCCGGATCAGCCCCTTTTTGGCCAGGCGATCGAGCACGCCGGTTAAGGTGCCTTTCGTGACGAGCGTCTGGGATGACAGTTCCGAGCAGGTGAGGCCGTTGGTGTCGCCGAGCGTCACAATTACGTCGAACTGCGAGGGGGTCAGGCGCATCGACCGGATGTGACGGCTGTCGACGCGCCAGAATGCCAGATAGGCTTCGGCGAGCGGCCGAAGCACCTTGAGATAGGGATCGTCCTTGAGATCAGGAAGTTCCATCGGTTCAAGAGTAGTCCGTACTAGAACGAACATGCAAGTGAGGGATCGACCGGGCTGTCTCGTGGAGAAGTCGCGATTGATCGGAAATGGCCTGTCGAGGTGTTCGGTTGCTGATTTCCGCAGAACGCTGTTGCTTTCTCACAAATTCCACCGGTTCGTCAGTCCGTTGACGTCGCGGCTGGTGCCTCCCTATGATGCGGTTGCTATGCTGCAGCGCCCGTCCGGCCACGCCAATCTGACCGCTGTCGTCCTGTTGCTGGGGACCGTCATCACCTGTGTGTGGGTCTGGAAACGTCTTTCGCCGGAAACGCAGGATTATGTCATAGACCAGGCGATCCCGCTCGTACTGCTCGGTGTTCTGTGTCTTGTAATTCTCTGGATCGTCATACGAACCATCCGGCGTCGAAGGAGTCGTCTCCGTCAGCGTGCAAAGCTCCTGGCCAAGTTCGAGCGTGAAACGTCGCGGGAGAAGAAACTGGAAATCGCCTTCTCTTTGATCGAATTGAACCAGTACCGCGTCGACGGCTTGGAAGCAGCGGTTCCCGCGATGAAAGAGCTGTTCATGACGACGTTGCAACGCGCCCTGGGTGACAAGCAGCACCGGATCCGGGGCATGGCAGCCAGTCACCTGGGCGTCCTTCAAGATAGGACGGTGGTGCCGCTCCTAGCCAAAGCATTGGAGGACGATCACGCCTACGTGCGATCTTGTGCGGCCCTGGGCCTGGGGAGGCTGCGGGCCACGGAAACGCGGGAGCGATTGAAAACGCTGGTGGAGGACGATTGGGACCAAACGGTCAGAAGTCGTGCGAGAGAAGCGCTGGAACGGATGGGTGCGTCGTGATTATGCGGCCTCGGCTTCTACCTGCTCATTCGTCCAGTCGATGACCGCGATTTCAGGCTCGCAGTTCCACCGGAATGGAATAAATGACCATCCCATCCCTCGATTGATATACAGCTTCCGTTCACCGGCCTCATGTTCTCCTGCGATCCGGCCGTTACAGCCCGGCGGGAGCCAGAAGGTGGGAATGCCCGGAATCCGCCATTGCCCGCCATGGCTGTGCCCGCAGAGAATCAAGTCGACCTCGTGATTCGCTTCCATCTGGTCGAGAATATTAGGCGCATGGGCCAGGAGCAGGGTAAATCGTTGATGAGCCGGAGAAGGGAGGCAACTCAGGTCGGCGCGGTGCAACGACGGATCATCGACTCCCGCGATCGCCAGTTCTCCCGAACCTGTCTTGATGATGGAGGTCTGGTTGACGAGGAGCGTGATGCCATGCCGATCGGCGAGCTCGGCATACTGCGCCACGGGCACCCCGCTATAGTGATCGTGATTTCCGAGGGTGATGAACACGGGAGCGATCGCGCGCAGGCGGGCGAGAAAGCGGAACAGATGGGGGAGCCCTTCCGGAACGTTGAGCAGGTCGCCGGTGATGAAGATCCAATCGGGACGGATCACGTCCACCGTTTCCACGACGCGGTCATGGCGTGGTTGATAGTGGTCGAGATGCAGATCGCTCAGGTGCACGGCACGGCGGCCTGCCAACGCTCCGTGGACATAGGTGAGGTTGGTCACGGCATGTGCGGACAGGCCGAATTCCCAGTGAGGTACGAGGCTGAAAAGCCGATAGAGCGGTTCGCTCAGACAGGAGCCGATAAACGATCGGAGCCGATCGGGCCAGGACATATGCCGCCGCGTCATTTCATGACCCGATCCAACTCGGCTCGATCATGCGCGGTGACGCGATACCCCCGTTCGTAGAGGGCGCTCATACCCTGCATGACCTCTTCGAGACTTCTCGCTCGATACCATCGATCGAACCGGGCATTCAAGCTGGCGCCGGTCGTCGAAGGAGGATCCGCCGTATCGTACGCCAGGGAAAGCGACTGAAAGAGGTCCTGTAGTTCGGCGGGGCTATACGATTCGTCGTCGTTGTGATCGGCGACCAGGGCAAATTCGTACACAGTGAGGCTGATGGACAGCAGCGTCTGCGTCTTGGCAAAATCCTCCCGCGCGGCTTCCATGCCGCCGGGATACTGTCGGGGGCAGTCTTTTTCCGGTTCTGATGAGGCGATGCCTCTCAAACTGATACCCTGGACGGGGGGTGGAGGGGCTTTTTTCGAGGCTTTGTAAAACCAGGAGAGACAGGTACTGGCCTGGGCGAATGCGTGCTTGTCGATGTTCACTTGCCTGGCGATATGGCTGGTGAATGTCGAGAAGACAGCGTGGTCGGTGGTCAGCGCACTCCAAGCCTCTGCCTGGACTATCGGCAGCATTAAGATGAGGGTCGTTCCGAATCCCGTGAACCACCTTGGACGCATTTTGAAATTATACCATGAATTGCCCGCAAAGCCGGATGAAACACCGGCATCGTGCCAGGTTTTCAAGATCAGAGAAGGAATCGCTTTGACATGACGCAGCCCTACTTGACCAGTGCAGTGCCGGGAATCGGCGGGCGCATGCGGACCACGCCGGAAGACTTCCGCGTCGAGGAGCGTCCGCTGTACCTCCCTTGCGGGGAGGGGGAGCATCTCTATATCAAGGTGACCAAGCGGCTGCTGTCGACGCCCGATCTGGTGCGGAAGATTTCATCGACCGTCGGCGTGAAGGCCCAGGGCATTGGAACCGCCGGCCTCAAGGATGCCAGAGCGGTCACGACACAGATGTTGTCTCTCCATGGAGTCACGCCGGAACGCTTGGCGCGACTCACACCCGATGAACAGATCCTTTCCATCGAAGTGCTCGGCCGGCACCGCAATCGCCTGCGTCCCGGGCATCATGCGGGCAACCGGTTCCGGCTCGTCATTCGAGACGTTGACGTCCGGGCCGAGGAGACGGTCCCTGCGGTGCTGGATGAATTATCACGCCGGGGCGTGCCGAACTATTTCGGCCCGCAACGACAGGGGCGGACCGGCGAGAACTATCGGATCGGCGTGGCGCTGCTCACGGATCAGTCCCGGCGAAACAAGATGAGCCGGGCGAAGCGCATGTGGTATCTCAACGCCTTTCAATCCTATCTGTTCAATCTGATCTTGGCGCAACGACTTGATCGACTCGACCGGATGTTGGTGGGCGACTGGGCGATCAAAATGGACAACGGGGCCTGCTTTCCTGTCGAGGATGCTGAGAAAGAACAGCCGCGCGCCGACCGGTTCGAGATCAGCCCCACCGGCATATTGTTTGGATCTCGAGTATCCTGGGCAAGCGGCGAACCGGGCGAGATCGAGCGGTCGGCGGTCACCGATGAAGGGGCGACACCCGAGAGCCTGACCGAGGCCGCCAAGGCCTGCGGGTTCCGCGGCGAACGCCGCTCGCTGCGTGTTCCGTTGGCCGACCTGGACTGGACGCTTGACGGCTCCGTTCTGACCCTGGCATTTTCGCTCCCTCCGGGCGCCTACGCAACCAGTCTGCTCCGCGAATTGATGAAAGCGCCTGAATCGAACTGACGCCGCAGCCCTCTCTTTCCCCCATATCGTCCAACGATTGAATTGCATCTTCAGTCCTGCGTCAGCCCTCTGCATGATAAAATGACCAAAGAGGAGTTTCCCATGGCCACTACCCAAGAAACGGTCATCCTTCGCGGCCACATCATCGATTCCCTCATTCTGGCCAAGGTGTTGGACACGATTCTTATGATGGGCGGAACGTTCGATCTCGAGGAGGTCGTCATCGGGAAAACTCGCCACGAACCGTCCCGTGCAAAAATAGTCGTGCAAGCCCCTTCGGCTAAACTCCTCACGGACATTCTCCAGGCCATCCAACCCCACGGCGCATCGGTTGAACGCGAACTTGACTGCCGATGTCAGGCGGCCCCGGCCGACGGCGTATTCCCTGAAGATTTCTATGCCACCACCCATCTGCCTACGCAGGTCAGGTTGCAGGGGCAATGGCTTGATGTCGACAGGATTGAAATGGATCTCGGCATCGTGCTGAATGCCGACCAGACCGTCGCTCGTGCGCTGCCGATGGGTGAAGTCAAACGCGGCGAGCTGGTAGTGACCGGACGGACCGGAATCCGAGTGATTCCCTTGCAACGGCCCCAAGAGCGGGATGTGTTCAGTTTCATGGAGTCGCAGGTTTCGGCGGAGCGGCCGCATGGCCATATCGTCGCCGACGTGGCGAAACGCATGCAGGTCTTGCGTGAAGGGCATCGGACCGGACGACAGGACTGCAAGGTGTTATTGGCCGGAGGGCCGGCGATCATCCATGCAGGGGGACGCGACGCACTCGCCTGGCTCATCGATGAAGGGTTCATTCATGTCTTGTTCTGCGGGAATGCGCTCGCCGCACATGACATGGAAGCTGATCTGTACGGCACGTCATTGGGATACGGTTTGTCCGCCGGCAGGGCTGTGCCACACGGCCATGAGCACCATTTGCGCACCATCAATCGAATCCGCGGAATCGGGAGCATCCAGGCGGCGGTGGAGTCCGGTGTCATCAAGGAAGGCATCATGGCATCGTGCGTGAGACGCGGTGTCCAGGTGGTGATGGCGGGAACCATTCGTGACGACGGACCGTTGCCCGGCGTCATCACGGATTCCGTTGCCGCGCAGGCGGCGATGCGGGCGGCCATTCCCGGTGTGGGACTGGCGTTGCTCGTGGCTTCGACGCTGCATGCGGTGGCGACAGGGAATCTGCTTCCAGCAAGGATTCCGACCGTCTGCGTCGATGTGAATCCGGCCGTGCCGACAAAATTGGCGGATCGCGGCAGTTTTCAGGCGGTCGGGTTGGTCATGGACGCCGCGTCGTTCCTGCGCGATGTGGCAAGAGAGTTGGGGTGGAGGGGATGAGCCGGTTGCTGGTCTGTCCGCCGGATTATTTCCGCATCGACTACGAAATCAATCCCTGGATGCGTCGGTCGAATGTTGTCGATCCGGAGGAGGCCGTCCGGCAGTGGCATCGATTGATGGAAGTCCTCGAGAAAGAGGTCGGAGTCGTACTGGAACGAATGAAGCCGACGCCAGGGCTCCCGGATTTGGTGTTTACCGCCAATGCGGGAGTGGTCGTGGGACAGAGAGCTGTTCCCAGCCGTTTCCGCTATCCGGAACGGCAGCGGGAAGAGGCCTATTTCGAGGGCTGGTTTCGTGAGCACGGTTACGAGATCATTACACTGGATGAAGGGATGTATTTTGAAGGAGCCGGAGATCTTCTTGGCTATCCAGACTGCTGGTTCGGCGGGTACCGGCAACGATCGGAAATTCGAGCCTTTCCGATTTTGAGCGAACTGTTCAACAAGGAAATTCTCCCGGTCGAATTGATCGACAACCGGTTTTATCATCTCGATACCTGTTTCTGCCCGCTCAGCGGCGGAGAACTTCTCTACTATCCTGCGGCCTTCGATCATTACGGCCGGACGGCCATCGACGAACGGGTCAGTGCCGATCATCGCTTGGCGGTTCCTGAGCAGGAAGCGCTCAGGTTCGCGTGCAATGCGGTCTGTGCCGGGAAGCACGTCGTGCTGCCTGCTGGCTGTCCGGATACGATGGCGCTCTTGATATCTCGCGGCTACGAGCCGCATCCCGTTCCGCTTGATGAATTTATGAAATCCGGCGGATCGGCCAAGTGTCTGACGCTCGCCCTGGACTAAAATCCATTCGTCATCAGGTGTTCCACGTCTTTCGTCAACCGTGACATCCTGCGATACAAGCCACGATCAGGCTGCTCGGCGGCATTTTGCTCCGCTCTATCAGGCCGGTTTGACGAATGACGTCCTGCGTCCTACAGACTCACGCCTTGTATCGAAAGAGGAAGGCGCCGTAGAGACCGGC
>DATGEA010000010.1:0-8329 GCA_035310605.1 Nitrospira sp. | reverse complement strand
CCTTACCCGGGTTGGCTTTGCCGCCGCTCGCTTTCATCACCTGGCCGACCAGGAAGCCCAACACTTGCTGCTTCCCTTCCTTGAACTGGGCCGCTTGCGCGGGATTCTTCGTCAACACGTCGTCGATGATCTTCTCCAGCGTGCCTTCATCGGAGACCTGCGTCAGCCCCTTTTCCTGCACGATCTGCTCCGGCGTCTTGCCGCTACTGTAGAGATCGGGAAACATGTCGCGGGCGACTTTCAAACTGATCGTGCCGTCGTCCACCATCTGCAGGAGACTCACCAGCCGCTCCGGCGAAACCGGTGACGCACTCACATCGGTCCCCGAGTTGTTCAATTCTCGCGTCAGTTCGCCCATGACCCAGTTACTGACCGTCTTCGGTTGATTGAACAGCTTCACGCAGGCTTCGAAATACTCGGCGATCCCTTTGGACGCGGTCAGGACGCCTGCGTCATACTCGGGCAGTCCGTATTCGCCGATGAACCGGTTTACCCTGGCCGCCGGCAATTCCGGCACGCTGCCGCGAAATCCTTCGATCCATTCCTTGTCGAGCTTCAACGGGACGAGATCGGGGTCCGGAAAATACCGGTAGTCGTGGGCCTCTTCCTTGCTCCGCATCACGGCCGTTTCACCGCGATCGATATTCCAGAGGCGCGTTTCCTGTTGAATCTTGCCGCCCTCGTTCAGAACTTTCGTCTGGCGCTTGATTTCGTACTCAATCGCGTCTCTCACGAACTTGAATGAGTTGATATTCTTCAACTCGACCTTCGTGCCGAACTCCTTCTGCCCCAGCGGACGAAGCGACAGATTCGGCTCGCAGCGGAAACTGCCTTCGTCCATATTCCCGTCGCAAACTTCCAGATACATGAGAATGTCCCGCAGGCCCTTCAGATAGGCCACCACTTCGTCGGCGGAGCGCATGTCGGGCTCCGTCACGATTTCCAGCAGCGGCGTACCGGCTCGATTCAAATCCACACGACTGCCGCTCGTCCCGGTTTCGTGCACGTTCTTGCCGGCGTCCTCTTCCAGGTGCGCCCGCCTGATCCGCACGCGCTTTTTGCCGGCATCGGCGGCAATCTCAATCCACCCCTGCTCGCAGATCGGGGATTCGTACTGGGAAATTTGATAGCCCTTCGGTAAATCGGGATAGAAATAGTTTTTTCGCGCGAACCGGTTGAGCTCGCCGATCGTACAATTCAACGCGAGACCGGCACGGACAGCCATTTCAACGGCAGCCTTGTTGATCACCGGCAAGGTGCCGGGTAGGCCCAGGCACACCGGACAGGTCTGGCTGTTGGCCGACTGACCGAACGTCGTCCCGCAACCGCAGAACATCTTGGACTTTGTCCGCAACTGCGCGTGAACTTCAACTCCGATGACAACTTCGTAGATCATGTTTTTGGCTGGCTCTCGCTCCCCATTCGCTCCCGCTCACGCTTCATCGCCTCACGGCCCGCTTCGAACGCCTCGCGAAGGACCGACTTTTGGGCCTCCACAAACTCTTTCCCTTGATCGACCACTTCTTCGAATCGCTCTTCGGCCCGGCCTGCAAGTTCGCGGAGATTCTCCTCCGCTTTGCGGGCATAGCCGCGTAACTGTTCGCGCGATTCGCGCCCAGGTTTCGGCGCCAACAACAACGCGGCCACCGCACCCAATGCGGCCCCGCTGAGAAACGCCAGTAGGACTCCTGCTGCTGATCCGCGTTCATCCGCCATTGTGTGGCCCTCCTTCATGCCTCATCCGTTCGCGTACGACCTGGGTGGCCGCCTTGAATCCTGCCATCACGCTGGCCACGTTGCTCAGCAGCGTGTTGCCCGATCCGCGAATGACGTTGTGGACTTGTTGCACCGATTCACCGACCTCGCCCACCGCATGCAGCAACACCGATGCGTGCTCCACCCCGCTCCGGGCCTGGTCGGTCAACTCATTGAGATTTCGGCCCATGGAACTGAGTTCGGCCACCAGCGACGGCACCTCCGTATTCAGCTTTGCCAGCAGCTGTTCGGACTCGGCCACGGTCTTACGAACCTGAATCAGGACCGGCACGAGATATCCGACCAGGACCGCAAATGCGACGGCGACGAGCATGGCGGCGATCTCTACAAATGTCATGATTGTCCTCCTGCTTCCCCCTGCCCCTTACGCCTTACCGTATGATGGGCCGTTTGAGATGCCACTGGGTCGATTGCTCATAGGCATGAGCGGCCCGGAGCATCGTCTCTTCTTGAAACGCCCGTCCGATCAGCTGCAATCCGATCGGAAGCCCGGCCCTGCTGAACCCGCAGGGCAACGAAATGGCCGGCAGGCCTGCAAGATTGACTGAGATCGTATAGATGTCCGAGAGATACATTTGCAGCGGATCTTCGCTTTTTTCGCCGAGCTTGAAGGCGGGAGTCGGCGTCACCGGCGTCGCGATCAGATCGACCTCTTGAAAAGCCGCTTGAAAATCCTGGCAGATCAACGTCCGCACCGCCTGCGCCTTGCCATAGTACGCATCGTAGTAGCCGGAACTCAGCGCATAGGTGCCGAGCATGATGCGGCGTTTCACTTCCGGACCGAATCCTTCCTGCCTCGTTTTCATATACAGATCGAGGAGGTCTTTCGTTTCTTTCGCGCGCAGTCCGAATTTCACGCCGTCGTAACGGGCGAGATTCGAACTGGCTTCGGCTGTGGCGATCACATAGTACACGGCCACCGCCGCATCGGTCCTTGGCAGCCGGATTTCCTTGATGTCGCCGCCGAGACTCTTCAACTCGTCGATCGCCGCCCGCACCGCCTGTTCCACTTCCGGATCAAGGCCTTCGGCGAAGAACTCCACCGGCACGCCGACTTTCAACTTCTTCAAATCTTTTTTCTTCAGCGCTTTCATGTAATCCGGCACCGGAAGATCGGCCGAGGTGGAATCCATCGGATCGTGTCCCGCAATGGCGCCGAGCAGAAAGGCCGCATCCGGCACGTCCTTTGTGATCGGACCGATTTGATCCAGCGATGAGGCAAACGCGACAAGACCATAGCGCGAAACCAGGCCATAGGTCGGCTTGAGCCCGACCACGCCGCAGAACGCCGCCGGCTGACGGATCGACCCGCCGGTATCGGAACCCAGCGCCGCGACACACTCGTCTGCCGCCACCGCCGCCGCCGATCCACCGCTGGAGCCGCCGGGCACACAGTGCAAAGCCCAGGGATTCCGGCTCGGACCAAAGGCGGAGTTTTCGGTCGACGATCCCATCGCAAACTCGTCGAGATTGGTTTTGCCCAATAGAATGTAGTCCTGCTCACGCAGCTTCGCGATCACTGTCGCGTCGTACGGCGGAATGAAGTTCTGCAACATGCGGGACGAACAGGTCGTCAGCACGCCTTCCGTGCAGAGATTGTCCTTGATCGCAAGCGGCATCCCGGTCATCGGCTTCGTCCTGCGCCAGCCCTTCAGCTTGTCGTCAAGCTCTCCGGCCTTTGCCAACGCGGACTCTTTTGCCTGTGTCACATAGGCTTTGACCTTCGACTCCACCTGGCCGATGCGCAGGAAGTAGGCGCGCACGATTTCCGTCGCGGTGACTTCACCGGCGGTGAATTTCTTCTGAAGTTCGCACAAAGACAGTTTGTGTAGTGCCATTATCGTTTGTCCGTCGATTCGATGATCCGGTTCTTTTCGTTGACACGGACGATCTTGGGGGCATGCCGTTTGATCTCCTCTTCACCGTAGTACTCGTAGCAGAAGATGATGATCTGATCGCCGACCGCCGCCTTGCGCGCCGTAGGCCCGTTCAACACGATATCGCCGCTCCCCCGCCGCCCCTCGATCGCGTAGGTCATGAATCGCTCGCCGTTGTTGAGGTTGGAGCACACGATCGCTTCGTACGGCAAAATCGCCGCGGCCTCCATCAGATCCTGGTCGATCGTCAGGCTGCCTTCGTACTCGAGATGCGCCCCGGTCACGGTGGCGCGATGAATCTTCGATCGCAACATTTGTCGAAACATGTGACTCCCTCGTGAACGGTGAGGCGTGAGGCGTCAGGAGCAATGGAGAAATTGCTTCTCTATTCCCACCCCTTCCGCTTCACCCCTCACGTCTTACGGCTGTTCAATAATTTTCGGCACGGAAAATCCGTCTGCCTCGCGTTCAGGCGCATTGCTCAGCGCCTTGTCCACCGGCAGCGACGGCCGGACGACGTCCTCTCGAAACACATTCACCTGCCCCAGCACCGTCGCCGTCGGCTCGATGCCCTTCGTGTCGTACTGCTTCAGCTTTTCGACATGCGTCAAAATCTGGCTGAGCTGCTTGGCAAAGGCCTCATTCTCCGCCGGCGTGATTTCCAGTCTTGCCAGTCTGGCAACCTTCTCGACTTCCTGCCTGGTTATTTCCACTATCTTCCCCCTTCTTCTTCCTTAGGAGATGCGAAGGAAGGGCCTCCCACTGCGCGCGTCCAACGAGGGCCTTCTGAGGCCGCGCGTTGCGCGAGCACAGGAGCCCCTCCCTTGCATCTCATTCCACCGTCACACTCTTTGCCAGATTCCTCGGCTGATCCACATCCGCTCCACGAAGCACGGCGATGTGATAGGCCAGCAACTGCAGAGGGATCGTGAACAGGATCGGCGACATCAGCGGATGCGTATCCGGAATTGTAAAGACCGCGTCGGCCGTCTTGCCCAATTCTCGCTCCCCTTCGGCCACCAGCGCAATGACCGGAGCGCGGCGCGCCTTCACCTCCATCAAATTGCTGACGGTCTTTTCGTACAAGCGGTCGCGCGGCGCCAGCACCACCACCGGCATGTCCTTGTCGATCAAGGCGATCGGACCGTGCTTCATTTCGCCCGCCGCATAGCCCTCCGCATGGATATAGGACACTTCCTTCAGCTTCAGCGAGCCTTCGAGCGCAATGGGATAATTGATTCCTCGTCCCAGATACAGAAAATTCCGCTTCTTGTAATAGCGCTTGGCGATCGCCACGATTTCGGCCTCGCGCCCCAGCAAGCGCTCGACCAAGGAAGGCAGCGTCACCAGACGATCGAGCCAGGCCTTCCCGTCTACGACATTCATCACGTTACGCACACGAGCAAGATGGAGCGCGAGCAGATACAGCGCGGTCAGCTGCGCGGTAAAGGCCTTCGTCGAAGCGACGCCGATCTCGGGCCCGCAACGGGTATAGAGCACGCCGTCGGATTCGCGCGCCAGCGTGCTGCCGACCACATTCACGATCGACACGACACGGGCGCCTTTCTCCTTCGCTTCGCGAGCCGCGGCCAGCGTATCGGCGGTTTCTCCGGATTGCGAAATCGTGATGAACAAATCGTCTTTGCCGACGAGCGGATTGCGGTAGCGGAACTCGCTGCCGATATCGACCTGAACCGGTGTACGAACCATTTCCTCCAACAGGTACTTCCCGACCAGCCCGGCATGCCAAGAGGTCCCGCAGGCGACGATCCAGATCCGGTCCACCGCGGCAAACTCTTTCGGCGTGAGTCCGATATCTGCAAGATCGGCTTCGCCGGTTTCGTATGAGTAGCGCCCGCGCATCGTGTCGAGAATCGTCTGAGGCTGCTCATGGATTTCCTTGAGCATGAAATGGGGGTAGCCGCTTTTCTCCGCCGCCGAGGCATCCCAGGTGATTCTCGCCGGCTCACGGGACACCTTCCGTCCGTTCACATCGGACACCTGCATATCGGACTCCGTCACGACCGCTACATCGCCTTCTTCCAGGTAGGTGACATCGCGGGTGCGCGCCAGCATCGCCATCACATCTGAAGCGACATAGGACGCATGTTCCGTTCGTCCGACGACAAGAGGGCAGCCGGACCGGGCAGCAATCAAGACACCCGGCTCCCGTTCTGAGATGACCGCAAGGGCATAGCTGCCGCGCACCTCTTTGGTCGCGGCACGCACCGCATCCGCCAGGTTCAGTCCCCGGTGAATATGCTTGTCGATCAGATGAGCCACCACTTCCGTGTCCGTTTCGGACCGGAATGTGTAGCCCTCTTTTTCCAGCTGTTGCTTGAGCGGCTGGTAATTTTCGATGATGCCGTTATGCACCAGCACGCAACTGTTGGAACGATGCGGATGGGCGTTCTGTTCCGAAGGCTTTCCATGCGTGGCCCAGCGTGTATGACCGATCCCGATCATCCCTTTGATCTGTTCTTCCTGAAGCGATTTCTGAAGATTCGCAAGCTTGCCGACACTCCGCCGGACTTCGATCTTCTCTCCCTGCATGACGGCCACACCGGCTGAATCGTAGCCCCGGTACTCGAGCTTGGCCAACCCGCCGATCAAAATCGGGACCGCCTCTTCGTTGCCGACATAACCGACGATGCCACACATTGCTTTATTTCTTCCCTCTCTTTTTCGCCTTCCCATCCGTGCGGGCTAGAGGTACTGGGCGAGAGGCAATGGGGCTGGCCGCTTGCCTTTTGCCGCTTGCCCTTTGCCCGCCGCTGGCTGTGCCTCCGCCTGCAAACAGCGCCCGCCGCTTCGCCGCCCATCCCGGTCGAGTCACCTGGGGGACCCGTGCGATCACGAGCGAATCGGCCGGAACATTCTCCGTCACCGTCGTCCCAGCCGCGATGACCGAACCGGCCCCGACCGTCACCGGTGCGATCAACTGTGTATCGCTCCCGATGAAGACCCCGTCGCCGATGACGGTTTCAGCCTTCCGAACACCGTCGTAATTGCATGTGATCGTGCCGGCGCCGATGTTGACTCCCTTGCCGATTTTCGCGTCGCCGAGATAACTGAGGTGGTTGGCCTTCGACCCTTCGCCCAGTTCGGTCTTCTTCACTTCCACAAAATTGCCGACCTTCGCCCCTTTCCGCACCCACACCTGTGGGCGAAGATGAGTAAAGGGTCCCAGCGTCGCCTCGTCTTCGATGCGTGAGTCGCGAAACACGCAGTGGTCGAGAATCTCGACCCGATTCCCCACCACGCAATCGGTGATCCGGGTCCCGGATCGCACGACGCAATCCTCCCCGAGCACCGTGGTGCCTTCGAGTATCACGTTGGGATACAGCACCGAGTCTTTCCCGATCGCGACCCCCGCATCGATCCACGTCGTAGCGGGATCGATCATCCTGACTCCCGCATCAAGCCAACGATCGCGAATCTGCCGGCGAACAACCTGCTCGGCCTCGGCCAACTGTCGGCGGGAGTTCACCCCGAGGCCTTCATCCGAATGATCGAGTGCGACAGCCGCCACGCGGCGGCCCTGCTCCACCGCCATCTGCACGATGTCCGTCAGGTAGTACTCCCCCTGCGCATTGCTCGGTCGAAGCTTTTCCAGCGCCGGAAAGAGAAAGTCGCCGTCGACCACATACGTCCCGACGTTGATCTCGTGGATCGATTGCTCATTTGCACCGGCATCGCAATCTTCCACGATGCGCGACACATGGTTTCCTGCCGATGGCTGTCGAACGACCCGACCGTACCCGCTGGCGTCTTCAACGATCGCCGTCAGAATCGTGACGGCAGCCTTTTCTTCCCGATGCACGCGCAGCAAATCACGCAATGACGCTTCCCGTAAAAGCGGGGTGTCGCCGTTGAGAATCAAGAAGAGCGCCGGCGCAGACCGGCCCGATCCTGCAAATACTGGCCGGCATTGTAATACTGCATGCCCGGTTCCCAACGGTTCCCGCTGTTCGATGATGGAGACCGGCGCGCAGCCATGGCTTCCGGAGGTCGCATCTTTGATCACCTGACCCACTCGATCGGCCTGATGGCCGACGACCACGGCGATCCGATGGCCCGCCAGGCGCATCCCGAGATCGACGGAATAGAGCACCATCGCCCGCCCTGCAACCGGGTGCAGCACTTTGGCTAGCTTGGACTGCATCCGTTTGCCCAAGCCGGCGGCCATCACCACAACGGCCAGTCCGTGAACCGTGCCTTGAGAATTCGCATTCACCGGCATCCGGTTCGACACGGAGGACTGTTCACTCAACCGGCTCATCCGACCGGGACTCCCGTTTCCGGCTGCTTGACACCGCCCCACTTGGCGTCAGGGGCTATAGCCGCTCCGAGCGACGTCGTGGGCGAATAGAGCCCGCCTGACACGATGAGCTTCATCGCTTCTTCCACGCTGATGTTGACGGAAGTCACCTCGTGCTCCGGAACGAGGAGAAAGTACCCGGAGGTGGGATTCGGCGAGGTCGGTACATAGACATGAAGGAGCGGTTCCTGCGCCAGATCCTGCATCTCGCCCTTCGTCACACCGGTCACAAACGCAAAACAATAATGCCCGTTCTTAGGAAACTGGATCAGGACGACACGATTGTAGGCCCCCCGCTCTGAAAACGACACGATGTCCATCATGGACTTCAGCGTCGAGTAAATGCCTCTGACCA
>DATGEA010000009.1:0-3862 GCA_035310605.1 Nitrospira sp. | reverse complement strand
TCTGGCAGCTGGTCTGGGACCGCTTCAGATACAATGCGATCGGATTCCCCCTGTAGGGTCCAAGGTAGATATGCACGCAGCCGACGTATTCCAAAAGATTCTCCATGCAGGTCTCCAGGGAGGGGCATGATGCCACAAGAGGGAATGAGAGGGCAAGGCACGGGACAGGCCGCGCAGAGTTCTTTGCTCTCGAGCCTATGAAAACAGTGGAGCGACGCGCCGGGCTAGACCGAACAGGAAGAAACCACGAAGAAGAACCGGTTCGTTAACTCCTAAGGCGAGACGGCTGGGGGCTGTGACGGTCGTTTGCGGATTAAAAACACGCCTACCACCAGAACCATGATCACAGCCACATTCAGGCTGACGTCCATGAGATATTGGTAAAACTGGGTTTCGGTCATGTTCGGCAAGTGAGACAATTCGGCGCTGGCCGTGAGGACCCGCCTCGTGCAGGCGATGATACCGACGGCCAGATAAGGTTCGAGATCGAGGATTTCCGTCTGGAGGAAGCGGATGACCGTTCGGAAGAGCTCAAGCAAGATGATGACGAGCAACAGGTCATTCAAGAGCTTGAGGCCGGAGGGGAGGAGCCCGATTTTGCCGGCCTCGGCCACGAACACGTACCAGGCGTAGGCAAATATCAGCATGCCGAGCACCAGCAAGCTGAATCCGGCGGTCAGATAGCCCAGCCGGTCAAGCCATTCCATCGCCCCACACCAGCGCGCCATCACTTCTTTGCGGTGCCGCATAAAGGTCCTCCGGTCCGGCTGGGTTAGGCAGTGCCCGATGGCGCGTTCTGTTGCGGATCGGATCCCCTTAATTGTCCATACTTCAACTCTCTCATAGAGCTGGCGGTCAGGGAATGGCCGCAGCAACGAATTTCTTTAAATCCGGCGCCGCCGTCCATGATCATGACCCGGAGGCCGCAGGAGTCCGGGTACAGCTTCTTTTCGTCCAAGATGACGGCCGGCGGAAGAGTACCTTTTTTCCGACCCCCGCGTGGTCCCATCTCGGACACCACGTCCTCCTCCGTCAAATCGTGATCGCAGCAGACGATCTTTTCAAATCCCTCGCCGCCACCCATGACTTTGACCACCAACCCGCACGAGTGGGGATGACGTTTCTGCTCGTCGATCAGATCGCCTTTCTTGATTGCCATGTTACTCCTTGCCGCTCCTTCAGAGCTGGTTACACAACCCTTGACGCTGAACCATGGTCGAGTCTCGCCTTGGCCTGTTGCATACTCTGCAGCAACGCCTGATGCGTCCGGCAGCCTGCGACCAGCTTCGCATCGGAGATCATGGCAGGCTTGTATGGGATGAGAAAGCGCTGTTTGACTTGTTGAATTCGTGCGACCGATTGATCCAGACGTCGGGAGTCAACCGTGCCGGATGCCACCGCTTTCTCGACGGCTTCGAACGCTGCAATCTCCCGGTCCCGGTCTTTGCAGATGAGTAATACGTCACATCCCGCCAGCAAGGCACGGACCGCCGCATCTCCTGGGCCGTAGTGGTCGACGATCGCGTGCATCTCGAGGTCATCGGTCAGCACCACGCCGTCGAAGCGCATCTCTTCGCGCAGCAGGTTCGTGATGATGGCGGGCGAGAGCGTGGCCGGCAGCTGATCGTCCAACCTTTTGTAGAGGACGTGGGCCGTCATCATGGTCGCGAGCCCGCCGGCGACGGCGCGGCGAAACGGCGGGAACTCGACGGCCTCCAATCGCTCTCGCGAGGCCTCGACGACGGGAAGTTCCTTGTGGGAATCAGCATTCGTGTCGCCGTGACCGGGAAAGTGCTTCCCGCAGGCGACGACCTTGTTGTCCTGGAGCCCCGCCGTCGTGACCAGCCCCATTTCGCCGACCACGTCGGAGGTTGAACCGAACGCCCGGTCACCGATCACGGGATTGTCCGGATTGCTGTTGACGTCGAGCACCGGCGCCATATTCATATTGATACCGACGGCCTTGAGTTCTTTCGCGATCGTCGCCGCTGCGGCATAGGCGAGCTCGCTCGAATTACACCGGCCCAACAGCTCGCAAGGCGGGAAGATCGTAAACCCCTTCGGCAGGCGGGTCACGCGCCCGCCTTCTTGATCAATCGAGATCAACAACGGCGATTTCGGGCTGCAGCGCTGGAGACCGTTGGTCAACTCCACGATCTGCTCGACGGATTCCAGGTTACGTGAGAACAGAATCACGCCGCCCGGCTTGTATTCCTTGATGAACGACGCGAGGTCCGGAGTCACAGACGTGCCCATGAAGCCGACCATAAACAGCTGCCCGATCTTCTCGCGCGAAGTCATCTCGATACGCGGCATGTTACAGGCTCCGATCGATCAAGTAGTGCAGCAGCAGGCGCGTCCCGATACCGGTCGGTCCTTTGGGAATGTAGGCCCGCTCACGCTCGCTCCAATCGGTGCTGGCGATGTCGATATGGACCCAGGGACCATCCCCGGCGAACTTGCTCAAGAACAAAGCTGCCGTAATCATCCCGCCCCCCCGGCCGCCAATGTTCCGCATATCCGCCACGTCGCTTTTGAGCTGCTCAAAATATTCATCCCAGAGCGGCATCTCCCAGACCCGTTCGCCGGCCTTCAGCCCGGACTTCCATACCTGAGCTTTGAGCCGCTGATCAGTCCCGAACATACCGATGGCGAATTGCCCCAGCGCCACCACACAAGCGCCGGTGAGCGTCGCAATGTCCACCAACGCGGCAGGATTGTAGCGCTGCGCATAGGCGAGGGCGTCGGCGAGAATCAATCGACCTTCCGCGTCGGTGTTCTGCACCTCCACCGTCTTCCCCGACAGCGTCTTGACGATATCGCCCGGCTTCATCGCCCGACCGCCCGGCATGTTTTCCGCAACAGGCAGGATACTGATCAGACGCAACGGCAGCTTGAGTCGCGCCGCGGCCCTGATCGATGCCAGCACTTCGGCGCCGCCCGTCATGTCCGCTTTCATGTGCTCCATATTTTCCGACGGCTTGAGGGAGATCCCGCCCGTGTCGAACGTGATCGTTTTCCCGACGAACACCACCGGCCGTTCGTCCTTCCTCTTCGTCCCGTTATATTCGAGGATGATGAACTTCGGCGGCTCGTGGCTGCCGCGTGCGACGCCCAACAACGCCCCCATCCCGAGCTGCTCCATGTCCTTCTGCTCAAGGATCTTGAGCGTGAGACCTTCGTCTTTCGCCATCGCTTTCGCTTCGTTGGCAATACGGGTCGGCGTCATGACGTTCGACGGATGGTTACAGAGGTCTCTCACGAACACCGTCGCCTCGGCGGTGGCGACGCCGCGACGAACCCCTTCGGTCAGCTGTCGCACCTGGCCTTTTTGTTGAGCCAGAAGTGTCATCTGTTCCACATCCTTCGCCACGCCATTGTCGCTGCGATAGGCGGTGAACTGGTAACTGCCCAGGACCGCTCCTTCCACCATGGCTTGCGCCACCTCGACCGGGGTATACCCTTTGGGCGTCACAACAGGCACGATCGCCGTGAACGATCCGCTCTTTGCCTGGCGGACACGCTTGACCGCATGACCCATAGCCTGTCTGACGGCATCGAGCGTGAGAGCTCGTTTTTTCCCAAGTCCGACCAGGAGCAGTCGTTTCGCAGGGATCTTCCCGTGGGTGTGATACAGCAGGATCTCGCCCGTTTTTCCCTCGAATTCTTTCGAGTGCAGGAGATCTCGCAACGACCCTCCGAGCAGCTTATCGATCGCCGCTCCGTCCTGTTTGTGCAGCGCTTCTCCTTCACAATGGGTCAGAACCAGGACCTCCGCGGATTCCGCCTCCGGCCGGCCAACCTTGACGTCAACTTGCATGATTCTCATTCATGTCTCCTTATTCAAGCCATCAGGCGAGCC
>DATGEA010000008.1:0-10240 GCA_035310605.1 Nitrospira sp. | reverse complement strand
CCGGGTCACCAGGCTGTTCATCACTCCGCTGGTGCGGTCCCTGCAGCAGCTCGCCGGGCCCCACCCTCTCTTGACCTTTCTTGACAGTTTCCGTTATCCGCTGGCGGGAGAATTCGCGATGGTGCGCGACCTCGCATGGGTGAACCGCATTCCCGGTGACTGGGGGCTCGAGGTCGGCACCCTTGCGGAAGTGTACCGCAATTGCGCCTTGCGCCGCGTGTGCCAGGCCGACATCGCCGACGCCTACGAACATAAGCATCAGGCCCTGTCCCCCGACGATCCCGAAAAGGGATTGCTGAAAATGTGCGTGGATATTGCCAAGTCGTTGTTCCGCCATTTGGCCAGCGAAGGAGTGGTACTCGGCGATGCGGAGCTGAAGACGTTGCGCGCGACCTATCTTCGCATAGCCGAAGAGGCCATCCGCCGTTATGAAGACGGGGCCGCCATCAATAGCCTGAAGTTCGACCGGCATGCGGAACGGACCGCGGTCGAGACGTTTCTGAAAGGCATCAAGCTCGCCTCCGAGCTGTTTCAGAAAGATCCCCTGGGGGTGCCCATGATTTCTAACTGGAGTCGCGTGGCTGCCGCGGTTCCTGACGTGTTCGAACGTTTGGCTCAGGCCGTAGAGGAGGATCAGCGGTGGGATCCGACACAAGAGAGCCGTCAGACAGCGGGCTGAAGCAGCGATCGGTGGCGCTCACGCCGGAGACGGAATCCCGCGTGGAAGCTGTCGGCGACGTGGAGATCCTCGTCGGCATTCCCAGTTACAACAATGCCGATACGATCGGTCATGTGGTGCGCGCCGTCAGTGCGGGGCTGGCAAAGTATTTTCCCGGCCGGCGCGCAGTACTGGTCAATTCGGACGGCGGGTCGACGGACGGAACGCCGGATGTGGTTTCGAGGGCGGGGGTGGATTTCGGCGCGCTCCTCATCAACGATCAACAGAGCCGCCTTCAGAAGATCATCACCCCCTATCACGGGATTCCCGGCAAAGGGAGCGCGTTTCGCACGGTCTTCGAGATCGCCCGACGCCTGAATGCAAAGGCTTGCGCGGTCGTGGATTCCGACTTGCGGAGCATCACGCCCGAGTGGATCGAACTGCTCCTTCGCCCCATCCTCGAAGAGAATTACGACTATGTGGCCCCCTACTATTTACGCCACAAATACGACGGGACGATTACGAACAGCATCGTGTATCCGCTCACGCGGGCGCTCTATGGCCAACGGATCCGGCAGCCGATCGGCGGCGACTTCGGATTTTCCGGACGCCTGACCGATCATTATCTGGATCAGCACGTGTGGGAATCGGACGTCGCGCGATTCGGCATCGACATCTGGATGACGACCGAGGCCATTGCCAGCGGCGCGCGGGTCTGCCAGAGTTTTCTCGGAGCCAAAATTCACAATCCCAAGGATCCGGCTTCGGATCTGGCTGCCATGCTGATGCAGGTGCTGGGCGCGGTCTTTGCGTTGATGGAGGTGCACCACAAGGTCTGGTCCGGCAAGCACGAATCGATGCCGGTCAAATTGTTCGGGTTCCAGTATGAAGTGGGCGTGGAGCCGGTCAACGTGAATGTCGATCGCATGATCGCCTCTTTTCAACAAGGGTTGGCGGACTTGGCTCCCATCTGGGAGCAGGCGCTGGGCCGGGAGACGGTGGACGAGCTCCGGCCGCTGCAGCGGGTGTCAGGCGCGGATTTTCGCATTCCAGACGACCTCTGGGTGCGCGTGATCTATGAGGCGGCGCTGGCCTACCATGCCCGGCGGCTGCCTCGCGAGCATCTGCTCAAGGCCCTGACCCCGCTCTATCTCGGACGAACGGCAACGTTCGTGCTGGAGACTCAGGGCTTAACGACGGTCGAAGCCGAAGGGCGCATCGAACAACTGTGCCTCGCCTATGAGGCGAGGAAATCCTATCTCGTCGACCGGTGGAACAACGAGTCGCAGGCGTAAGTCCCGGTGCCGGCGACGGAATGGAGGGAGGCGGATATGACAGACTTTTTGCAAACCGCGCTGCTCGCGCCGTTGGAACAACTCGGTCGGCAGGTCCTGTCGGTGCTTCCGAACGTCCTGGCCATGACCATCATCATCGGGTTCGGCTTCGTGTTGGCCTGGGGACTGGGCCATGCGGTCGAACGGCTGTTGCGCGTCGTCCGGGTCGATCAACTCTGCAACCGGCTCGGGATCAACGCGGCCCTGGCGCGCGGCGGCGTGAAATCAGATCCCTCGTACCTCCTCGGACGCACGGCCTATTGGATGGTGGTCGGTTTCGCGGCGATCGCGGGACTGGGCGCGCTGAATCTCCAACCGATCAATAAATTCGCCCAATCGTTCCTCGCCTACATCCCGCACCTGTTGTCCGCGACGGTGATTCTTGTGGCGGGATATCTGCTCTCCAATTTCATTTCGCAGAGCCTGTTGATCGCCGCGGTGAATGCGGGTCTGCCGCCGGCGCGGCTGATCGCGGCGATGTCGCGCTGGGGCGTCCAGCTTTTTGCCCTTGCAATGGCGTTGGAGGAACTGGGTATTGCGCAAAGTGTGGTGGTCGTCGGTTTTGGCATCGGATTCGGCGGCATCGTCTTCGCGTCGGCGTTGGCGTTCGGACTCGGGGCCAAGGATCTGGCGAAAGACTACTTGGAGCGGATGCTGTCGAATAAAGATCGGCAACGCGCGCCGGACGATCTGCGGCACCTATGATCGCGCGTGCCCTCCTCATCGTGTGGGCGGCGCTGGGGTTGAGCTGCACGCCGGCCGGAGACCGGTCGGACGATTCCAACACCGTTCTGCTCTTCAAACACGGAAAGCTCTCGGGCGACGAAGCAGTTCTCTCCGGACTGCTTCGGGAATTCGAGCGACGCCATCCCGGCATCATCATTCGAGAGGAGTTGCTCCCCTCTTCGTCGGACCGGCAGCATCAATACTACGCCATGAACCTCGACGGAGGACGTGCCCCGTTCGACCTGCTCGGCGTCGACACGATTTGGGTACAGGAGTTTGCCAAAGCCGGGTGGATTGCCTCTCTCGATCAATTGGTCTCTTCGTCGGAGCGGGACCAGTTTTTCCCCGGGCCGATCCAGGCCGCCACGTTCGAAGGCCGGCTCTACGCGTTGCCGTGGTACATCGACGCCGGTGTGCTCTATTACCGACGTGATCTTTTGGAGCGGCATGGACTCGCTCCGCCGAACACGTGGGATGAGCTGATTCGCTCCGCTACGCTCGTTCTCGACGCGGAGCGGGATGCAGGACTGGCGGGGTTCGTCTGGCAAGGGAAACAATCCGAGGGTTTGATCTGCGTCGCATTGGAAGTACTTCGCAGCAATGGTTCGAATTTATGGGGAGGGGATCGCAGCCGAGCCGAAGAAGGGCTGCACGTTCTGCGCGACATGGTGGCAGGGCGTCGGATCACGCCGGTTTCCGTCAGCATGGCCGACGAAGAATCGACGCGGCAACTGTTCGGGGCCGGGCGCGCGCTCTTCATGCGCAATTGGCCCTATGCCTGGTCTCTCCTGCAACAGGAAGGCTCACCGGTCCGCGGGAAGGTGGGTGTGACGGCCTTGCCGTCATTTCCCGGTTACGCCAGCGCTCCGACCCTGGGTGGATGGATGCTGGCCATGCCGACCCGGGCGCGACACCCGCTTCAAACCGGCGAGCTGATTCGTTTCCTGACTTCGCCGGACGCGCAGCGTCTGGTGGCACTGCAGATGGGCTACAATCCCACGCGCCGGGCTTTATACGCTGACGAAACACTGGTCGGAGCCCGGCCGCTGCTCAAAGATCTGTATCCCATCTTTCTTGACGCGCGGCCGCGCCCGGTCACACCCTACTATTTGCTGCTGTCGCAAGCGCTGCAGCCGGAAGTGAGCGCCGTCGTCGTCGGACGCAAGACGCCGGGGGAAGCCCTTGACGCCGCGCGCCGCCACGTGACGAGGATTCTGGGGAATCGCGACCCCTCTATATCTGTGGAAGGGTTATGACCGGAGAGTCCACTACCGGGACGATGCGATCGAAGGCCAGGGTCCGGCTGTCCGAGAGGACGTGGGGCTATCTGCTCGCGAGTCCGGCATTCCTGTTGGTCGGCCTGGTTGCGGTCGCTCCTATCGCCGCGGCGCTGTGGTTGAGCCTGCATCGTCGCTTACCGGTCTTCGGAGTCGATGAGTTCGTGGGGGGCTGGAATTACCTCCAGCTGTGGAGCGACGATAGATTCTGGACCGCCTGCCGGACGACGCTGTATTTCACCGCGCTGTCCGTCGCGGCTGAACTGCTGCTGGGATTCGCGCTGGCGATCTTGCTGGACTATCTGACGAACGAAATGGCCGGGTCGTCGCGTTGGGCTCAGGTCATGATCGTCGTGCCCTGGGCGATCCCGACCGTCGTGTCCGCCCAGATCTGGGCATGGTTGTATCAGCCGGATTACGGGCTGCTCAATCATCTGCTCCATCGAGCGGGTCTGATTACCAGGGCGATTGACTGGTTGGCGGATCCCGATTGGGCCATCCACGCCGCGATCGTCATGGACGTCTGGAAAACCGCACCGTTTGCCGCGCTGCTCCTGCTCGCCGGATTGAAAGCGGTGCCTCGTGATCTGTACGCCGCTGCGAGAGTCGACGGGGCCGGGACGTGGCAGCAGTTCCGGCATATCACGTTGCCGCTCTTGATGCCGGTCGTGGTGATTGTCTTGATCTTTCGTACGATGGATGCGGTGCGAGTGTTCGACGCGGTGTATGTCCTGACGGGCGGCGGGCCCGGCAACAGTACTGAAACGCTGTCGATCTATGCGTATAAGACCCTGTTCCAAACGTTGCAGTTCGGATACGGATCAACGCTGGCCACGGCGATGTTCCTGATCGTCGGGGCGCTGTCGTGCCTGTATCTCCTGCTGTTGCGGCGGCATCTGCAGGAGGCGGCGTGATGCCCGCGGCGGAAGCGAACGGGCGGAACAGCGTGACGTGGTGGCTTCGCCGTCGCGGATTGGCGCTCTGCCTCCTCTCATTGGCCGGGCTGTTCTGTCTCGGACCGGTGCTCTGGCAGGCCGTGACATCGATCAAGCCGGACCAGGATCTCGTGCGCCTCCCGCCGATCATTCCGGAACGGATCACGGCGTCGCACTATGAAAGGGTCGTGTCCCGTTCTTCACTGGTACAGTCGCTTGCCAACAGCGCCGTCGTGGCCGCCAGCGCAACGGCGCTGGCCGTCGTCGTCGGGGGATTGTGCGCATTTGCCTTGGCCCGGCTGCCGATTGCCGGCAAGCCGGTGCTTTTGGGTCTCGTCCTCTCGACGTCGATGTTCCCGCCCATTGCCGTCATCAGCCCGTTGTATCTCGTGATGCGGGGACTCGGCTTGCGCGACACGTTGATCGGGGTGGGGCTGACCCATGCGGTCTATGCACTGCCGCTCGCCATTTGGATCCTGACGAGTTTTTTCCGGCAGCTTCCGGTCGAACTGTATTATGCCGCGCGCGTCGACGGCTGCACGCCCTTGCGGGCCATGGTGTCCGTGCTTCTGCCGTTGGCGCGTCCGGGACTGGCCGTGTCGGCGCTGCTGGTGTTCATTTTCTCCTGGAACGAATTCATGTTCGCCTTAACCCTCACGGCGAGCGATGCCACACGCACGGCGCCGGTTGCGGTCGCCATGTTTCCTGGGCTCTACGAAATTCCCTGGGGGGATATTGCCGCCGCGTCGCTCCTGGTCACGCTGCCGGTGGCGGGACTGGCAGCCCTGTTTCAACGCCATATTGTGGCCGGACTCACGGCCGGCAGCGTCAAAGGTTAGCGCTGATGGCGGAAGTGCGCCTGGAACATCTGTCGAAGCGATTCGGGGCGACGACCGTCCTACCCGATGTCACGCTCACGGTTCAAGACGGTGAGTTCTTTACGATCGTCGGGCCCTCCGGTTGCGGAAAATCCACATTGCTGCAACTGCTGGCCGGACTGGAGCATCCGACGTCCGGCCGGATCCTGTTCGACGGTGTGGACGTTACCGACTCGGAGCCGCGGGAGCGGGACGTGGCATTGGTCTTCCAAAGCTACGCCCTCTATCCGCACATGACCGTGCGCGACAATCTTTCGTTCCCGCTTCGCGTGACGAAACGAAAGACCGGGCTGGATCGGCGGCAAATCGAGGGCGACGTGCTCCGGGTCGCCGGATTGCTGGGTTTGGAGTCGCTGCTCGATCGATGGCCGCGGGAACTCTCGGGGGGGCAGCGGCAGCGGGTGGCATTAGGCCGGGCTCTGATCAGACAGCCCAGGCTATTCTTGCTCGATGAGCCGCTGTCCAATCTCGATGCGCAATTGAGGGCCGTCATGCGTACGGAACTCCGTCAGCTGCATGATCGGCTGGGCACAACGATGATCTACGTGACGCACGACCAGACGGAGGCGATGACGCTGGCGGATCGAGTGGCGATGCTGGATCGAGGCGTCGTGCAACAGGTCGGGTCGCCGCGCGAACTGTATGATCAGCCCTCCAATCTGGTTGTCGCCAGATTTTTCGGCCATCCGGCGATCAACCTCCTCGAGGGCGAGGTCCGCGGCGGTCGCCTTCGCATCGATCCGCTTGAGCTGCAAAGGTCTGCGCCGGCTGACGGAATCGGGCTGCCCGATGGCCTTCGGGTGACGGTGGGCATTCGGCCCGAGCAGGTGCTGGTGACGTCGGGCAACCGCCCCTTCGATGCCGCTTCGTACGGGGAAGAGGGGCGCGCGAAAGGCGTGGTGCGGCTACTCGAATACACCGGCAGTCAGACCTGGGTTGTTGTGGAAGTTGATCAATCCGGAAAAGGCATCATGATGATCGGCCTCGGGTCGTCCGAAGATTCGTTGCGATCGGGCCAACCGGTCTCCGTCCTCGTCACACGAGGGCCCTACCATCTGTTCGACATGAAGACCGGCGCCGGTCTGGGGATCGGATGATTCGCCCAGAGCGCGGTCCGTCCCGAACCTCGCTGTCTTATATGACCGGGCGTCCCAATGAGGCGTTTGGGCCGGACGCGATTCCGGCCTGCGAAGCCGCTCTATTCATTTCTCCATAAACAAGGATTATCCTGGCCCCAGATCAGGGCCTGCGTCCTTGTGCTCCGTGCGGCATCTGACTGAAGAGGAGGTTCGTATGGCGGCGTCGTATTTTTCGCGGTTCCTCGATCGATCGTTCGAATGGTGCTCGACCTCGGGGCTGCGCATCGTGCTCATTGTCATCGGGATGGTGGTAATCTTGGCCCTCGTCAAACGGGCGCTCGAGCGATTTCGCGCCGTGTACTCGGGTACGCTCCCGAGTCCGGCGCAAGTGAAACGAGCCGATACCTTGACGCAGGTCGTCAGGGACGTCGGCCGCATCCTCATTCTCGCCGTCGGGGGCATGATGGTGCTTTCGGAGGTCGGAGTCGATTTGAAACCCTTGCTGGCGGCTGCCGGACTGGGCGGCTTGGCGATCGGATTCGGCGGGCAGAGCCTGGTGAAAGACGTGATCTCCGGCTTCTTCATTCTTCTGGAGGACTCCATCCGGGTCGGTGATGTCGTTGAAATCGCCGGGGTCGGGGGGGTGGTGGAAGAGGTGAAGCTTCGTAGCATCACCTTGCGAGACCTTTCCGGAAACGTGCATGTTGTGCCGAACGGCGTCATCGACAAGGTGAAGAACATGACCAAACTCTATTCGTACGCGCTCTTCGGCGTCGGCGTGGCCTACCGTGAGAATGTGGATGACGTCATGGCGGTGCTGGAAGACGTCGCCGCCGGCTTGCAGGCTGATCCCGCATTCGAATCGGATATCCTCGAGCCGCTGGAGATGCTCGGCCTGGACCGGTTCGCCGATTCCGCCGTCATCATCAAGTGCCGGCTGAAAACCAAACCCAGCCAGCAATGGCGGGTCGGCCGCGAAATGAACCGGCGGATCAAGAATACCTTCGATGCCAAGGGGATCGAGCTTCCGTTCCCGCACCAGACGATCTACTGGGGCGAGCCCAAGCGAGGAGTGCCGCCTCCGTTATATATGGCTCCATGGCCTCAGACCGGAGCCGAGTCCCGATAGGATGGAGGGCCATGACTGAGTTCGACGGGGACGCGTATGGGTGACATCGAATCTTGCGGGGAACACGCCAAGCCCTCGCCGCCGGGGCCGGCTGAATGGGCGGACTGGCCCGACGAGAAACTGCTCGAACTCCGCCTCTGCGATCTCCGGCTGACCGTGGAGGGGAGCCAGATTGCGGAGCAGATTCGGCAACTCAACGACGAGTTGGCGGAGCGCGGCCTGCTATTCCGTCCCCACTTCTGGTTATCAGACGAGTGGTTCTCGCCCGACGGCGTGCCCGGCATTGCCGTGCCGTTTTATTTGGCCCATCCCCGGCTGGCCCGGTTGGAACTCGCCCAAATGTTGGAGGTGGAGGGGGGGACGCCGGACGCCTGCATGCGCATCCTGCGGCACGAAGCCGGCCATGCGTTGGAAAACGCGTATCGCCTGCGCCGCCGGCGGGACCGCCAGGCGGTGTTCGGCCGGTCGACCCAGGCCTATCCGAAATATTACACGCCCAAACCCTACAGCAAGAGCTACGTCCTGCATCTCGACATGTGGTATGCGCAGAGCCACCCCGACGAGGATTTCGCCGAGACGTTCGCCGTCTGGCTGGCTCCCCAATCACAGTGGCGGCAGCGATATGCGGATTGGCCAGCCCTGAAGAAGCTCGAGTACATGGATGGATTGATGGCAAGCCTGGCCGGCGTCCGGCCGTCGGTAAGAACGAGAGAGAAGGTCGATCCGATCTCACGGCTCCGAAAGACGCTGAAGGAGCATTACGACGAAAAGCGGAAGCGGTTCGGGATCGACCATCCGACATTTTACGATCGTGATTTACGCCGTCTTTTCTCCGATGATGCAATGTTCAAGACCTCTCCGACTGCGGCGGGATTCATCAAACGGCTCCGCAAACAGATCCGGCGGTACGTGGCGAAGTGGACGGGCGAGTATCAATACACGATCGACCGGTTGCTGGATGATATGACGCGCCGCTGCCGGGAACTGGATCTCCACGTGGCGGGGCCGGAGGAACAGGTGCGGATTGAGTTTACCGTGCTGTTGACCTTGCAGACGATGAACTATCTCCACAGCGGGCGACATCGGTTGGCGCTATGACGAAAAAACGCCGTGTCATGGTACTGGTGCATGCCGATCTGGTCCCTCCGGACACGGCGGAGGGAGTCGATCTGACCGCGGTCGAATGGAGGACGGAATACGATGTCGTGACGGGGCTCCGTCAACTGGGGCATGAGGTACTCGCGGTCGGCGTGCGCGACGATCTCCTGGTGATTCGGAGCGTCGTCGATGACTGGAAGCCGCATATCGCCTTCAACCTCCTGGAAGAATTCAGCGGCGTGGCGATTTACGATCAGAACGTGGTGTCGTACTTGGAGTTGTCGGGGGTGCCATACACCGGCTGCAATCCGCGCGGATTGATGCTGGCGCGCGACAAGGCATTGGCGAAGAAGATCCTGCATTATCATCGGATCGCCATCCCGGAATTTATCACGGTTCCGGTCGGGCGCTCCGTGAAGCGGCCGAAGGAATTGAACTTTCCCCTGTTCGTCAAGTCGGTGTCCGAAGAAGCCTCGCTGGGCATTTCTCAAGCCTCGATCGTCGATGACGACGGCAAGCTGGAGGAGCGGGTCGCGTTTATCCATAAGAACGTCGGCACCGGGGCCTTGGTCGAGCGGTATATCGAGGGGCGCGAGCTCTATGTCGGAGTCCTGGGCAATCGACGTGTGCAGACGTTTCCCGTCTGGGAATTGGATCTGAGCAACATGCCGGAAGAAGCCAGACGCATCGCCACGGAGCGGGTGAAGTGGAGCGGAGCCTACCAAAACAAGTACGGCATCAAATCGGGCGAGGCGGAGGGCCTTCCCGAAGGGGCGACGGAGAAAATCAGGGAGATTGCCCGGCGAACGTACGGCATCCTCGGATTGAGCGGCTACGCCCGAATCGACTTGCGGTTGGATCCGTCCGGCGGGATCTACGTCCTGGAAGCGAATCCCAACCCCCAGATCGCGAAGGGGGAGGATTTCGCCGATTCGGCCGAACGGGCCGGCCTCCCCTACGGGGCCCTGCTGCAGCGGATTCTTGATTTGGGCTTACGCTGGCACCCTCGATTCATCCCTTCCGACCGCACGGCCCCTGTATCCGGCCGGATAGGATCATAACCGGCGCAAACCGGTCTGCTGATGAAGTATGCGTGTTTATTGAATGGCCGGACGCCTGAGGAGGT
>DATGEA010000007.1:0-4640 GCA_035310605.1 Nitrospira sp. | reverse complement strand
GTGGCAGGATCTCAACTTTTTGCTGATCGATCTGCCTCCCGGTACCGGAAACGAATCGGTCACGACGATCGATCTGCTCGGCAATGTCAGCGGCGCGGTGATCATCACGACACCGCAAGAGGTGGCGTTGTTGGATTCCCGGAAGTCGGTCACTTTCTGTAAGGACAGCGAAGTGCCCATCATCGGCATCGTGGAGAATATGAGCGGGCTGGAATGCCCCCACTGTCACAACCATATCGAAGTGTTCAAGAAGGGCGGGGGAGAAGCCTCGGCCCTGGACATGGGCGTGCCCTTCCTCGGGCGCATTCCCCTCGACCCCGATGTGGTGACGCAATCCGATGCGGGTGAGCCGTTCGCTATGTTCTATTCCGATACCCCGACCGCAGAGGCCTATCACGACATTGCCAACAAGGTCGAAGCGTTCTGCAAGAAAAGCGGGTCACTCGTCAACGTTGCGCCGCGACAACACCATTGAGTACAGCACGATGAAAGCCAAAGATGCGACGCAGGGCCTGACGCCGCTCGAAGAGGCCCAGAAGACCGTTCTGGACGCGACCCCGATCCTGGGGTTGGAAAAAATCTCCATCCTCGATGCGCTGGGGCGCGTCCTGGGCGAGGATATCATCGTCGAGCGCGACAATCCCCCGTGGGACAACAGCGCGATGGACGGTTTTGCCGTGCGCTGGGAGGACATCAAGCAGGAACATGCGATTCAGAAGCCGGTCACATTGACTGTGATTGAAGACGTCCCCGCGGGGAAGATGCCGACGAAGACGGTAGGGCCCGGCCAAGCCATCCGCATCATGACCGGCGCGCCGATTCCGAAAGGGGCTGACACCGTCTTAAAGGTGGAGGATACCGAGCATACACCGGATTCCGTCCGGGTGTTCAAGCCGGAAGCAAAAGGCTCGAACATTCGCCCGCAGGGCGAGGACGTGAAAAAGGGCGAGCGGATCATCACGAAAGGTGCGACGATCCGGCCCGGTGAAGCCGGCATGCTGGCGATTCTGGCCAAGTCCTTTGTCTTCGTCTATCAACGGCCGCGTGTGGCGATTCTTTCGACCGGCGACGAGCTGGCCGACCTGGACGAGCGGTTCAGCGAAGAGAAAATCATTAATTCCAACAGCTACGGCATTGCTGCGGCGGTGCAGGAAGCCGGCGGGATTCCTTTCCTTCTCGGCATTGCCAAGGATAATCCGTCGGCGCTCAAAGAGAAGATCTCGCACGGGTTGACGGCGGATATTCTGGTGCTCTCGGGCGGCGTCTCGATGGGAGACTACGATTTTACCAAGGCGGTCTTCCGTGACCTCGGCGCCGAGATGAACTTCTGGAAACTGGCGATCCGTCCCGGTCAGCCGCTCGCATTCGGGAAGATCCAGGGCAAGCTCGCCTTCGGATTGCCGGGTAATCCGGTTTCGTCGATGGTGACGTTCGAACAGCTGGTCCGTCCGGCGATGCTCAAGATGACCGGGCATCGAAGCTATGGCCGTCCGGTTGTGCAGGCCATCTTTCAAGAAAAGTTTTCCAAGCGCACCGATCGTCGCCACTTCCTTCGCGGGGTGCTGACGAGAGAGGACGGCACGTTCAAAGTCAGGACGACCGGCGATCAGGGGTCGGGAATCCTGACTTCGATGGTCAGAGCGAATTGTTTGATCGACCTGCCGGTCGAAGTCGAACGGTTGAATCCTGGCGATACGGTGTCCGTCCAGTTGTTGAGTGATGCAGCTTGGGCCAGCCACGTCGAGCATATTCACACGGGGCCGCACCGGCTCTCTTGTTGCTGAGGTACGAAAGGACTTCTGTACCATGGCTGTGCCCATTCTCTGTTTCGTCGGGCGGTCCAACAGCGGCAAAACCACTTTTATCGAGCGCGTGATTCCGGAACTTATCCGGGGCGGCTATAAGGTCGCCACGGTCAAACATGCCGGGCACGGCTTCGATCTCGACACGGAAGGAAAAGACAGTTGGCGTCACAAACAGGCTGGCGCCAGTAGTGTGGTCATCCTGTCGAAGGGCAGCATGGCCATGTTCGCCGACGTGTCGGATCAGATGAGGGTGGAGGATGTGCGCGATCGGTTCCTGGACTCCTCCTACGATCTCATCATTGCTGAAGGCTGGAAGCACGAGGGCTACCCGAAGATTGTGATCATCCGGGAGCAAGCCGGCGAAATGACGGTTTCACCGGAAGGATTGCTGGCGGTTGTGTCGGACAAACCGGTCGATCTGAATGTGCCGGTCTTTAATCTCGACGATGTGCCCGCGGTGGCGTCGCTCATCATGAAGCGCTTCCCGCTGCAACGGTCCCGATCGGAGCATGAACTGGAAGCCTAGAGCTACGATCATCCTTGCGCTCGTGGCCGGAGCGATCGCGCTGGGCGGCGTGGCCATTCCCCTCACGAATCATCCCAAGTTCTGCGCCAGTTGCCACAATATCGCCCCGTCCTATGAGAGCTGGGCGAAGTCGTCGCACAAAGAAGTCACCTGTGTCGCCTGCCACGTGAGGCCGGGGCTTGAAGGCTGGATTCACGATAAGGCCTGGGCCGGAACGAAGGATGTGGCGGTTTATCTGTTCGGGACTCCGACCGACGCACACAATCTTCGAGGCGCCGTCGATTCCAACGTGTGCCTGAGCTGCCATCGGAACATTCTCAGGGTTTCTGAAGTCGCGCCGCGAGACCTGCCGTCTCCGGTGAAAGAGGTCGGTCTCGTGATGAGTCACCGGAAGCACATGGAGGCCTTCGGGGTACGTGGGCAGGAGGAGGGCTGTACGACGTGCCACTCCGGGGTGGTGCACGATCAACCGATCAAGGGCTATCCCGTCGTCATACCCCGCGGGCATGTATCGGCCGACAGCAAGCCTTGGCACCCGGATCATCCGGAAGGATCGTACCTCCGGACGAGAGCGCTCAACGACTGTTTCCGATGTCATGACGGAAAAGCCGAGTATCAAGGCAAAGTGCTTGAACGGAAGTGCGAGATCTGCCATCTCCCCGACAAGATCAAAGAGTTTCTCTCCTTCTAAAGGGTAAACGCCGGATACGCATGACCGATCCCGTTCTTCAAGTGACGAACCTGACCAAGCGCTTCGGTGAGTTCGTCGCCGTGAACGACGTGTCGTTCACGATCAAGCCGGGGGAAATTCTCGGACTGCTCGGTCCGAACGGAGCTGGCAAGACGACGACCATGCATATGTTGCTGGGTCTGATCACGCCCACGTCGGGGGCGATTCACATGTTCGGGCTGGATCTTGCCGCGCAACGCGAGCAGATCTTGCAGCAAGTGAACTTCTCGTCGACCTATATCTCTATGCCGTTGGCCCTCACCGTGGAGGAGAATCTATGGGTGGTGGCCAGACTATACGGGATGTCAGATATCGCCCGCCGTGTCGATGACATCGTCAAGAAGTTGGAGATGGAGGAATTCCGTCAGAAGGTGACGAGAAAGTTGTCTTCCGGCCAGATGACCCGGTTGACCCTGGCCAAGGCCTTTCTCACCGAGCCCAGGATTCTCTTCCTCGATGAACCGACGGCCAGCCTCGATCCCGATATCGCACACAAAATTCGAAGCCTGTTGAAAGAAGAGCGGCGGTCTGCCGGGCTCAGCATCCTCTATACCTCGCACAATATGCGGGAAATGGAAGAGATGTCGGATCGCATCATTTTTCTGCAGCGGGGAAGGATCGTGGCCGAGGGAACGGCGAAACAAATTGTCGCGCGGTTTGGTCAAGCCGATTTGGAAGAAGTCTTTCTGAAAATCGCGCGGGAATCGCGCTGAGGGGGAAGGGTCATGCCGGACGGATTGCTGGATCTGGGGATGGGAGTCGTGGTCGGCGGCTTAGCGATGAGCGCCTGTTGGGGTTTGTTCTGGCTTGCAGTCGGGACGATGGGATTGGTGCGTCGCACGTGCCGTTGGTTGGTCGTGTTCAACAGCCTCGCGGTCTCAGCAGTTCCGCTGATGTTATTGTCCGGGCTCGTCTGGTTGCGAGGCCCTGCCTATGCAACCAGTCCGGCATTCGCCATTGGACTGTGCGTCATGCCGTTGGTTCTGGTCGGGCTCGGATTGCGCCAAGCTCCGGACGGGCAGCGAGCCGCCACCCATATGCTCGGCGGCGTTCGCCACCTCAGGGATGAGCTGCTGGGGAAACATCAGACATGCGGCGGGTGCAGCCACGAGCACGAGGAGGGGAGCTGTTCATGAAGTTCCATCGCGTGACTGCACTCGTCGTTCGGCACCTCTACCTCTACCGGCGGAGTCTTCCCAGGATCATGGAAATCTTCTATTGGCCGTTTCTGGATCTCGTGATCTGGGGATTCATTACACTGTACCTAGTCAAGTATCAGCCGCATGTCCCGGGGTTTGTGACTTTCTTCCTGGGAGCCCTGATCCTCTGGGACATGCTGTTTCGATCGCAGCAGGGCATCACCATTTCGTTTCTGGAAGAGCTGTGGGCGAGAAATCTGATGAATCTGTTCGCGAGCCCTCTGACCCCGGGGGAATTTCTTGCCGCGACGATCGCCATGAGCATCTTCAAGGTGACCTGCGTGTCGATCGTAATGGGAATCTGTGCCTGGTTGTTTTACGGCTACAACGTGCTGATCATGGGCCTCTGGCTGCTTCCGTTCGTCTTCAACCTGGTGATC
>DATGEA010000006.1:0-13091 GCA_035310605.1 Nitrospira sp. | reverse complement strand
ACTCGGGCGGATTGATAATTTTCGGCTGGCGCGGTTCGTCGGTCCGAATGTCGACCTGGCGGCGGTCGGCGGCGAACAGATTGAGTATGGTGGTGACGATGCTGATGACCAGCGCGCCGCCGACGGCAGGCCAGAACCCTGACACCGTGAAGCCTTTAACCAGATAGGCCGTGAACTCCAGCAACAGGGCATTCAGTACGACGAGAAACAGTCCGAGCGAGAGGACGATCAACGGCAGGGTCAATACGAAGAGAATCGGGCGGATAATGAGGTTCAGGATGGTCAGCACGAGCACGGCGGCAAGCCCGGCCACGAAGCTGTCCGCCTCGATCCCGGGAACGGTGGCGACGGCAAGAAAGACCGCAATGCCCGTGATCAGGATGCGAACGGTTGCCGCATGCAAGCCTCCACTCATCGGGGAGGCTTGCATCTGGTGTGTGAAGCGCACGATCTGCACAGCGCAACCCTATTGAGCCGCCGCCGGTGACGGGAGCGGCTGATCAGGGATCGGTGCTGACGGCGGTACTCTTTTTGCGGCTGAAAAATGGACTTCTGTCGCGATAAGCACCTTGTCTTCTTTCGTGGCTTCGACCACCACGCGATCGCCTACCTCGGGGGGTTCAGTCGATTTCGGGGCTCTCTTGGCCTTGAAGCGTGTCTGCTTGTTGATCTGGACAGAGACGGTAGCCCCTTTTGGTGTCCTGATTTCAATATGCTTCTCATCGATGGCGGTAACCGTGCCGAGAACATGCTGGCCGGTTCCATGAGCAAAGGCCATGGTCGAGATGAACAGCAATGCGACTGTAAGAATGACGCGGTGAAACATGGCGAATCCGGTCTCCTCTGCGCGAAGGGTTAACTAATGGCGATGCCCGCCGGCCTGCGCGGCGGCGGCATCGTCTCCTTGTAGAAACTTGTCGAAGGTCGCGGCTTCCTCAAGCTCGTGTTTCGTCTTAGGATTGAGCGACTTCATCTCTTCGAGCTCGTCCGGCGTTAGTTTCGGCAGATGTCGAATGAAGTGCACAAGTTTCCAACTGTCGAGATCCTTCTCCGGTTCGCTTTCGCCCCAGGCCGGCATGGCAGTGAAGCGAATGCCGTTATGAATGACCCAGAAGAGTTCGCCATCCGACATGGACTGTGTCTCGGGCAGGCGTAAGTCCGGGGCCTTGGGATACACGTTCTTGCCGATCGGCGTCCGGCCGCTGCCGTCGTTCGCATGACAGGTGGCGCAGTGATCGGCAAAATGCGCGAGCGATTCCTTCAAGATTTCGGGAGTAAGCGCGACCGGGTTCGGCGCGTTCCGTTTCTCGATTGGAATCGCCAGATGACGGATCTGCCGTGCCATCATCACTTCCAGTATGTGAGGTTCGGTCTTGGCGCTGAACCCGGTCGTAAACAGCTGATAGCCGATCCAACCGAATGCCGCAAGGCCGGCCAGCACGACGAGGACGACGAACCCGATGAGCTTCTTCTTCATAACCGTCCCACCACTATACAAAGTCCACGGGGCTATTGCCACCGTCCTGAAGGCTGGGAGCGAACGATGAGCCGGAGCAGCAGCAACGCGGTCGGCAGCAGAAACATGAGGACCCCGCTCATTCCGAGCAGTCCCTCGCCGATCCAGAAGGTGACCGCGAGATTGAAAGCCAGCACACCGTAGTAGAGTCCGACGCCGAGGAGGAGTTTGCGCGTGACGGCGTCCGGAGCGGGGGGCGACAGCGCAGGCAGGCGACGGTCTAACGGGAAATAGATGGCGAGCGCGATCAGCCCGACCACCGCCCAGCCGATATAGTTTGCGACGGGGACGCCGAAGTGTACTCCGGGATCGGGGTAGTAATAGATCTTGCCGAGGAACCATCGGTCACCGTGCAATGCAACCGGGTCGATGACCATGTCGATGCCGGCGTAGAAGACGGCGGTGAGGAAGAGCACGCGCCATCCGGTGCGCGTCCCCACCTCAAATCGGAGCGGCAAGAGCCGTGACTTTGAGCCGGTTGTGTCGGAGGGGAGCAGCAGACAGAGCGCCATGCAATAGGCGGCATAGAGCAGGAAACTGAACGAAATCGAGTCCATGAACGGGATGTTGGAGAAGTACAGTTCCTGACCGACCGTCGAGCCGTTGTAATGGTACCAGCCGAAAGGAATGCCGGTACGAGTCGACGAGAACTCACAAACAAAGGCCGTGGCCCAGCTGATCAGCCAGAATCGCCAGGTTCTCGGCCAGCCGATCAGCTGGATCGCAGCAAATAGAAATGCGGCGAGGAACACAAAGACGTAAGGACGGAAGAGGACTGTCTTATAGAACAGGATTATCAGGTCCATCAGTTCTGAGTCCTGAGTGAAGAGTTCTGAGTTGGCGAGATAAACTTCATGTGAGGAATTTAGCGTGGTCTAGAGGGTCAGTATGTCGATGTGACTGGTACGTCGCGCTCCGCACCTAACCCGCATACTTTGGAGTTTCGATTCTTATGGCAACTCAGAATTCGTAACTCCGAACGCTCTAGGTTGTTACGCGTAGCCGTGATCCCGGAACCAGCGCACGGCTTTTCCTAAAGCCACTTCCGGCGGCGTTTGCGGCAGGCCGAGCTCGCGGATCGCTTTGCTGCAGTCGTAGTGCATCTTGTACTTGGCCATCTTCACGCCTTCGAGCGGGATCCTCGGCGGTCTGCCGCTGAGATTTGCGATCCAGTGATTAATATAGGCCAGGGGGAGGATCGCCAGTCGAGGCAACTTGATCGCCGGTGCCTTAATGCCAGTCAGCGCGCTCAGAATTTCGAACAGCTCCCGGAGCATCATATTCTTACAACCGAGAATGTATCGCTCGCCTTGGCGGCCCTTCTGCATCGCGAGGAGATGGCCGGCCGCGACGTCATCCACGTCGATGATGTTCATGCCCGTTTCGATATAGGCGGGCATGCGGCCTTTCATAAAATCAACGATTACCTGGCCGGTTGGTGTCGGTTTCACATCACCGGCACCCACAGGGGCGCTCGGATTGACGACCACCACCGGCAAGCCGGCCCGTGCCAGTTTCAAGACCTCTTGCTCGGCAAGGTACTTCGAGCGTTTGTAGTGCCCGGCCATCTGGTCAAGCGAGACCGGGGTTTCTTCTGTACCGAGCCCTCCGCCCGGCGGGAGTCCGATGGCGCCGATCGTACTGCAATAGACCGTGCGCTCGATGCCGGCATCGCCGGCTGCTTCGAGAAGATTTCTGGTGCCGGTCACGTTGATGTCGTAGAAGATCGATGGGGTTTTGGCCCAAAGAGCGTAGTGGGCGGCCACATGGTAGAGCTGCCGGCAGCCGGTCAGCGCTGTACGGAGCGAAGCCGGATCACGCAGGTCCCCTCCAACCCGTTCGACCGCCAAACCTTCGAGATTCCGAAGGTCGGAGTCCTGACGGGCGAGCACGCGGACGTCGATGCCGGCCCGCACGAGCGCGCGTGCCACAGCACCGCCGACAAATCCGGTGGCGCCTGTGACGAGGGCTTTCATTACGCTTGTGCGCCGGTGAGGGGTGAGGGGTGAAGGGCTAAGGGTATCACGCAAACTAGCATGAGGCTAAACCATATTCATAACAGCCACTTTCCACGTACCTCTGACCCCGTGCCTGCGGGGCATTAGTTACGCCGCGAGGTGATATAGCGCGCGATCTCGCGCAGCGGATCGGCGGAAGGGCCGAACGGTGCCAGGCGGTTGACGGCGCGTGCAACACAGTCATCGGCCAGTTTCTTGGCGCTGTCCACGCCGTAGAACGTCGGATAGGTTTTCTTGCCGCGCTCCGCGTCGGTGTTGGGATTCTTGCCGAGTTCCTCGCGGGTACCTGTGACATTCAAGACATCGTCCGCGATCTGGAAGGCCAGCCCGATATCCTCGGCATAGCCGGTCATCTCGTCGAGCTGTCGCTCGTTCGCGCCGGCGGCGATGGCGCCCATGCGGACGGCCGCCCGGATGAGCATGCCGGTCTTGTGCTTGTGAATGTTCTGGAGCGTCGGGAGATCGATGTCTTTATTCTCGGCCTGAATGTCGAACACCTGCCCGCCCACCATGCCCAGGTTGCCGGAGCCGTAGGCCAACTCTTGAATCAACCGCACCTGCCGCATCGGATCGCAGCCTTTCATGAGGTCGGGTCGGCTGATCAGATCGAAGGCCATCGTCAGCAGGGCATCGCCGGCCAGAATCGCGATGGCTTCGCCGTAGACCTTGTGATTGGTCGGCTTCCCGCGGCGAAAGTCGTCGTTGTCCATCGAAGGGAGATCGTCATGAATCAGAGAGTAGGTGTGAATCAGTTCCAGCGAGCAGGCCACGGCCATCAAGCCGGGTGGGGACTGGCCGAGGGCTTCCGCCGCGGCAATGGTCAGAATCGGACGGACTCGCTTGCCGCCCGCCATCAGGCTGTAGCGCATGCTCTCGTGCAGAGTCGTGGGCGGCGCCGTGGCAGGCGGGCTCACCTGGTCCAAAAAGCGGTCAACTTCAATCCGTTTCTTTTCGAGATAGTCCTTGATATTCATGGAGATGAAAAGGTGATTGCCTGACAGGCTCTGGGTCCGCGCGAGAGTAACAAATGGTCTTCGGGGGTGTCAAACCACTCTCAAGGGATGGGGAGAAAGGCAAAAGGATCTCGACATTTCTTTCATGTCTAACAACCTCGATTTGTCCGGCGGCCGCGCTTGTTATTCGGCGACCGCATTGGCTATACTCCCTCACCATGAGCATCAGAAAAGCCGGCGGCGACTGGGAGCCTATGATGCTTCCGATCGAGCCGAGAAACTGCAAAGTCTGCAAGCAGGGGCTGTATCGGGACAAAACCATGCTCCGTGGCGGCTGGTCCCGTTGCACGATCTGCGACGAATTCGTCCACTACAGTTGCCTTGCCAGCGGCAAAGTGTCGTTCCTCAAGGCCCGGCCTCGTGTCTGCAAGACCTGCCGCGCGGCCCAGACCGGCACGCAGGCTGCTCTCGCAGCGCAGACCGAGACTCCGGCCGCCGTGGGCTCGTGACCTCCGATCCTGACTCCAGTCTCCTTCATTCGCGTCAAGGTTGGCACCAGCTTTTTGCCCAGATCGTCCGCTATGCGCTGGCTCCCACGATCCTGTTCTTCAGCGGATTTTTTACGGCGAATTTCCTCATCAGCGCCCACTACACCTGGCCCAGAACCAGCCGCGTGCTGGCGTTGACCCTTACACTTCTCGTGTTGTCGTATGAGTTCGTGTACAAAGAGCAGCGGACCAGGACCGGTTCGGGGGAGCAGGCTCGCGCCGCGCTGCTGTATTCCTGCGTGATCCCGTATGCCGTCGGCATCCTGCTGATGCTGATTCTGTGGAAGCTGTAGCGCGCCGAGTCGATCGTCCGGAAGGATCAACGATGGCCCAGATCTTTCGCAGCGGGGCCTTTCTTCAGCAATGTTGGTCGGTCCATCCGCTCTGCGTGCTGGTCAAACGGATGGCCGAGGGGAATCGGCTGATCCTGAGCTGTACCTCCTGTCGGTTTGTCCACCACCTGGTCCTTGGTTCCGTGGTCGTCAGAGCATCTGCCGTGTTGGAGGAGCCGGGCGATGCGCCGGGTGAGCCTGCGACGCCACAGGGAGGGCAGGCGCAACTTGTCGGCTGTCTCGATGCGCATGCCGCTGCGTTATCGTTGCGCGAAATGGACGTCTTTGAAGACCTCGCGCTGATCCGTTGCGCCGAATGCCGCCGGCATTATGCCTTGACAGTTTCGTCGTTTGAAACGCATCAACGCTAAACAGGTCGGCGGACAGGGGTGCTGTTGAAAAGCTGACAGGTGCGAGGAGTCACTCCTCTCTGTCTGAAATATGAAGGTCTGTCCGCGTTTCTTTTGACAGCCACTCCAAGATGACCCACCCCCTTCATTTCACATCCGACGAAGTCGCCCTGATCACGGATGCAAATTTCTTCCGCAGAAAAGCCGGGATTACGGGAAAAATCCGTGGGCAGCTGGAGGCGGCCCGCGAAGCCTTGAAGGTCGAGCTTGGCCGCACGGCGCTCGTGACCCCGACCGATTTTGATCCGGCCTGCGTGCAGTTCGTGAAAGGCGAGCATCTGGAGTCGTTCCCCTATCAATACCTCGACTGCCCGAAATATTTTCACGGCGTGGAGAAGTGTACGTTCCGTACCCTATTTTGGTGGGGACATCATGTGGCGATTGGCTGGATCCTCGAAGGGCGTCTGGTGAAGCAGTACAAGAAACGCCTTGTCGACCGGTTTCACTCGATCGCAGGACAGGGGTTGGAACTGTCCATTGCACCCACCCTGTGGGAATGGAAGCGGGGCGAAGGCTATACCTTGCCGATCAGCCACGATCGAAAGGCGCAAGTGGCTGCGGTCGTGGCGGAGCGATCGTTCCTCAAGATCGTCCGGTTTGTTTCCTTGGACGATCCCAGGATCGTGGCCGGGGAGTTGGCAAGCCTCAGTCAAGAAGCCTTCCTGTCGATGAAGCCGATTCTGTCGCCGTGAGGGTCTTCATTTGTGAAGGCTCTCGGATTTCGGTAGACTAGCGCGCATTATTGACGGGGCGATGGCGCGCTAAGGAGGGAATCGTGAGAAATCCGCTGATGCGTATGTGCGCGGGTATGGTGTTGACGGTGGGGTTTTTGGCGGTCGCCGGCTGCGGCGGGACCGGCCAGACGTTTTATCTCGATGTGATCCCCAAGCCGCAACCGGGGCCGCTGGTGGCGGCGGAACCGGTCAAAATCGTGATCGAGCCGTTCGAGGATCGCCGGGTGGAGAAAAACCGCATGGGCATGCGCACGCATCTGTGGGGCGGCGTGACCTACTTCAACGTGGCGGGTGAGAAGCCGGGCGAGGTCTATGCCCAGGCGCTGGCGGACCGGCTGAAAGCCAGGGGATGGCAGGATCGCTCCTGGGATGTGCGCGTTGCGCCGGCCGGCTCCGTGGCCGACGCCGACATCGTGATCAGCGGGCAGATTTTTGAATTCTCCGCCAATGCGAAGAGCAAGGTCTTCTCGACCTCGCTGACGACCAGCAACAAACTCACGATCGTTGCGCGCAACAACGTGGATCGCAGCAGTACGAGCCGAAGCCTCGAAGGGGCTCAGAGCGATACGGTGTTCTGGTTCGGCGAAGAGGATGTGCAGAAGCTCATGACCGGTACGGTGAAGGACACGCTCGACCGCTACCTCTCGGATACTACCATCTCTCAGCGAGCGCTGCGCCCGATCCGGTAATGGGGCCGTGGGGAGGCAGAGTCTGTGCGTGAGCGCCGCTGGGAAACCACCGCGCCGATGACGTTTGCTGAGGTACTGGCGGTCGGCGAGCGGCTGGCCGCCCTCGGGTTGAAGCCTGCCGTTCCCGCCAAGGACGTCATCTGCTATGTCGAAGAATGGACCGTCGAGTCGCCCGAGGATTTCGACGGGTTGGATGCCTGGGCGACTGAAGACGTCACGCTGGTGCACGTGCGGGAGGAATGGCGAGGGGATTTTTTCCTTCTCGCCGGAGCGTACCATACGGCGTATCAGCGTCATCAGGACGTCGGTACCTACTGCTCGATCAGCCATCCCTGGCGTATCCGCGAACCCATGAAACTGCACGAAAGTCGGAGCATGCTCTGGCTCGGGTTTCGCCATGCCCACTCCTTCATTCGTGTGCGGCTGCAAACAAAAGAAGTCATCAGCCCCGGTGAGACGCGGGGCGATGCGCAGCGGGCGGAATGGCTGGAGGAACGGCGCACCGCATTTCTTGAAGCCATTACGACGGTGGGACTGCCGGTCGAAACCGCAATCGAGAAACAGCAGCTGGTGCTCCGTCCGACCGATCCATCCGTGCCCTTCTTTTGCTCGTGGCCCGATGCATTTGGCCCCTGCCAGTTCGAATACAACACGTCCGATGCCTATGAGTTCCTTGTTCCGGCCAGCCAGCTCGCGGCCACCTGCGCGCCGGAGCCGGTCGGAGTCCGCGCCTACCTGACAGGGTTTTCTGAAGAAGCCCTCGGCGAGTTTCAGGCGATCGAGCCGCCGGCCCGACTGACCTATCGCTGCTCTGTCCATTGCCCGCTCGACGATCTGCCGGAGATCCGGTCCGCAACCGAGCCGGACGGACGGCTCTATGCGACGCTCTGTGAATTCCAGACGCAGGAACTGATTCCCGAAGGGGAGGAGGCCTCGGCTGTCATCGGGGTCGTCGGCTCAAACGCGGGCTTTGCCATCGAGGTCCGCTTGAACAAGGCGCCGTTGAAGGAGGACCTGATGTCGGGTTGGCTGGAGCGGCTGATCGGCCAGCCGGTTGCGTATGCACCGCTTCCGGCGTTTGTATAGGAAACTGCTGAATCAGCCCGCCTGAGAACCAATTTTTCGTTGCTCAAATCTTTCTGATTCCGCACAGTGGGGGCATGAGTCCCCTCGGGAAAGTCCAATCGCTTCTCGCCAAACCCTTCATGCCCGCCGTGTTCTTTCTCTCGGGGGTGACCTACGATTCGCTCACGCTGACGAGGATAGATCGCCTGCTGGATAATCTTCTCCTGTTGATCTATCTGCTTTTGCTGGGTGTGCTGATCGTGCTGACCGGACGGCTCGGTATCGAGCCTGCGCCGGACCGCCAGCAACTGGCGACTCTCTCGCCCTTCCCCCGGTGGCTTCTCCGGAGCAGACCCTATTATCCGATGGCCAGCCAGTTTCTGCTCGGCGGGCTCTTCAGTGCCTATGCGATTTTCTACTCCCGCAGCGCCACGCTGACCAGCACGGCCGTATTTTTCGCGGTGGTCGTGATCATGCTGGTGGCCAACGAATTTCTTCGCGACCGGCTGTCGAACCTCCGCTTGCTCGTGAGCCTGTATGCATTGGTCTGCTTCGGGTTCTTCACGTTTTTTCTGCCAGTGGTCACCGGCCACATGAACATGTTCGTGTTTCTCGCAGGGGCCGCGCTCAGTGCGGCGGCGACGTTCCGCGTCGTGCAATTGGTGTATCGCAACAATCCGGACCGGTCGCGTCGCGAGGCAGTCGGTGTGACCGCTCCTGCCTTCGCCTTGATCGGCCTTTTGGTCGGCTTCTACTTCCTCAATTGGATACCGCCGGTACCTCTCTCGATGAAATTCGGCGGGATCTACCACGAGGTGAAAAAGAGCGGCGAGCGGTTTGAGCTGTCCTATGAAAAGCAGTGGTATGAGGTGTGGAAGCGCTCGGATACCACGTTCCCAGCCGATGAGCCCATCTACTGCTTCACCGCCGTCTTCGCGCCGGTCGCGCTGAAGACCACGGTCTATCATCATTGGTATTTTCGCCCGAACGGCAGCAAGGCCTTTACCCACGCCGACAAGATCCCGCTCAACATTTCCGGCGGGCGCGAAGGCGGCTACCGGGCCTACACCTTCAAGCAGCGGCTCGATCCCGGCGATTGGCGAGTGGATGTCGAAGCCGAAGACGGCCGGATCATCGGACGGGTGTCGGTGATGGTTGAAAAACAGGGTGAAGCCACGCCGGCACTGACGACGTTCTCCTATTGAAAACAGCTCATGAAACTCATCAGCGGCCTTAGACTGCTCGAGGAGCGCGAAGGGGACGGCCGGCCGGCCCAGAAGGGCGATCGCGTCATTTACAATACGAGAATCTACCTGAATAAGGGCGATGAGGTGCCATTGAACGAGAAACAAGCAGAGCACCTTCCAAAACGGATGATCCGAGTCGAGCGAGGGGACACGTTCGTCGATCATACAAATGTGTTGGGATGTCGCCAGGCGATCGCCGGAGTGGAGCACGCATTGATCGGCATGAAAGTCGGCGGCTATCGGAAGGTGCGCATCAGCCCGCACCTGGCTTATCGGGAGAAAGGTCTCCCCGATCTTGTCCCTCCGGATGCGGTTTTGATATGCGAGATCTGGTTGCGGGAGATCGGGCAAAAGGGTAAAGTCCGCGCTCAATGAGTTTGCGGACGCTCACTCCCTGCCCCTCCAGCCCCAACTGCGTCTCGACGGTGGCGCCGGCTCAGGATGAGCGACATGCCATCAGGCCCTTTCGCTATCGGAAACCTCTGGCCGAGGCGAAGGAGGCATTGAAGGCTGCGGTTGCCACGTTGCCTCGCACCAGACTCGTCGAGGAAGACGGGGCCTACCTGCATTACGAATTCACCAGCCTGCTGCTTCGCTTCGTGGACGATGTCGAATTTGTGCTTGAGGAGGAAACCAAGACGATTCATTTCCGTTCGGCTTCCAGAACCGGCTATGGCGATTTCGGCGTCAATCGTCGGCGAATGGAAGAGATTCGCGTCTTGGTGGAGGGCAGGATCTAGCCTCTCGGGTGTTGGTTTGCTTCGGGCAGGATTCGAGCATTTCCCTGGTCGTCAGGTGGCTTGTTTGCTATGGTGCCTCAGTAGGCGGAGCGTCCATGGGATTCAAACGAAAACATTCCCGCATTGAGGTCGGCCGGAAGGGCCGGATCCAGCGCGGGTCTCTCTCTGCTGCCTGCACGGTTCTGGACGTCAGTGAGTCGGGCGTGCGGATCGAAAGCCGGTTGTTCGTCAAGGCGGGCGAGACCTTGCAGCTTGTCATTGATCTCGATGACGGCCAAACGCTCTCCTGCAGGATTCAGCCGCTTTATGTACAAGCCCCTCGATTTGGTGCGCGGATCACCTCGATTACCGAAGGTGACCAAGAGCGGCTCTCCCGCCTGTTCGATGAGCGCGTTCAGCGGATGTACTCCGGGCGGTAGCGGTTCAGTTATCTGTCTACAGCGCTTTGCAGGTCGCAGCCGGGACCAGTTCTGCGTCGTTGGAATGCAGGTTCGACAGGTAGGCCCAGCCCATCAGATAGCCCAGGTGGCGGTAGGCTTCAAACTCTTCCAGCTCATACCACTGAAAGATCGTGCTGGTCTGCGGAAATTCCTCTCCCTTCGGTGAGTCGACGAACCGCGTCACTTTTTTGAGGGCCAGTTGCGCTTGCGCCCGCGCTTTCTCGTCGACGATGTACAGCAGCAGCCGGCTGGCATCCAGATGCGTGGGGTTCACCGGCGGGCTTATGAGCGGCTGGCTCGTCATGGAACGGCCGCTTTCCGGTTCCGCGCCGACGAAGATCTTGCCGGAGGCCGCCAGCGACGGGTTCTTCCTGAAGAGACGAGGGTTAAAGGCAAAGGGCTTCAGGTAGTGAATGACGGTCGGCGCGCCGTCCAGTCGCTTCACCCAGAACCGCCGATACCAGACGATCTCGTTTTTCGGCGGAATCTCCGCGCACCATTCGACCTCCTGCCCGAAGTAGCCTTGGCCCGCTTTTGCAGGTTATAGAGATAGTCGTATTGCCAGGTGGTGTCGAGGGTCGCGTCGCCGACGATCAGATGCGCAACCTGCCGTCTGAGCAGCGTTTGAGCAGCTAGATTGTCGTAGAAGGAGCCGTCGGTGATTTCGATCCAGCGGCTCTTCGTATCGGGCCAGATGCGCTGGATCGTGACCTTCAGAAATAGTCCCAGACGTCCCCAACGTCGTGTTGTAGCGGCGCGTGTAGTTCCAGGTCTGGTATTCATTGTTGACATTGAATGGGGCTGTGACGAAACTCATCAAGAGCGTCACGATATCGTCGTGATACCATTCCTGCACCAGGCTATCCAGGTCCAGTCCCGCTCCGGACGCCGTCATGGCTTCGGCCAGTTTCACGCAGGCTTCGGCTCGGATGCGCTCCGCCCTTGGCCTGTCGCAGGTACCCTCGGTCAGGTCCTCCACGAGCACTTTGCGGGGATTGAACCAGGCCGGTTCGCCTTCGGCGGTTTGCGCTTGAATGACCGGGAGGCCGAAACCGGCGGTCTGGATGTATCCCAGGCCGTCTGAGCCCGTATAGTCGCGGGTGAACTCGAAATTGTAGTTGTCACGGTAAGGCCGATCGACTTCGTTCGGATAGGCTCGGGGTCTCCCCCGGTTCACGAGATTGCCGTTGATGATCAAGTAGGGGCCTGCGCGTCCTTTCGATTCAAGCGGACGAGTGGACTTCCCGTTTGCCCCGGAGATAGGTCAGCTCGATCCGGTCCTGGTGGGGGTGAAGAGGTGGAGTTCGTTCCCGATGTCCGGCGGGGTCTTGATATGCAGGGCAAGATCCCAGACGTAATAAGGGATGAGGCGCCAGAGGTAGCTCCAGAAGAGTTTGGGCCCTTCCCAGAAGCCTCCCTCCTTGATGAATCCTGACCGGTGACGGAGATGGGTGACGAAGTCCCCGTGCGGATCCAAGAGCTCCCCCGGGTCATGCGTTTGAACAAGATTGCCGTAGGCGTCGTCCTGGGGAGTCCCGAGGTGAGCCAACATCCAGCCGGCAATGTACGAGCCTCCGGACACCGTGCTGAGGTAGTCGATGGCCGGCAGGGTCTTCATGTCCTGTAAGGCTTCCAGAATGCCCGGGTGGAACGTGGCGGAACGGATGCCACCGCCTGAAAAAGCGAGGCCCTTTAGATGTGCCGGAACTTCGGCAACCGGGGCCGACCGGTCCGCGGAAGCTTGGGCGAGGCCGTTCAAGACGCTGTGGCGCCGCTGTTCGATGTAGGCATACTCCTCGTGATAATCCTGGACCAGCGCGAGCGGGTTGTAGGTAAAGGCGCGCTGCCTCACCTCATAGGTCTTGGTGGGAATCGTTTGACAAGCTGACAGGAGGAGAAGGCTGCCCAGAATACCAGGAAGCCAGGCGGCTGCGAAACGGCGCATGCTCCCTAGTGAGCCGGGGTGGACGGCTTGGGACCCCGCCTGGTCGTGTGTTGGAAAATGCATTTCGGACAGGTGTAATGCACGAATTGACCGCTTGCCACGAGCCGTTTCGTCATCGGCACCTTGCACCAGGTGCAGAGTCGATCGGGAAGGTCTGCCGAAGGCGGGTCGGCATTCGGCTGGGGCGAGGTGGCGGACGACATGCGCGGCATTGTCTCCGAGGGCCGAGAAGCTTGTCAACCGACCGGTGAGGGAGGATCGCTTGCCGGTCAAAAATATTTCTTGTGCCGCCCCGTCACCGGAAAAAATCGTGGTATATTGCAAATCAGGTTGACCGTTACCGTTTTTTCACCTCCTAACAGAAAGGTGTGTAACCTCTATGAGCAGCTCGGCCGGTTCCGAGTCCGCGATCTTACCAACTGAGTCCCCAGTCGCCGCCTCGATTGCCACCCAA
>DATGEA010000005.1:0-3597 GCA_035310605.1 Nitrospira sp. | reverse complement strand
CACGGACTCGATCGCTTGAACCAGCTCCTTGGACGCGGATCGTTTGAGCAGGTAGCCTGTGGCACCAGCCTTGAATGCCTCGTTGATGTAGGCGGCATCGGCGTGCATTGTGACAAAAATGAGCTTTGCGTCGGGAAGGAGTTTCTTCAGTTTCTTTGCCGCATCGATGCCGTTCAGACGGGGCATGGAAATATCGAGAAGGATGAGGTCCGGTCGCCTCTGCGCGGCCATTTCGAGCAACGCACGGCCGTCTTCGACTGCACCGACCACTTCACAATGCTCCTCCAGGAGTTTCTGAAAGCCCTCCAGCACCAGGGTATGATCATCTGCCAAGAGGACTCTGGGTTTCTTCATGGTCTGCTCCCGGAAGCGGAATCAGTACGGCGATACTTGTGCCCTGGCCCGGTCGAGAGCGGATCTCAAGGCGGCCGTGGAGGGATCGCACGCGTTCCCGCATGTTAATCAGTCCCAGCCCGTGAGGATGAACCCGAATCTGGTCAAGATCGAAGCCCACCCCGCTGTCACGAATGGATAGCGTAATCTCATGGCCGTCACAGGTCAATTCCAGTTCGACACGCGAAGCCTGGGCGTGCTTGGTCACATTCGCCAGACTTTCCTGGGCGATGCGGTAGAGGCAGGAGGCGAGGTCTCGAGGCAGGGGCTCGGGCATGTCCTGCTGCACGACGACAGTCTTGATGCCCGTTCTCATTGAAAACTGATCCGTCAGTTGCTGCAGGGCTGCGGAGAGGCCGAGGTCGTCCAGGATCGAGGAGTGAAACTGGTACGCCATGCGCCTGACGTCGTCGGAAATTCCAGCGAGTCGTTGAGCTAACGATTGAAAGGCCTGTCGTGCGTGGCCGCTCGACAGGGGCGGGCCGGTTTCGAGGTTATTCATTTCGATTGTCAGCAAGGCCAGCCGTTGATTGATATCGTCGTGCAAATCGCGCGAAATGCGCCGGCGTTCTTCTTCCTGGGCCGTGATCAATTGCGCGGCGAATGATTGCAGCTGATGCTCTGTCTGCAATCGTTCTGTGATGTCCCGCAAGATGACCGTAAAGGTCGTTCGGGCTCCGACAGTCAGTTTCGAGATGCTCGCCTCCGCCGGAAATTCCCTTCCGTCTTTTCTCAGGCCGAAGACCTCCCGCCGTTCCGCCATACGGCGGGCCGGCTCCCGGGACTGTGCGAAATCCCGCATGTACCGGGCATGGCCGAAACGAAACCGGTCCGGCAGCAAGCGGTCGATCGATCGTCCGAGTACTTCGTCGGCGGCATACCCGAATAACCTCGATGCGCCCTGGTTGAACAATGTGATCGTTCGATCCTCTTCTGCCACGATGATGGCGTCCTCTGCAATGTCGAGAATGCCCGCGAGGCGTCCCTCCGACAATCGAAGCGCTTGCTCCGTCTGCATGCGCTCGGTGACTTCCGAAACCAATGCCTGGTTGACGTCGGCCAACTCCCGAGTCCGCTTGTCGACCGTCGCCTCCAGGCTTTCGTTGACTGTCTGCAGCGCTGTTTCCGCCTGCCGCCGTTTGAGGGCGAACCACACCAAGACCCAGAGGATGATCACGGTGAACACCCGGTTGCCGACGGGTATCCATAACGGCGTATCCGGTAACGAGGGGCTGAGGAATCCACCGATAGCCGTGAGCACTGTACCGATGCCGGCTGTCGCCGAGGGCATCCACCAGAATCGCGAGGCGGTGGCGATTAAGACCACGGTGGCGTAGAGCACATGGTTGGCGAAACCCAGCGGTGTGAAGATATCGAGGAGGAACATTCCTCCCATCAGCAGGAGGATGAGGCCGCTCAGGGCCCGTTCTTTTTCAGGCAGTTTCAGCATGGGTCGCTCTGACTCCCGCGAAATTATGATCTGCGCGTGGCCCTCGTTCAAGGGCAGGAGGCTCACGTGGGAGGGGAGGTGACACTAGCGGAGAGGTTGCGTTGTAATCATCTTAAAATGGGACTCAAGAATTTCAGACGGATTCCCGTCATGGAGCGAGGCCGCCTCGTCGGTATGCTCAGTTCCGGTGACATCAATCGCGGACTATTCTTCGAGAAAGGCATGCGGCCCGGATGACACGCTGCCGGGTGTTGCTGGATCTCCCCGCCTGTCCCAACCGACGGGGGCGACCTGCTGCTTACCGCTGCGGCTTGAGAGCCGGTTGACCCAGAGCCGAGATGGCATAATCCCACGGCAGCGGCGTCAATGTGACGATTCGCTGTTTTTCAAGGTTATGTAACGCCTTGAAGAGACTGACCCATCTGTACTGGGGACACATGTTGGCAAGAGATGAAAACGTCACTGTCCCCTCCCGGCGAATGAGGCCGCAAAGGATCTGCTCGAGCTGTTCCGTGGTGGCGGATGTGCTGTGCGAGCCCATGAGGGACCTCCCTGTATAAAACCGGAAATATTTAGCCTGCGATAAAAAGCTGCAAATCCTAGTCCTGCCGTACTCTTTTTACGCCAGCTCCTGAACTGACGGGCTTTGAAAGCTTTCACCGAGCGAAAGCCCTCTATCTATTTTCAGGATCTGAATTCGCACTGCGCGCGTGGTGCGGGATCGCTCGCTCAGGTGGGATCATCGTCGCTTTGTCGCTTCACGCCATTTGATTGATAAGCCATGGCTTCTCTCGTGACGCTCCTGGCATTGGTATTGCTGTCTCATCTATTGGGGTATTTGGATTTGCGGGGGGCACCATTCACGTTGAACAGCTCCAAAGCCGCGCTAATCACTTCAGGTTGGGTAGGGGCGAGGCGAGATCGCAGTCGTTTGAGCTGGATTACTTGCCCATTCCGTGTCTGTGCCGGTCTGACACAACTGCGTCATCTTGGCATATGAGAACCGGCGGCAGTGGTGTAATCCGCCGGTGTGTCGAGGGTTTTGGGCATGAACGACGATGATCCAGGCCTGAGTAGCGGTGAAGCGGGACCGGATGTTGGACCGGCGGTTGCTCCGTACATCCTCCTCCTGGAGGACAGTCCCGGTGAAGCAGAGCTTTTTTGTCAGGCGCTGATATGCGCGTGGGAGAGGCAGGTTTCGAAGCCTGTGGCGCCCCGGCCAATTATTGATGTGCAGTACACAGCCCAGGGGGCGCTGGATGCCTTAAATGCGCACATTGCGCTCAAGCCCAATGGTCTTTCCGATCTCCCCGATCTGATTGTGCTCGATCTTGATCTGCCTGCGGGAAACAGTCTGACATTCCTACGCGAGATACGTCGGGATGTGGATCTCTCGAAGCTTCCGGTCATTGCCATGGTCTGGGCCGATGATGAGCCGACCATTCGGGCCCTTGGTGGTCAAGGGGTGGCGGGGTATGTCATCAAACCGATGTTATTCGAAGATTTGATTGTCCTTGTTGGCGATGTTTGCCGGCACTTCCTCTTCGAGAAGCCTCATCACGAACTCTGCGAGCCGGGTCGGGAACTGCTCACATGAGAATGCTCCTGTTGATCTTTCGCAGTCGCTCGACCAAGATATGCAGCAGCTGTTGAAGGAGATGGACGTCCGGTCCTTGATGGAGCACCGAAGGTCTTCGGGATGGGTGAGGCCGGCACAGCTTCCAATTCCATGAGTTAACCGGGATCGAATTGCA
>DATGEA010000004.1:0-7534 GCA_035310605.1 Nitrospira sp. | reverse complement strand
GACGCCGTGCAGATAGAGTAATAATGGAAGGAGAAAAAAAACATCGGGATGAGCGAGCCCCATGTTCGCAGGACTCGCTCATACGCGCGTTAGCTATAGGAGCGGCTGCGGCTCGCCATAGAGGAAGTCATCCATCATGACGATGTCATGCGCCCCATCCTCGTCCGGCCCCGGCGCAACATCGCCGCTCGTGATCCGGACTCGGGCGATACGCGCCTCGGCAAAAACGATGCCGAAGAAAGAAAGACTGCCATCGCCTGGCGAGGCTGGGACAAAGCTGCTGAAGATCAGCCCCCCGTCGGCCCCGAAGCACTCGATGAGCGTGCTGGCTTTGCGGTTGCCGTTTTTATCGCCGGGCCCGCTCCCGTCCGGCAGGTCAACGTCGGAGAAGACCGCGCCAAACCCTCGTGTCGTCGCTTGGATCGGTCTGTCCCCGCCGCCAGGCACAAAGAACTGCACTTCTGTGACGTTACTGTCGATCGGGCTGAAAAGGCGCACGGGACTGAAGGCCTGGAAAATGTTTGCGTAGGTCGGGTTGTGAAAGGTGTCCGCCAGGCCGGCCAGTGGAGCTTGCACAAAACCCGTCCCCGTCGTGGTAAAGAGGGCGCCACGATTGGCAAGGAAGCCGTTGAACGGTGTCCCTACAATGGAGGTCGCTACTGAACCGCCACCGTCCCAGTTGATCTCGCGGCGACCGACTGGCTGCCCTACCACATTACCGTTATTGGGATCCCCCAACACAGTCCTGTACTGATCGACCGTGTTTTGAATCGAGGCGATACTGGGCCCGGCCGCCTGGAACACGGTCGGCACCACGAAATTCCTGCCCCCACCCTGCTGTGCGAGAGCCGAGTTCCCCGGCCCGTCGCCTTGTCCGCAACTCATCAAAGTCATTCCCATCCCGAATACTACAACAAACTGCGCCGCGTTCTTCAGCTTCATGACCATTCCCTGTTCCTTTTTTCCCGGAACAACAAATATGTTCATATGTTTCTTCATGACAACCTCCTTAGGGCTAGAGATACATCGGTTCATAGACATGAGGATCTGTTGCGCCATACCTGTTCAGTTCCGCCTTAGGTGGCCGACAGGGGCTTCGACAATAGAGCAGCGGCCACAAAGCGGTGCTCCTCTCTGTCCGGGTTCTCTTCAAGCTGGGGGTGCCGTGGGTGATCGCCCCACCCACACGCAACGCCGCAGCCCAATTTCCGGCGAGATCTCCGCTGGCCACCTCAAGACCTTCCCCCCCAGCAATCAGAGCGAACCGGTCGGTGCCACAGCCCAGGTTCGGCAATCGGCATCCGGAAGTGTCATTGAGGCGCTCGTTGAAATCTCGCGTACTGCCTTGCACCTCACGCGAGAATCGATCGAGGTCACCAGCCATCCGGATCTTGCTGAGACGAGCCGTGACACTCTGTGGTTCGAGTGATTGTGCGGTGGGAGCCATGTTTTTCCTCCGTTGTGTGCGATCGGATCGAAGAGCGGTTCGGCATCCTCGCTGTCTTCACGTGTCGCACTATAGGAGGAATACTTGGGGAGGGCTTATCCAGGAGTCTCGCTATCTTGATTCATACGTGCTAGGCTGCGTTCCGCTTGATTCAGCGTCCCGCCCACTTTGCCGAAATGCCTGAGTCGCAGTGTGGTACCCGCATGGATGTCCTGTCCGAAGTCCTCAAGGCGGTCAAGCTCGACGGAGCCATGTTCCACAATGCCGAATTCTCAGCACCCTGGTGCGTTCGCTCGCCCGCCTCGTGCAATGTGTCTTCGTATCTTTCACCGCACTCCAAGCACGTGATCATCTATCACCTGCTGACCGAGGGGCGCGGCTATGCCCATGTCGAAGGAGACGACCGATCGGTTCCTCTCAACGCAGGGGACATCGTTATCTTTCCCCATGGCGATCCACACATCTTGGGAAACGGATCGCCCGTCAAGCCGAAGCCGCTGGACTACGAGCAAGTGCTGCAACAAATGTTCTCTCAAGGCCTCAAGGTCTCCCGACTTGGCGGAGGTGGGGAAATCACTAAATTTGTCTGTGGCTACTTGGCCTGCGAACCGCAACTCAGCGGCGTCTTCCTCGGCGGGCTCCCTCGTATTATGAAAGTCAGCATCCGCGACGACGCGTCGGACCAATGGTTGGAAAACTCGATCCGCTATTCGGTGGCTAATGCGGATGCCTCCAGGCCCGGTGATGCCGCGGTGCTCGCCAAGTTGTCCGAAGTCTTGTTCGTCGAAACGCTGCGACGCTACATCGCGCTACTGCCACGAGAACAAACCGGGTGGCTGGCCGGCGTCCGCGACCCGGAAGTCGGGAAAGCCTTGGCCCTGCTGCATCGCCAGCCGGCCGATCCCTGGACGATTGCCGGACTCGCGACAGAGGTCGGAACATCGCGATCCGTGCTCGCCGGGCGTTTCCGACGTTACCTCTCAGAGACCCCTATTGCCTACCTCACACGATGGCGGCTTCAACTCGGCGCGCAACTGCTCACATCCACGAGCAGTGGCGTAGCGCAGATCGCAGCGGAGGTCGGCTATGAGTCGGAGCCGTCTTTTAACCGCGCATTCAAACGCAAGTTCGGCCTCCCGCCGGCCCGATTCCGTACTCGATCCCAATCATCCCGCAGCAGCGCTCTCCGCCACGCATAAACGAACCGTTGCCACAGTGTGAATCGATGCGCGATGGGGAACAATACGGTCTCAGGCCCCATTTCGCGGTGCGCGGCGGGCTTTCGCCCGACTTGGTGTAAAATATCCCGGTGACGAGTCGCCATCCTCACGGAGGCTCGCATGGCACGGAGCGACCAGGAGCAGACCTACCGAGCGCGCGCGCTCAAATTATTTCCGTGGATCTGTGCGCACTGCGGACGCGACTTTGACGGCAAGAAGCTGAATCAGCTCACGGTCCATCACAAGGACCATAATCATGACAACAATCCCCTCGACGGCAGCAACTGGGAGTTGCTGTGTCTCTACTGTCACGACAATGAGCACCAACGGGATCAGGTGGCTGACACATCGGGTGAGTCGCCGCCGAGCCGGGAGCAAGATCGACCTTCGACCTTCACGCCCTTCGCCCATCTTGCGGACATGCTCAAGCGCAGAAACGTCGCCGAATGAAAACACTCCTGGACCTATTTCGCGTCGCGTGGCGGCCTGCTCCATTCTCACCTCCCCCTCCCTCACACAGCGATAGACCGGGCCGACCCGAAAAAGTAGAATGTTCTCGTTTTTCATCCTCCGAAAGTCTTCTGGCAGCGCACCTCTAGGCATCTCGCGCCCGTTATGCTACAAACCCCGCCGATGGATTGTTAAACTCGTTCAATTGGTTGTTCGTATCATGATGAGACCGCCTCCAACATCCCGCGCGCGATTCACCCTGGCAGGCGTCTTATGCTGCCTGGCCGTGACCGGCTGTCTCTCGCCCATCACGCTGAATCGCGCAGTGACGGCCTACGATGAGGCGGTCACGGATGCAATCTCCAAACAACTGCTCATCAACATCGCCCGCGCCCATCAGCATCAACCGATCCACTTCACCGGCGTATCGAATATCGCTGCGACGTTCGATTTCCGGGTCAGCGCCGGTGCCACGCCGGCACTCACGGGAGAGGCCAGCAGGGCACTCATGCCGATCTTCGGCGGCAGCGTGGCGGAAAACCCCACCATCAGTATCGTGCCCATCGAAGGAGAAGAGTTCACCAAGCGGCTCTTGACCCCCTTTCAGGAAGCCAAGTTCATCCTCCTCCTGCGGCAGCGATTCGACATCGATCTGATGCTCCGGTTGATGGCGCAGGAACTGCGGATCACGGAGAAGGGCGAGGAGATCGCCTACCGCAATACGCCGGCAGATCGGAGGGGCTACGAGATGTTCCGTCGCGTGGTGACGCACATCTCGGCTATTCAGGACGCGAACCAGCTCTATGCCGAACCGCTCGTCTACAATCGGACCTGGACGATTCCCGCCAACTCCGTCACGGCCGAAGGCTTCCAGGCGTTACAGAAAGAGTATCTCGTTACGTACAGTCAGAAAGACAACAGCTACACCCTTCGAAAACAAATCACGGGACGCATCCTCATCACCAACTATGACCCCGACACCCTCTCACCCGAAGAACGGGCCCGGTTGATCGACGACACGGAGGAAGGGCAACTCAACGACGTCTCCTTCGACATCCGCCCGGGGCATGTCGGGGGGGAATACCCTCTCAAGGGAGACTTCCGGCTGCGAAGTTTCAATACCATTCTCAACTTTCTTGGCCGATCGCTGGGAGAAGACCCCGAATACCATGTCGAGAGTGATCCGCGGACACCAGCATTCTATGAAAATCCCGTCCACACCATGGAACTCCTGCTGTCGGATGGAGCTCCTTCGGGAGCCGACCTCTCAATCAAGTCCCACGGAAAGTATTACGCCGTGAATACCATAGGACCACTGGCACGCTGGAACCGCGAGGCCTTCCAATTGCTGTATCTATTATTTCAGATGACCGTCACCGAGGTGCCGCGCGTCGGAGTCCCGAGCATCACGATTGCGAAGTGACCGGGCCACCGAGTTTCCCCAGTGATCGTTGGCACCAGTCACCCGCTACCGCTGTACAGACATGCGCCCAAGGGTCACCGCACAAACTAGATAAACTTGCCTAGCCTCCCCTCCCCTCACCCGAGGCTCCACATGACAGCCGTCATCGTTCCATATACGCCGGCGGCATGGACCAGGCCGACCCTTAGAACGTACAATGTCGCCGTTTCTTCTCTTCCAGTAGAGGCATGATGACCATCTCTCAGAAGACCTCGGATGCATCTCGGTCCCCAGGTAACCTCTCCGGCGGAAATAGGGCGCATGATCCCGTTCAACTGTTGGAATCGGCGCGTGCCGATACCGATACCGTTCTGAATGGTCTTGCATCGCCACTCAGCGGGCTGAGCACGAAAGAGGCCGCTTCTCGATTGAAGCGGTTCGGGACAAACGAGATTGCCCGAGAGAAGCATCAATCAGCCCTGATGCGCCTCTTAAGTAACATCAGGAATCCGTTGGTCCTCCTGCTCGTGGCGCTGGGCATGCTTTCCTTTCTCACCGGTGACCAGCGGGCAACGGTGGTGATTTTCGTGATGGTGGTTCTGGGCGTGGTGTTGCGTTTCTTCCAGGAGATGCGGGCCGATCACGCGGCCGAGAAGCTCCAAGCGATGGTCAGTAACACCGCGACAGTGGTGCGCGGCGGCAAGGAAGAAGACGTCTCGCTCAAGAAGGTCGTGCCTGGCGATATTATCCGGTTAGCCGCCGGCGATATGGTGCCGGCTGATGTGCGGGTGCTTTCCGCCAAAGACCTGTTCTTGAATCAAGCGGCCCTCACCGGCGAAGCCCTGCCCGTGGAGAAGAAAGCCGCCCCGGCGTCGACCACCGTGCAGAACCCGCTGGACCTTCCCAACATCTGCTTCTTGGGTTCCAACGTGGAGAGCGGATCCGCGACAGCGGTGGCCATTCACACAGGGAATCGGACCTACTTTGGATCGCTGGCCGCTAGTATCGTCGGGCAGCGTCAGTTGACCAGCTTCGACAAAGGCGTCAACAAGTTTACCTGGCTGATGATCTACTTCATCGCGGTGATGGTTCCGGCGGTCTTCCTCATCAACGGACTGAGCAAGCACGACTGGCTGGACGCATTCCTGTTTGCCATGGCCGTGGCCGTTGGGCTGACCCCCGAGATGCTGCCGATGATCGTGACCGTGAATCTGTCTAAGGGCGCCATGGCCATGGCTCGCAAGAAAGTGATCGTCAAACGCCTGAACGCCATCCAGAACTTCGGGGCGATGGACGTCCTGTGCACTGACAAGACCGGCACCCTCACCCAGGGCAAGATCGTGCTTGAAAAGCATCTGGACGCGCATGGCGATCCCAGCGAGAAGGTGCTGCATTACGGCTATCTGAACAGCTACCACCATACCGGGTTGAAGAACCTCCTCGACGAAGCGATCCTCGATCATGAGGAATTGGAAGAACGCCTGAAAGCAAAAGAGAAGTACCGCAAGATCGACGAGATCCCTTTCGACTTCGTCCGGCGTCGGATGTCGGTGGTCGTAGAAGATGAAACCGGGTTGAACACGCTCATCTGCAAGGGTGCGGTGGATGAAGTCCTGAGCCTGTGCACCAGGGTGGAAGTCAAAGAGGAGGTCATCGATGTTCTGCCCGAGCACGACGCCAAACGCCGACAGTTGGCCGACGACCTGAACAGTCAGGGCTTCCGGGTCATCGCCCTGGCGTATAAGACCATGCCGAATGCCCCGGATGCACCGGTCTATGCGGTCAAGGATGAATCGGACCTGATCCTACTGGGTTTTCTGGCCTTCCTCGATCCGCCTAAGGCCACCGCGTCAGAGGCGTTGAAGCGGCTTCACAGTTTGCACGTGGACGTCAAGGTCCTGACCGGCGACAATGAGACCATCACCGCCCAAATCTGCAAGGAAGTCGGCATGCCGGTGGAGCATCTCTTGCTGGGCTCTCAAATCGAGACGATGAGCGAAACGGAACTGGCCGAAGCCGCCAGCGCCACCAGCGTCTTTGCTAGGCTGGTACCGGCTCACAAGGAACGCATCATCCGTGCGCTCCAGACGAAGGGCCACGTGTTGGGGTTTCTCGGCGATGGCATCAACGACGCCCCGGCTTTGAAGGCCGCCGATGTGGGCATTTCGGTGGACAGCGCCGTGGACATCGCCAAGGAGTCGTCCGATATTATCCTGCTGAAAAACAGCCTGCTGGTGCTCGAGCAGGGCGTGATGGAGGGCCGGCGGGTGTTTGGCAACATTGTCAAATACATCAAAATGGCGGCCAGCTCGAACTTCGGCAACATGTTTAGTGTCGTAGGAGCCAGCGCGTTCCTGCCGTTCCTACCCATGCTGCCGATCCAGGTGCTGATCAATAACCTCCTGTACGACTTCTCGCAGACGACCATCCCCACTGACGAGGTGGATGCGGATTGGCTGATCAAGCCGCGCCAGTGGAGCATTGACAAGATCCGACGTTTCATTGTGTTTATCGGGCCAATCAGCTCGATCTTCGATTACCTGACGTTCTTCTTGCTGCTGTATGTGTTCAACTGCTGGGACAATCCGGCCCTCTTCCACACGGGCTGGTTTGTGGAGTCGCTCTTCACCCAGACGTTGATCATTCATGTCATTCGCACCAACAAGATCCCGTTCATCCAAAGCCGAGCCAGTTGGCCGCTCATCGCCACTTCCATGATCATCGTCGCGGTCGGCGCCTGGCTGACGATGTCGCCCTTGGCGAACACGCTCGGATTTGTCCAGCTCCCTCCGCGGTACTGGCTGTTTCTTGCCCTCATGCTATTGGGCTATGCAATTCTGACACAGCTGGTGAAGACCTGGTTCATTCGCCGGTTTGGAGAATGATGGCGGAAACAACGGGAACATTCTGAATCTCAAGATATGAAACCACGCTCGAACCCGTTTCTCGACGCGTGCCGCGCTGGCACTCTTCTCCAGAATGGTGAAGTGGTCAGAGACAAAATTAGTAATCTTG
>DATGEA010000003.1:0-25751 GCA_035310605.1 Nitrospira sp. | reverse complement strand
ACTTCAGGCCATTTGCCGTAGCGCTGATAGAAGCTGGCAAGTTTTAGGTAAACCTCTTCGTTGTCAGGGATCATTTCAAGCACTTGCTTGTAGATGATCTCCGCCTGGTCCGGCTTGCCGGTCATGACACGAAAATCTCCTAACGCGAGCAGAATTTCTGTAGACCGCGGGTCGATCGTCAACGCTTGCTTGAGTACCGCTTCAGCCGCGGCAGGGTCTTTCGCGGCGAAATACGCCCGGGCCAACTCGATGTGCGTGCGCATATTCTTGGGGTCGAGTTCGATGGCTTTCTTCAGCTCGGCAATTCCCTCCGAATAATGCTTCTCAATAATCAGGCTTCGCCCCTTGAGGATGAGCCCTTCTGGATCTTGTGGTGCTGATACCAAGACGATTTCGGCTTGTTCTAGGGCTTTGGCTGGTTCGTCGCCGATTAAATACAGCTCCCCCAGCTTGAGCTGGGCGTTTCGGTTCGACTTATCCAGTTCAAGAGTTTTGTTGAGCTCGACAAATGCTGCTTGGAGATTGGGAAGGCTGCCGAGTTTCAGATAGACCAAGGCCATTCGATAATGCGCATCCGCGTCTTTGGGGTCGATCTGCAGTACGTTTCGATACTCAATGTTGGCTTCCTGATACTGGCCCTTCTCGAAATAGCTCGTCGCCCGTTCAAGATGTCTGGCTTTCTTGGCTTCAGGCGAAGACCAGTCACAGCCAAGGCAAAAAAGGGTTAGAAATGTACAAGATATTCTCAGAGGTGCCAATGAACGAAGGGCCATAGTCGATCCTCTTTCTTGATTCATGGTGACGGTACGTATTCACTCGTACCTGGCGAGTGATTATCCGTCCGAATTTTTTATTAGTCAACGCCATTCGGGTTCGGTGTCCGGCTTGCGATGACACAAGCACGCTATCCTCTATGTTCCCTTGCGGTAAAGTGAAATTAATTGAAGGAGGGTAAGAAGAGTGTGGTTGAAGGCCCTGGTGCGTGCGTGATGGAAGAATGCCAGCAGAGTACTCGGACGGATAACCCGATGCTTCGCTGAGCCCCTCCTTTTTGTGGAGGGGCTACCTTGCTGAAGGTCCTGCGATTATCACTTCAGAAAATGCTCTTACTGACTTCATTCGAAGGGTCGCTTTCGTTGTTAGCTGAGTCAACGGCTGTAATTCTGAAATAGTAGGTGTTCCCTACTGCTAGCCCGGCAGCCGTATAGGTGAGGGTGCCGGCCGGGATTGTCGCAATCGCTGCGCCGTATATGCCTGACGTGGTGGACTGATAGACTCTATACGATGCAACGTCCGGCCCCGTACTTGCCGCCCAGCTCAAAAAAGCGGAGGAACTTCCGCTTGAGTTGAGAGTGAGGGTGACGTTGATTGTTCTCGTGATTCCTCCGCCGGTGACCGTAATGGTTCCGCTGTTGGTTCCGACGGTTGCCGTTGCAGTGTTCACGCTGACAGTCACTGTTCCGTTGTTAGAACCGGAGGTCGGGCTTACTGCGAGCCAGCTGCCACTTTGACTAACGGTCCATGATGTGTTGGACGAAATAGTAAATGATTGATTGGCCGGGTTCGCTGCTCCTTGAGTGGCCGTGAACGCGAGACTGGTCGGACTCACGTTCAGCGTCACGGTGGGGGCCGCGGTGATCGTCAAGGCCACCAGAATCGACTGCGGTGTGTTGGTCGCTCCTGATCCCGTGACTGTGATGGTAGACGAATAGCTGCCTGCCGCAAGACCTGAAATATTGGCGGTGGCGGTGAACGAACTCGGCGCTGTGCCCGAGGGCGGGGAGAGCGAAAGCCAGGGGGCAGTGGTACTCACGCTCCAACTCAAAGTCCCGGTTCCAGAATTGTTGATGGTCACTGTCTGTGCTGTCGGGTTGCTTCCGCCTTGTGTGGCAGAAAATGCGAGGCTCATCGGACTCAGGCTAATAGTGGGAATCTGCGACGTCGTAATAGTCAAATTGACCACTACCGTTTGAGGTGTATTTGTTGCTCCTGATGCCGCGATTATCAAAGGAGTCGAGTAGGTTCCCGCCGTCATCCCAGCCGTACTCACGTTCAACGTCAGGCTGCCTGTTCCTGTCCCTGATACGATGCTAGGCGTGAGCCATGTGGCGCTCTCGGAGGCCGTCCAGCTGAGAGTCCCCGAACCCATGTTCGTGATCGTGAGGGTTTGCGCGGAGGGATTGCTCGCGCCTTGAACACCTGTAAACGAGAAGGTCGTTGCGCTGAGCCCGATGGTGGGTGTTGGTGCGGCCGTGATCGTCACCGTAACAGGGATGGATTGAGGTGTATTGGTCGCTCCCACGGCTGAGATCGCGATACTCCCATTATAGGTACCTGCCGACAAGCCGCTGATATTGACTCCCGCTGCAAACGAGCCGCTGTTTGTTCCCGACGTGCTGGACGCGCCGTTCAAGGTCAGCCACGAGACAGTCGATGTCGCGGTCCAATTAAGGGTTCCCGTCCCGCTGTTACTGATCGTCACTGATTGGCTGGCGGGATTGCCGGCGTTCTGAACAGCAGAAAAGGCCAGTGATGCCGGGTTTTGTCCGATTTTCGGCGTAGCCGGGGCGGTTGGTGCAACGGATGAGGTTGTTGGTGTAATGAGCTGTGTCAGACCCGGCATTGCTTCGACGAGTCTTTGCATCCCTCTCCCTCCGGTGGACCCGCTTCCCGAGGTCGAAGAGCCTGCTGCGGCGATACCAGCAAGGGGAGTTGCAATAGGCGATGTCTGGGTTGTTGGACTGAAGGTCGCGGCTGCAAAGGGAATCGAAGTCGTTGTCGTTAAAGGCGCCGTCGTTGGCGCAACGGCGAGAGAAGTGCTTGAACTCTTCGTGGTGGTGGTTGAGCTAGTGGTGGTTGTGTCTTTTGTTTGGAGGGTCGTGCTGTCGCTGGTGGTTGTGGAGGGAGTCGAGCCCGTCGGTCCAGGCGAATACCCGGATGTGGATGACGGTATTTGCACCAGTGCGGCGGTTGACTGTTGTGGCTTTCTGATCAGTTTGTGTGGTTTGCGGATTGAGAGCTTGCTCTCCTTCGTTGTCGACGAGGTCTTAGTGTTGGTTCGAATGTCAGTCGTTTGGGTTTGAGCCTTTTCTTGTTCTTGGCCCAACGAGATCAGCTGTTCTGCGAAGGCCACGGGGAGAGCTGGGGGCCATGAGATGTATGCGGCAATCGTCATGAGGGAGAATGGCGCCCAAAAAGCTACTGTTCGAAGTTTCGCGTGATACATCGGCAAAGCTCTCCCTGACAACTCAATTCAACGACGTTTGCGCAAACTGAAGGGAAATATCTTTTTGGCCCCGCCTAGCTGCTTATTCACGAAATGAAGCCGGAGCGTTTTTTATTCGTTCTTCTCATGTCATTACTGTTCCTGCGAGGTGCATTGAGCAAAACCGGTGCCTTCGCCGCGATGCTTCTTCAGGTGTTACGGGAGTATTGCGGAAGCATCGGTTAAAAAAGGAAAATTTTGAGTCTGTTGGAGCCGATCAATGGGATTGGCAAGATAAGGGTTCGTCCACATGGCGAGACAGAAGCTCGAATGTGTGAACATATGATGTAGCAGTTTAGATTTGTCACAGGATGGATTGACTTAAAAAGGGATTTATAACATAGAGGTTTGTTTTTCAAGGATTTTTGGGTATCAAAAATTTAAGTCACATGAACAGTTCACGAGGGTGCTGTCTTGTCAGAAGGCGTAATAACTGTACGGGGCCGATCGAGTCTTAGGCCCAAGCCCAGATATTTTTAACGTGGCAGGAGTATCCAGCGGCAAATTTTCTGTGTTGTAGAGCACGTCCGGTCCTCACGGCTAATTCCTTAGAGCATTGCGTGCTGATTGGTTGAGAGAGCATCGAAACTTATGCCTGCCCGCAATTGATGTTCACCAGATAGACAGCAATGGAACCGTAACCGGTGGTCGAGCTCGATCTTGGCTTAGATCCTGCGCCTTTATTGACGGAAACAAGCCGTTCTGCCATTCTGTGAAAAAACTGTCAGGGTGAGAGGGTCGATGGCGAAACAAAGTGCGAAAGAACGGAATGTTGCAGTTGTTGGTCTCGGCTACGTTGGCCTTCCGATTGCCGTAGCGTTTGGCAAGTACCATCCAGTCATCGGATTCGATATCAATAAATCAAAAATTGAAGAACTGCAGAAGGGGTTCGACCGGACGGGAGAGGTTTCAACGGATGATCTGAAGGCTTCCCAAGTGCAGTACACCGCGGAGCCTGCCGAGCTTAAAAATGCGGATTTCATTATTGTCGCTGTACCGACCCCTATCAATGAAGCACTGCAGCCGGACCTGAAAGCGCTACGGATGTCGTCAGAGCTGATCGGTAAGAACCTGTCACCCGGTACCATCGTTGTTTATGAGTCCACGGTCTATCCGGGAGTCACCGAGGAGGTCTGCCTCCCTATTCTGGAGAAAACATCAGGTCTAAAGTCCGGTGCGGACTTCAAGGTTGGTTATTCACCGGAACGCATCAATCCCGGCGATAAAGAACATACCCTTGAAAAAATCATCAAGGTGGTTTCGGCCCAGGATGAGGAGTCGCTTGAGATCGTTGCCAGCACCTATGCGCGCGTGGTGAAGGCCGGGATTCATAAGGCTTCGAGTATCAAGGTGGCAGAAGCCGCCAAGGTCATCGAGAATACCCAACGCGATCTGAATATTGCACTGATGAACGAGCTGGCTCTGATCTTCCATCGTCTTGGAATCGATACCAAATCGGTGCTGGAAGCGGCCGGGACGAAATGGAACTTCCTGAAGTTTTTCCCGGGATTGGTCGGCGGTCATTGTATCGGGGTGGATCCCTACTATTTGACGGCAAAAGCCGAGTCGGTCGGCTATCATCCGCAAGTGATTCTCGCCGGCCGCCGAATCAACAACGGGATGGGTAAATTCGTCGCAGAGCAGACCATGAAACGACTGAGTCAGCTGGATCGGCCGGTGAACGATCTTAAGGTCGCCGTACTCGGGCTGACATTTAAGGAGAATGTGCCGGACCTGCGCAACAGCAGAGTTCCCGACATCATTCGGGAGTTGCAGGAGTACGGGGTGCAAGTGGTCGTGAACGATCCTCTCGCTGAGTTGGAGGAAGCTGTCGCGGAATACGGTATTCACCTTAGTGAGTGGAATAATCTCAAGAATGTGGATGGAATTGTGTTGGCTGTGGCCCACAAAGTCTATATAGACATGGATTCCCAGAAGCTCTTAACCCTTCTCCGAAGCCAGGAGCGAGGAGTGGTCATCGACGTCAAGGGCGTCCTGGACCAAAACAAGCTCCCGAAGTCACTCACATATTGGCGGCTATAACGAATCGCCGATGGACTTGTCTTGCTTTGTGCAGGGATTTTTGTCGATTGTCCAACTCAGGACGCGCTGAAATCAAAAGCAGACAAGCGCACGGATGGTTCCCTATATGTGGGCAGATTGATCTTTTTCTATTCAATAAATTGCGGCTGGTGTAGACTCAGTTTGGCACTAGATTTCCAAACCGGGTCTGGTGCGGTTTCCAATCCCAGCTAATTTGCTTGTATAAGCCATGGGTAGCCTCAGAACTAGTAACCGTCGTAAGGCCTTCGCCTCAAGTATATTTCCGTTCCCTATCATCTTGCTCATGCTACTCGCTGGCTGCGCATATTTTACTTCCAACGACATCAAGCGCGGGGATCAGCATTTGGCTGCCGGCAAATGGGAAGAGGCCAGCCTGGCCTACAGGCAAGCCCTCAAGGAGGATCCGTTTGATGCTTCTTTGCAGGAGAAGTACGCATTGGCTCGAGAACGAGCCGCCGCACAATATGAAGAACGCGGACGGGCATTCTTGAAAGAGCTCAAGATCGATTTGGCTTTGGAGCAGTTCAAGCGTGCTTTGGCCATTGAGCCGTCAAACCCCGAGCACCAATCCGGTCTAACCGAAGCAATCCGTCTGAAAGAGGCAAGAGAACAGTACCGGGAAGCCGACCGTTTGGCTCAACTTGGCCGCATCGATGAGGCCTTGGAAGGATTTGCCAAGGCGGCTGAGCTTGACCCCTCATTTCCCGATCCCCTGGAGAGTATCGCGAAATTGACGGAGAATCAGCAGGCCCTGGCTCGAGACGACAAACAAAAACAGCCGATTACCCTGCGTTTCCGCAATGCCGGTCTCAAGGAGGTGCTGGAAGGTATCGGGAAGGCGGGGCGGGTCAATCTGATCTTCGACCGGGATGTTCGAAACGATCCGGTCACGATTGCGATTGAAGATACACCGTTTGATGATGCGCTCAACCTGATATTAAACAGCAATAATTTGTTCTCTCGGGTCGTGTCTCCGGGTGTGATGATCATCAGCCCGAATACCAAACAGAAGCAGGAACAGTATCAGGATTTGATGATCCGGACTTTTTATCTGTCCAACGCCAAAGCGAAAGATATGCTGGTGCTGCTGAAGGGCATGCTCGAATCAAAGCGCATGCATGCCAACGAGCAGATGAATACGATCGTGATCCGCGATCAGCCAGAAAAGCTGGAAATGGCGGAGAAAATCATCATGGCGAATGATCGCCTCGATTCGGAAGTGCTGTTCGATGTCGAAGTGTTGGAAGTCGATCGCACGATCGACCAAACCTATGGGCTTAGCTACCCTAAGCAGATTGCAGCCGCGATGGTGCCTCCGGGATTTCCCGGAACCATAGCCGGGGATGTAGCCCCGCAGTTTACGCTTCGTCAGCTCACCAGCCTGGGCAAGGATAGCTTTTTGTTCAAACTGCCGACTAATGTCCAGTTGGATTTCTTTAAACAGATCACAGACGCGAAGACGTTGGCTGCCCCTAAATTGCGTGTGGTCAACAATAAGAAGGCGGAGATCAATGTCGGCAATAAACAACCAATTTTGTTATCCACCACCAACGTCCTGCCTGGTCAGGCGGCGACGGGAGCTGTTCCAACGACTTCGACCGTGACGTCCGTCGAATTCCGTGATACCGGCGTTAAATTGACCGTGGAGCCCTCGATTCATCTTGGTAGTGAGCTGTCTTTGAAGATGAAGATCGAAGTGGTCCGCTTGGGTGATCAGGTAGTCCTTCAGGCGAATCCGCCCATTACTCAGTTTCAATTTGGGAATCGGGTGGCGGAAACAATGCTCAATGTGCGGGACGGTGAAACTATTGTTTTGGGCGGGCTGCTCCAGGAGGAAGATCGCAAAACGCGCATAACGATTCCATGGATCGGCGATCTGCCTGTAATTGGCAATCTCATCAGTTCTTTCAAAACCCAGCGTGTGACAACGGAAGTGATCCTGACGATCACTCCCCATATTGTACAAGCCATGACACCGCCGGGATTGAGTAAACAGGCATTCTGGTCCGGAACAGAAACCAACTATTCGACCGGCACGATGTTCACTCCCCGTAATAAGGCCGCGTTGGATGCGAAGGGGAAGGGGACTCATGCATCGTTGGTTCAGCCCTTGGGCGTCTCCAAAGGGGGAACGATCGGAAAAGCACCGTCCGCTTCTTTGACGAGGATGCTCGCGGCCGGCCCCGCAGTGACAATTAAACCCGATGAGTCGATTGTCCGGGTGGGTAAGGAGTTCACGCTGGCGATCAACGATGAACGATTGCGGCCTGACAAGGAAAGTGTGTTCCACCTCCGATATGATTCCAATGTATTGGATCTGAAAGCGTTGGTCGACGGGGAACGAATCCAATTCGACCAACCGGAAACGCCGTCCTCATCGGGAGAAGCGGTTGTGGCGTTTCGAGTCGGCTCAGCGGCTCCACGGGCAGCAAGCGGGGCGCGAACGGTCACGGCCACGTTTCTCGCCAGGGCTCCCGGAGTCACCGCTATTCGCGTCGCGCTCATGGATCAGAAGGGAGAGCCGTCTGCCGGACCATCATTCGATGGGAAAGGGATCGTGAGGGTGCGGTGAAAGAATCAGGGGTTACCCTCTTAGAGCTGTTGGTCACCCTGACGATCGTCATGATTCTGGCTTCGGTCGCGCTTCCCTTGAGCCGAGTCTCTACCAAGCGAACTCACGAAATTGAACTGCGGCAACATTTGAGGGTGATACGGGCTGCCATCGATACGTTCAAGTTGGAATGGAATCGTGACGGAGAGATGTTAATCGGTCCCTTATGTGTGAAGAACAAGCTGACCTGCAAAGACGTCTCGAGTATCTACGGCTATCCCAAGTCCCTGGACATGTTGGTGGGAGTGAAACTGACGAGTGAAGAAGCTACCATTCGCGGGACCACGATCAGACGGTATCTCCGGAGTCTTCCTCTTGATCCGATGACCGGGAAGGCGGATTGGCAGTTGCGTTGTTACAAAGATGCTCCGAATTCATCGAGCTGGTGCGGCGACGACGTGTACGATGTTATGACCTTGAGCCAGGAAATGGCATTGGATGGAACGAAGTACCGCGACTGGTGAACCCGGAATGTACGACTCAAGAGGCTTTACGCTCCTTGAGCTCATGATTGTTGTAGCGATTATCGGCATTCTGGCTACGATCGCTATTCCGACCTATCAATCCTCGGTCATCAAAGCACGAGAGGCTGTGTTGCGCCAGGATTTGTTTACGCTTCGGGATGTGCTCGATCAGCATCGAGCGGATCAGGGGAAATATCCTCCGTCCCTGCAATCCTTGGTGAGCGCAGGGTATCTTCGGGCGGTCCCCAAGGATCCCTTTACGAACTCTGAGACGACCTGGCAGGAAATGACGGACGCGACGGAGGGCGGAATCTTTGACGTATTTTCCGGTTCAGAGTTTGTCGGCACGAATGGAACCCCGTATAATCGCTGGTAACCATGTGGCAGAATTGTTCTGATCCCTTCTCACGTAGACGGCCGCTGCGCTGCTGCCTTCCCAATTCCTCGATGATACCCGCTGTCATGCTCTGTGTGCTCGCCTTGACAGCTGCCTCATTGACCGGTTGCGGTGAACTGGAGCCTATCGTCGAGCCTGAAATGGTGGATCTTCAACTTACCATCGATACGCTCAAGACGCAGGTTCGCGATGCTCAGCGTAACCTAACCGAATTGCGCGCAGAGCTCGAGTCGCGTCGGCAAGAACTTGCGGATGCCCAAGTGGCCCGTGCGCAGCTCGATGGCCGAGTCCGTGAAGCTGAGCGGCGGGTGGCCGAGGCCCGCCAGGTCATCGAATTACAGCGGGAAGAGCTGATTGCAGCTCGGACAGAACGAGAACGCGTATTCCGGAGTAGTTCCCAGTTGCAGAACCAACTGAGGCAGTTGCAGAAGAAAGCGCCTAAATCGGGAAATCCGACCCATAATGAGCAAGACGGTGTTCCGGCACCGGCGGGGACGTCGATTCGGAAGGGGCAAAAGGCGGTTGGCTTGCCGTCGATTCCAGAGGTGACGCCGGCGAGCACACCGTCGGCCAAGGTTCTGGCTACCCCCGCCTCAATGAAACGGGACCTTCCCATGAGCGGTCAGTCTGTCGACCGAAAAAACGACGCAGCTCCTGCCAGACATATTTCCGTGAAGCCAGGCGATACGCTGTGGAGTATTGCTCGCACCTATGGCATCGATCTCAATCGACTGCGGTCGCTCAATCATCTGACCGATAATCGAATCATGGTAGGTCAGGCTTTGCGGGTACCAGAGAATCAAACAACCTCTGACTCGTCGGGTGAGCGCGCAGAGCCCAATCCGTAACGCACCAACGCGCTGTCTCCGACATCATACGTGAGCTGTTGTTATGCCTGTGTTCGCCTACAGAGTTGCACGCCCTGACGGGGCCACTCTCGAAGGTCAGGTCGAGGGAGATGATGAACAACTTGTCCGTGCAAAGCTTGAAGGACAAGGCTTTCTCGTATTCAGGTTGCAGCGGCGAGGGGCAACGGTTCAACGCCCTGTTTTTGGAATCAGCGCGTTTCGCGGACTCCCCCTTGGGGAATTTCTCGTATTCAATCAGGAGTTGCTGGCCCTGGTGAAAGCCGGTCTCCCTGTCCTTCGAGTGTGGGATCTCCTGATCGAGCGGGCCCGGCATCAAGGATTTCAGCAGACATTGAGAATGGTCCGTCAGGATATTCGCGGAGGGTCGTCAGCCTCGGAAGCATTGGCCAGGCATCCTTCCTATTTTTCGGAACTCTATATCGCCACGATTAAAGCTGGCGAGCAATCCGGCAATCTAGTCGAGGTGTTAAAACGGTTCATTACGTATCTGAAACTCATGATCGGTCTTCGCCAGAAGGTAGGGAAAGCCCTGGCCTATCCAGCTTTTCTCATCCTGGTGGGAGTTGCGGTCGTGGGGTTCTTGTTGAGCTACGTCATGCCGACCTTTATCTCAGTGTATGCGGAAACGGCCAAGACGTTACCGGCGGCCACTCAGCTGTTGATCGATGTCGTCTCCACCGTCAAGGTCTATGCGTTGCCCGGCCTCGCACTGTGCATCGGGCTTCTGGTGGTGGGTCGGGCCTATTATGCGACAGCGAAAGGGCAGCTTGCCGTCGATCGCTTCGTGCTACACGCGCCTATCCTGGGAGCGATTTTCATTAAGCATCACACAATTCAACTGACGCGCACATTGGGGACGATCCTTGCGGGGGGGACGCCTCTGGTAGATGCGTTGCACATTACGAAGAGCGCCATCTCCAACCGGTATATCGCAGCAGGAGTTGCCGAAGCGGTTGATGAGATCCGTGAAGGCACAACCTTGGCTACTGCGCTGGATCGGCCGAAAGTGTTCCCGAAATTGGCGGTGGAGATGTTGTCGGTCGGAGAGGAGACGGGCTCACTGGAAGCCATGTTGCACGATGTCGCGGAGTTTTACGAGGGCGATCTGGATCTCCGACTGACGCAGTTGACGACGTGGATCGAACCGGTACTCCTGCTCATTATGGGCATTGTGGTCGGAGGCATCGTGATCCTCATGTATCTTCCTGTGTTTCAAATGGCGGGGAATGTCTAAGGGAGAGGGCCAGCAGCTCCGTTAGTCCGATGGAACGATGATGAATGAACGAGTAGGCGAGGCGTGATGGCTCGAAGTATGACAAGGCAGGCACTAGCCGACATCTTGGTCGGCCAGGCGATCGTGCCCAAACACGTGGTCGATCAGACGTTGAGCCGTTTAGGAGGAGTGATGGCGGAACTCGGCGCAACATTGGTCAGTGAAGGGGCTCTTTCAGAGGAGCAGTTGGCACGGGCGCTCGCCGTTCAATTCGGGTTGCCGTTTGATTCGCTTGCAGATTTTCGTGTGGATCAGTCTTTTTACGATAAGTTGTCGGTCAAATTAATGCAGCGACATCCGTTCGTGCCGATTGCGGAGCAGCAAGGCCGCCTCACGGTTGCGATCCCTGACCCCCAGGACCTGCTGGGCCTCGATGAGCTCGAGCTGCTCCTCGGTCGTGAGCTTGACTTGGTCGTGAGTCCCAAAGCCGCCATTCTCACCGCATTGGAACGCAGCGAGGGGTCGAGTCAGGCCCTGCGGGAACTGGAAGCGGAGTACCGGTCCGTGTTGGTCAAGGAAGACGAGCGGGGCGAAGAAGTCCTCACGATAGATCATACGGGTGAAGACCAGAGTCCCGCCGTCAAATTGCTCGATTCGATCTTGTTGAGCGCAATGCAGCGCCGCGCCAGCGACATTCATATTGAGGCAGCGGACCGGGCGACGAAAGTGAAATTGCGCGTCGATGGAATTCTCATTCCTGCAATGGAGCCGCTCGATATTCGTCTGCACGCGCCGCTCGTATCCCGGTTAAAGGTCATGTCGGATCTGGATATTGCAGAGCGACGAGTCCCGCAGGACGGGAGTTTCCGAATGAGATTGGAGCGGAAGACCGTCGACTTCCGTGTATCGATCCTCCCGAGTGTTTTCGGAGAATCAGTCGTCATCCGCATTCTGGATCGAGAGGCCATCACCACCGGTGTTTCGACGTTACGGCTGGATCGTTTGGGGTTTAACGAAGAGGACCTCAAGCGGTTTCGGCGGGCCATTACAAGGCCCTATGGGATGGTGCTTGTGACTGGTCCGACCGGAAGCGGAAAAACGACGACGCTCTATGCCGCCATTACCGAGATGAATATTAAGGAGGACAAGCTGATCACGATTGAAGACCCTGTGGAATATCAGCTGTCCGGCGTGGTCCAGATTCCGGTGAATGAGAAAAAAGGGCTCACGTTCGCCCGCGGTCTTCGCTCGATCTTGCGCCATGATCCGGACAAGATCATGGTGGGAGAAATCCGCGACTCGGAAACGGCGCAGATTGCCATCCAGTCGGCGCTGACCGGCCATTTGGTGTTGACGACGGTTCACGCCAACAACGTGTTTGACGTCATCGGGCGATTCGCCTCGATGGGCATCGATGCCTATAACTTTCTCGCGGCCTTGAATTGCGTGCTGGCTCAGCGCTTGATCAGGATGGTCTGCCAGGTCTGTCGTTTTCCTGTCACCATCGATAAGACGTTGGCGGAAGAGTCAGGCCTGGATTACGAGGAGTACAAGGATGTGCCGTTTTACCAAGGCAAGGGTTGCCACGAGTGCCATGGCACGGGCTATCGCGGAAGAAAATGTATCACGGAATTTCTCGACCTCACTGACGAGATCAAGGAAATGATTCTCGCTGAGCGCCCCCTCTCCGAAATCCGTTATCGGGCGGTGACAGGTGGGATGATTACCCTGCGGCAGTCGGCCCTGAGAAAAGTGATCGAAGGCGGGACCACCCTGCGCGAGATCAACCGTGTCACGTTCAGCGAGGAAGGATAAGCGATGTGGGGATTAAGCGGGAGCCGTCCAAAGCGGTGCCTCAAAATCGGAGCGGAAGCCATCGTATGGGGTGAGGCTTCGCGGACGTGGCGGGGGAGACACCGGTATCGGTGCGTTCTCTCGCCGGCACCGCCCGGAATGGTCAAGCTGTCTCCAATTGATCCGAACGTCATCGATCGTACCGTGCTGGAAGACCGACTCCGGTCCTTGGCAGGTCCGGCTCAACGCATTCACGTGCTCGGGCGCACCCTGCTTCCAGATCTTCCTCGTCTGATTACGCTCGTGTTGCCGGATCTCGCCGTGCGAGCCACTGTCATTCAGCTGGAACAACTTCCTACGCGGGCAGAAGAGCAGGAAGCGCTCATTCGATGGCGTCTCGGGCAGGAACAACGGTTGCCTCTGGCCGGAGCCAAACTGATCTGGCAGGTGTTTCCTCCCCGGCAGCCAAGTGAAGGTGCCTACATCGTGCTCGTTATTGCAGTTATGGAAACGATCCTGGCTCAGTATGAGGCATCTTGTGAGGCGGTCGGACTCCTTCCGCAGGAGGTGGCGGTGGCCAGCTTTCGCCTTTTTGATCTCTGGCTCAAGGCGGCAGGGGGGTGGAGACGTTTGAGCCGAGATCTCGCCTGGATCAGTGTGGCGGATGGCGCGCTGACCTGTTTCATCATTCATAAAGGCCGCCCCGTGTTTGTGCGGACCAAGTTGATGGCCGGCGAGTTGATCCGGGCAGGAGAAGAGCGAAGTTCTGGTTGGGTTGAGAAGATTGTCCATGAGACCGGCACGTCCTTCTTGGCCTGCCAGGAACACTATCCGAATCTTCATCTCAACAACCTCGTACTCGTGACGGACCGTGATGTGCCCGGCCTGGAGGATGCCTTAGGCAATGAGTTGGGCGTCGCGACGGAACAGATGCACTGGGACCATGTCGAAGTCTTGGGGTGGTCTCATGAGGGGGGAAGTACTTCATTGGCCACCCTTCCCGTCGTGGCAGGATTGGTCTAGGGTATGCGACACAAGAGATCGTTGATCGCGCGCATCGCTGACCGGATCAGTAGCTTGCGATGGCAGGCAGGCGGGACGCGCTACTTCCGCCTTGAACTCGGCACTCGTCATCGCGTGTATGTTCAACCGGCTCGCCTGGTGCTGTTGGTGACGTCTCTCGCAATCGGGGCATGGGTTTTGTGGAGCGCGACACAGGCGGTGATCACATTTCGTGACCTACACGAGATTCAAGCACGTCTGGATCAGCTTCGAGAACAGGATCGCCAGCTTATCGCCGATGCGCGGGCGGAGGGGATTGAGCTGACTGATGCATCGTTGCGGCAGTTGCCCGCTGAAGTGACATTGGCGAACCAACTGCTCGCCAAACGAAATTTCTCATGGACGCAATTCTTGTCGGGGCTTGAGGAGGCGATTCCTCCCCGCGTCTCCATCAAAGGGGTACGGTTGGATCCCGGCAGCGCGGTGATACATATGACGGGGGCGGCGGTGACCGTTGAAGACGTGACGGCCCTCACCCTGAAGTTACAGACCCATCCGGTCTTTCACGACCCTGTGCTCGGGCAGCACCATATCGGAGGTGACGGGCTCGTGGAATTCGATCTGAAATTGAAATATCGTCCGCAGGGAACTTAATTAGGTATGCTGCGCCTGCTGTTGCAAGAACTTCGGAAGCCCTATGGTCTTCTGATCCCTTGGGTAGGATTGGCCGTTCTACTGCTGCTCATTCTCTGGGCGGTGAGGTCGATCGGGGTTGAGGCGGCGGAGCAGACTCGAGCCAGATTGGAAGCCGAGTGGCTGCAGGCTCGCAAGGAGTATCAGCACCATCAGGAAGGTCGGCGTGCGAAGAAAGATCTGGCTCAGGTATGGGCGGCACTCCCGGACGAACGGGATTTTGCTCCCTTGGCCCTCGGCATCACCGAAGAGGCGAAACGCAATCATGTCACGTTGCCGGCCCTCTCGTATAAGACCGAAGCCACTCCGGTGGCGAATACCAGCAAGGGGCTGCTCCAAGGCACGATGAGCGGGCGGTATGAGGATCTCCGGCGATTTCTGTACGACATTGAGACGGCAGAAGAGCTCGTATACATCGAGGATCTGGATCTGGTTCGATCCTCCACGCCGCAAGACCAGCAACTCACCTTCAATATCAAGATTGCCACGTATCTTCGGGGGGGGAACCGTAAGCCGGCCCTGCCGTAACCGGGATTCGTCATGAACAGCGATCAGAAGAAAATTGCGGCGTTAGCGGTGCTCGGCCTCACGTGGGGAGGGTTGCTGGCGTGGCAATTTCTCACATGGGAGGAACCGGTTCGGGTACCGCTCACGAATATATCAGGACCCGCATCAGGAGCGACGCAGCTCCGCGGTGCGCCGGGGACACTCCATGTTCAGCTTGAGCTCCTCGCAGCCGCGCACAATCAGCGAGAGATGGTCTTTTCGACTCCCAGGAATATTTTTGCCCTCCCCACCGTTGCAGGCTTGCACCAGGAAGGAACGGCCGAAGTCTCGGATCTCGCTGTCCGTCAGCAAGCCGTTGCCACCGAATTGGCGCAGTTTCACTATTTGGGATTTGTGCGGCTGGGCGAAGACTGGCAGAAGAGGCAGGACCTTGCGGTGCTGACCAAGAATGACGATCTCCATGTGGTCAAGAAAGGGGAGACCGTTGAAAATCACGTATTGGTCAAGGCGATTACCCAAGAGAGCGTCACCTTGCAGGATCGAGATTCCCGGGTGGAATATACGGTCATGCTTTCCGAGGAGCCCTTGACGCAATAGGAGGTTGCAACGTGTCGAGGTCTGCCGCAGAACGACTCAAAAATCAGCGCGGGGTCACATATCTCATGCTCATGTTTGCCATCGTGCTGATCGGGATCACCATGACTGCAGCGGCGAAGCAATGGAAGGCGATGGTTCAGCGGGAACGTGAAGCGGATTTATTGACTAAAGGTATGGAGATCCAAAATGCCCTGGCGCTGTACTCGGCTAGGATGAAAGCCGGCCGGGTGATGCCGGGTGAAGTGTACCCCCAGTCGTTGGCCGATCTGACCAGACTGCCGAAACCATTCTTGCGCAAGGCCTATGCCGACCCCATGGCTCGTGGAGATTGGGAGTACCTCCGCGCTCCAACGGGCGGGATTATGGGCGTGCGAAGCAAGAGCCGCTCGACGCCATTCAAGAAACACGACTTTCCTCAACCTGTTCGTCATTTCGAGGGTCGAGCTTCGTACCGTGATTGGGTGTTCCAGTATCCCAACCCATCCGTAGCGGGATCGTTCCCGCAGGGGGCCGCTCAAAATCAGCCGGGAGGTGTTCTTAATCCATCGGTAGGGACTCCGCCACCGACTGCGATGCCTCCTGAAACCGAAATGATTCCTGAGCCGTAAATCGTGTGAGGATCCACCAGCCCGGAAGAGCGGGTTTTTCGGGGGAATCCAGGTCCCTGGGCGCCTTGACCCTCCGGAAACTCCCACTGTATCCTGTAGGGCCTTTAACTACTTATGGTGAGGAGTCACTGATTCATGTCTGACCAAAGCAGCCAAATCGACGTATCGCCCGACTCAGCTCTTTCAACGGAACCGGCGGAAGCGCCTCTTCAGCCGATTCCGGAATATGTCGATGAACTCGTAACGAGTGCGAGACGAGCGGCCACTCGGCTGGCGACCTTGTCGACGTCTGTGAAAAATCAGGCCTTGCTGGCGATGGCCGATGCATTGGAAGCGCAGTCTGAGACGGTGCTGGCCGCCAACACTCGCGACCTCGAAGCCTTCGGTGACGCGCCTGAGAAAAAAGCGATGGCAGACCGGTTGCGCCTCACGCCCGAGCGGCTTGCGGACATGGCCGCCGGGCTCCGGGAGGTGGCAAAGCTCCCGGATCCTCTCGGGGAGATGTCGAAGATGCAGATAAGGCCGAACGGCATGCAAGTGGGGCGAGTGCGGGTCCCCATCGGGGTCATCGGAATTATTTACGAATCGCGTCCCAATGTCACGGCTGATTCGGCGGCGCTTTGTTTGAAGTCCGGCAACGCGTGTGTGTTGCGGGGGGGCAGTGAAGCCATTCATTCCAACACGGCTATCGCCGCCGTACTGTCCGAAGCAGCGGAGAAAGCCGGCGTGCCGGCCGGGGCCATCAGCTTCGTCACGAGGCCCGACCGGGAACTGGTGCCCATACTGCTCAAGAGAGACCAATTCATCGATCTGATCATTCCGCGCGGCGGTGAATCGCTGATGCGCGTGGTCATGGAGCATTCCACCATTCCCGTGATCAAACACGATGCCGGCGTGTGTCATATCTATGTGGACGCGGAAGCGGATCCCGCCATGGCCGAGCAGGTGTGTTTCAATGCGAAGGTGCAGCGTCCTTCGACGTGCAATGCCATGGAGACGTTGCTGGTGCACCAGGGGATCGCGAGAACCTGGCTGGCAGGCTTTATCGACAAGTTGGTGGCGGCCAAAGTCGAAGTGCGGGGCTGTCAGAAAACCTGCGCCCTGTCCTCCGCGGCCAAGCCCGCCAGCGAGAGCGATTACGGCAAGGAATTTCTGGACCTCACCCTGGCGGTCAAGGTGGTCAAGAATATCGACGAGGCGATGGAGCACATCGCGCGATATGGCTCCCGCCATACAGAAGCCATCATGACGACCGATTATCAAAAAGCCATGCGCTTTCTTCGTGAAGTCGATGCGAGCGCAGTGTTGGTCAATGCCTCAACCAGGCTCAACGACGGCTACCAGTTCGGCTTGGGTGCGGAAATCGGAATCAGCACCTCCCGGATCCATGCACGAGGGCCGATGGGGCTTGAAGAACTCACCTGTTCGAAGTTTATCGTGCTGGGGAGCGGGCAAGTCCGCGAGTAAATGTCCCGAGACCCCGTCGTCCACGCCCTCCAGACGCCAGGCAATCTTCAATTTTCTGATAATCTCCCTTTCAGAGACAGCCTCGAACGAGCCGGAGGACGAGTCGTCCGACAACAGACCGGCCATCTTGTGTTCTACCGGTCGGACGGCCGGCGTTTTTTAGCCGCCGACCCCTCCGGGAACCCGTTACATGAGTGCGATTGGGGAACGGACGGTAAGGGTCAAGTCGCCCTCGTGCGCGCCAGAATCAAGCTGGACTGGGGGGCCTGGATCGGCCTGAGGCCCTCCGGTTTGGTAAACGAGACCAGTCTGAATCTGGCGACGAAACCTGGGTGGCAGCGGCTGACGGCAGACGATTTGAGGGGGATGGCGGCGCAGGCGCTCCGAGTTCCGCTCGAAGAGGTCCGATGGTTCTATCGGGATGAGGATTTGGTCATTGGCCCGACAGGACGGGCGACGATTCGCCATCGCAAGGATGCCTTCTACCTCCTCGAAGAAGGAGACTTCAACCGGGCCCGCTTCATGTCCTGCATGGGCGCGATGAATTGGGCCGCCATCGATTTCCTCCCGGTCGTCGAACTCTTCAAGTCACTGCTCCCTGGCACCGGCTCAGCCGCGTTCGAACTGATCCGCGGGCTCTACGACGATCAAAACGAAGGGCAAGTCGTCCCGCGACCACTCCGATACCGCGGGATCCCCACGTATCCTTCCGAAGCCGCCTTCCGGCTCTTCAGCAGTTTCTTCAGACCGACGGCGCGCGGAGCCGCCGACGTCTTTACGCTGTTTATGGATTCAACGCGGGCGCATCAGGTTGAATGGAGTCCTTCTCCGAGCCATCCGCGCCGGTACTTTGATTTTGAATCAGGCTGCTGTCTGACGGTTCAGGGAGGGACCCTTCAAAAAGTGACGATTGCGGAAGATTCAGCCGGCTTGTCGTACATGAATCCTCAAGGTCGCCGATTCGTCCCCTGCGATCGGTCGGCACGAATTGTCGAGGGGAGGGTGATCGTAAAGGACCGCGATCGAGAAACTGTTCTGGCGACAACCCTCCCGCAAGAATGTCTCGCACAGCCAAGCCAATCCGTTTCAGCAAGTCCCGTCGATTGGCGCTCGCTTTTTGTCAAAGGGGTGCCGCCGATTCCGCCACATGAAGCCTATGGTGCGGTACTGCTGTATCCGCAGGATGACACGGACATTCATGAGCTTTCGGCCCAACCGTTCGTGGCCGATTATATTCAGGACCTGGCCGAGCAGGACCGGGAGATCGGATCTCTGCTTGCGAGGGCTGAACGGGTGCTCATCGAAAACGGCGATGCCGTCATTGCGACCTGTATTCCGTTTGATCGGCCGCGGGACTATTCCGTGTTGGTGCGAGTGCCGGCGTTTGCACAGAGGCAGGCGCAACAGCTGTGGAATCAATGCGCCGAACTGCAACGGTGGGAATGGTTGCCGCGGATACGGTTTCTGCATTCCGGAACCGGGGATGAGCCTCCTGATTCACAGGAGCGCTACGATCTGGTCTATCATTGGGTGCCCTATCCGCTGGAGGGGAATCTTCCTGCTCTCACGTCCCGGATACAAACACTGCGAGCAGATTTAAGGAATGGAGGCCAGGCTTTTGTCGTGGGGCCATCGGGGTTGGGCGCCTTATGGACCGCCTCCGGACTTTCCCTCTGCTGGCAGGAAGCGGTCGAGCAGTTGCCGACCTTTCGCATGCATCGGACAATATTACCCAAGGCCCGACTGAAGGCCGGGCTGACGCTCTTCCAGGTCAAGCGGACCTGACGGCTTGCACCATGAACGTTTTTCAATTACCGACACGAATATGAGCGAGCAGACCCCGGATCCGACCGTCGAGTCAGACGAGAAGATCGTCATTTATTGGGAGCGCGAATACAGTACGGCGTTTCCTCCCGAGCGATTAAAACTCGATTTTATGCCGCACCGGCCATTATTGTCGGGTATGTCGCTCGACGAACAACGGGCCACTGCCGCCGGCGGCTACAAAGTCATCCCCGATGATTGCGGGCCGGTACGAACGGTTGGGCAGTATGGCTGGTTGATTCGCTCGCCGGCCGATTGCAAAATCCGGAGAACGGCTGACGGCATCAGATGGCAGGCCCCGCCTATTCGTCCCGAAGAACGTTTGCTGGGTTACAAGTCGTTCTCCGGAACGTATGTGGATCTGATTCTCAACAGCGGCTATCCGAAGCTGTGCTGCGGCATCAGGTTCTACTATCCCAAACACGTAGGATTAATGATGAAAGACATCCCGAACCATTTTTACCATTATCCTGAACGGACGTTCTCCATCTGGGAAGGGATTAAGACGCAAGACTACAAGCGGACGCCGAACGTGTACGATTGGTTGCCCGACTACGACGCCTTTGCGACAAATTTTCTGCTCCAACTCACCAAGCCGACGACCATCAGGCGTGGTGATCCAATCGGCATCGTCGTGACCGTCCTTCTGCCCAAGCAATTCGCGTTGGAGGAACTGAAGCCAGAGTAGCGGATTGCGGCGCTCGCCAAACTTGACAGGATTCCTCCGGCGTCAGTAAGATAGGCCAACCTTTAATGCTCATCCCGCGAGGTGAGCAAGGAGTGTTTATGGGCCTCAGTCTGGGCGCTGCCGAAGACCAACTTGCAACCTTCTCGTCGAATGTCGATGGGGAGGTTTTTTTGTGCCCGGAACTCGGATGACGATACCTGCCCAACATGATCGACAGCAGGAACGACTCGTGATGGAGTCGGGCGATATCGCCCGCGCCGTCACGCGCATCGCCCATGAAATCCTTGAGAGAAATAAGGGTGTGAAGGACCTCGCATTGGTCGGAATCAGGACGGGGGGTGTCCATCTCGCCCACCGGCTCGTGCGGCGGATTCATGATATCGAAGGCGCGGCCGTTCCCATCGGGGAGTTGGACATCACCCTGTATCGCGACGACCTGGCCTTGCGAAAGGAGCAGCCGGTCCTTCGTATGACGTCCGTTCCATTCGATATTTCAGGCAAGGTTATCGTCTTGGTCGACGATGTGCTGTTTACGGGCCGAACAATCCGCGCGGCGATGGATGGGCTGATCGATCTGGGGCGGCCGGCGGAAATTCAGCTGGCGGTGCTGGTCGATCGTGGCCATCGGCAATTGCCGATCAAGGCGACCTACATCGGGAAAAACATCCCGACGTCACGGGAAGAACAAATTCAGGTGCTGTTGGAAGAGGCGGGCGAAGACGATCGTGTCGTCATCCTCAAGGCGTGAAGGAGACGAAGCTATGAGCCTCAAACGCAAAGACCTCCTGAGCTTGGCCCCCTTGTCGGCGGACGATATCAAGCTGATTCTCGAAACGGCAGACTCCTTCAAGGAAGTGACCGGCCGTGAAATCAAGAAAGTGCCCGCGCTCCGGGGCCGCACCGTAGTGAATTTGTTCTTCGAGCCCAGCACGAGAACCAGGACGTCGTTCGAGTTGGCGGCCAAGCGACTCAGCGCCGACGTCATCAATTTCTCGCCCTCGTCGAGCAGTGTGGTCAAAGGGGAAACGTTGCTCGATACCGCGCGCAATATCGAGGCGATGCAGGCGGACATTATCGTCTTGCGACACTCATCCGCGGGCGCGGCGGAGGCGCTGGCTCGTGGCGTCAAGTCCTCGGTCATTAACGCGGGCGACGGATGGCACGAGCATCCGACCCAGGCGTTGCTCGATCTCTACACGATCCGTGAACGGGGACTGGCATTCGAAGGGCTTCGCGTCGCCATCGTCGGTGATGTAGCCCATAGCCGTGTCGCCCGGTCGAATATTCACGCCCTGTCAAAGCTGGGGGCCGAAGTTCGCGTGGTCGGTCCGCCGACGATGATGCCATGGGGAGTCGACAAGCTGGGCGCCAGAGTGTACTACAATCTGGACGAGGCCTTGCACGGAGTGCAGGTCATCATGATGCTGCGGCTGCAACTCGAACGGCAGGGGCGAGCCCTGTTTCCGACGATTCGAGAGTATGCGCGGCTATACGGTCTGACGGCAGAGCGTGTCAAACTGGCCGACCCGGGAGCCATTGTGATGCATCCGGGGCCGATAAACCGAGGCGTCGAAATCGCTCCGGAAGTCGCCGATAGTCTGTCGTCGGTCATCCTGGACCAAGTCGCAAACGGCGTTGCCGTACGGATGGGGATTCTATATCTGATGTCGGGGGCGAATTAATCGTGGCGATACTGATTCAAGGCGGGCACATCATTGATCCGGGGCGCTTCAATGCGGTCGGCGACCTGTTGATCGACCGGGGAAAAGTCGCGGCCGTTGGACCGGATATCAAGGCTCCGGCTGGTGCCACGAAGATCTCGGCCAAAGGGCGGCTCGTCGTGCCGGGATTTGTCGATCTCCACGTTCATTTCCGTGAGCCGGGATTTGAGTACAAGGAAACCATTCAGAGCGGAGCGGCGTCAGCCGTGGCCGGCGGCTTTACGACAGTCTGTTGCATGCCCAACACGAATCCCGTGAACGACAATCAGGCCATCACCGAGTTTATGCTGGAGCGCGCGCGGGCCGCCGGACTGGCCAACGTGTTGCCGATCGGCGCGATCACGAAGGGCTCGGAAGGGAAGGAATTAGCGGAGATCGGTGATTTGCGCCGCGCCGGTTGTGTCGCAATTTCGGACGACGGCAAACCGGTCATGAACAGTCTCGTGATGCGCAGAGCGATGGAGTATGCCCTGGCCTTTGACGTGCCCGTCGTCGATCACTGCGAAGATTTGCATCTCGCCGAAGGCGGATGCATGAATGAGGGGTTGATCTCGACGGAGCTGGGATTGCCCGGTATTCCTGCCGCGGCGGAAGACGTGATGGTGGCGCGCAATGTCTCACTGGCTGAATTGACGGGAGCCCGGTTGCATCTGGCGCATATCAGTACGGCCGGTTCCGTGCGCATGGTGCGCGAGGCGAAGTCGCGGGGCATTAAGGTCACTGCGGAGGCGTGCCCGCATCACTTTACTCTGACCGAGGAAGTGGTCCGTGGGTTCAATACTCTCGCCAAAATGAACCCACCGCTTCGCACCTGGAACGACGTGCAGGCCATCAAGGAAGGGTTGCGCGACGGCACGATCGACGTGATTGCGACGGATCATGCACCTCACGCGTCGCAGGAAAAACAGCAGGGGTTCACCGAAGCTCCCTTCGGGATCGTCGGGCTTGAAACGGCGCTTCCTCTCACGCTTGCGCTCGTTGATGAAGGGATTTTGTCGGTGGAGGCCGCAATCGGGAAACTCACGACCGCCCCGGCGAAGGCGTTCAGCCTGTCAAAGGGTACGTTGGCCGTCGGAGCCGATGCCGACGTGGCCATTCTGGATCCCCAGGCGCAGTGGGAAGTGGACCCGTCCAAGTTCCGCTCTAAGAGCCGGAACACACCGTTTGCCGGTTGGAAAGTGAAGGGAGCCGTCCTGACTACGATCGTTGCCGGTCGAATTGTGTTTGAGGCGCCGGTGGTGGCGTGAGTGGTCGTGCGGGATGGGGGCTTACCTGTGCGTTGAGCCTTGAGCTGCTGGCGCTCGGCGTGTGGGTCGGGGGCTTGATCGTATTGATCGGCGCCGTGATCCCTGCAGTGTTCAATACCTTCGGCGGACAGGATTCAGGGGGACTGTTCCTGACCAGGGCGTTTGAAGGGTTTAACCGTCTGGTTGTGGTGGCCTTGGCGGTCTTGGCTCTTGCGATGGGCTATCGATGGTGGAGCGGCGAGGCCGGCGTGCGAGTGAAGCGCGGAGAAGTGATGGTGCTGGTACCTATGGGATTGATTGCGGCGGTGATTATTCTGTGGCTGCATCCGCACGCCGCGGCGCTGCAGGCTGAAGCCTTCGCCATGAAGAATGAGCAGGCCAGAAAGGCTGCGTTCGAGGCCTTTTTCCGCTTCCATATGCCGATCCGCTCTCTATATATGGCGAACTTGGTGCTGGGGTTGGCGTTGCTGGTGATTAAAGCCAAACGGTCGTGGCAGAGAGAGGAAGTGACTGCGTGAAGAAAGCGCTCTTGGCCTTAGCTGACGGGGCGGTGTTTGAAGGGCGTGCCCTCGGATACGAAGGGGAAGCCACCGGCGAAGTGGTGTTTAACACCGCGATGACCGGTTACCAGGAAATCTTGACCGATCCCTCCTACAAGGGACAGATCATTACGATGACCTGTCCGCACATCGGAAACTATGGTGTGACGCCCGAGGATATCGAGTCACGCCGGATTTGGGCGGAAGGCTTCGTCGTGAAAGAAGCCAGCTCGCTCGCGAGCAATTGGCGTAGCCGGCAACGGCTTCAAGACTACTTGCAGGCGGCGAAGATGGTGGGAATCGAAGGGCTGGATACCAGGGCGCTCACGCGTCATTTGCGTGAGCACGGATCGCAGCAGGGGCTCATCACCCACGTGGAAGGCAACGCACAGCGGGCCGTCGAGAAAGCCAGACAGGCTCCCGGCATCACCGGCCGGGATTTGGCCGCGGAGGTGACCTGCCGGGAGAGCTATCAGTGGGCAGACGGATCCGGTGAATGGGCTCCGGCATCGGACCGAGGCCGTCCGGCTGCCCAGCGACGGTGGCGGGTGGCGGCCTACGATTTTGGCGTGAAGCAGAACATTCTCCGCCGGCTCGTGGACGTGGGCTGCGACGTGACGGTGGTGCCTGCCTCCACGACCGCTAAACAGGTCGAAGCTCTGAACCCAGACGGTATCTTTCTCTCCAACGGGCCGGGTGATCCGGAGGCAGTGCCGTACGCCATGGATGCGGTGCGGCAGCTTATCGGTCGCCGTCCGATCTTCGGCATTTGTTTGGGGCATCAAATTCTCGGGCTGGCATTGGGACTGAAGACGTACAAGTTGAAGTTCGGTCACCATGGGGCCAATCATCCGGTGATGGATTTGCGGACAAGAAAAGTCGAGATCACCTCGCAGAACCACAACTTTGCCGTCCAGGTCGCGAGCCCCATCCTCTCCGTTCCCGAGCAGCCTCCTCTCGTCGACAGCAAGTTTGGAAAAGTCGCCGTCACCCATGTGAGCTTGAATGATCAATCGATCGAGGGGCTAGCCTGTATGGATCTGCCGGTCTTTTCGGTACAATATCACCCTGAGGCTTCGCCCGGGCCCCATGATTCGGCTTATCTGTTCACTGAATTCGTTCAGCTTATGGAGAAATCGAATGGCTAAGATTCAGAGGCTGGTTCTCTCGCTCGCGCTTATCGGTATGGTCGGTCTTCAATCGGGCTGCATTACGATCAATCTGCTGGAACCGGCCGGTCCGGTCCAGGAAGTGCAGTTGGCTGGCACCGGGGATGGTAAGGTCTTGCTGCTCGATCTGTCCGGTGTCATCAGTTCCCAGGACAAGGACGGGCTGATCCCGCAACCCAACATGCTGGCGGCCTTCAAAGAAGACCTGACCAAGGCTTCGAAGGACGAGAAGATTAAAGCGGTGGTCCTGCGGATCAACAGCCCGGGCGGCACGGTCAACGCGTCGGACATCCTCTATCACGAGCTGAAGACCTTCAAAGCCAGCCGGAAGATTCCGGTCATCGCCTCGATGATGGATGTAGCGGCTTCCGGAGGCTATTACATGGCGATGGCCACCGATGCCATCCTGGTCCATCCTTCGACCGTGACGGGTAGCATCGGCGTCCTCATGTTGACGGTGAACGCGAAGGGGCTCCTGGAAAAGGTGGGGGTGGAGGCGAATGCCATTACCTCCGGTCCTCGCAAGGATATGGGATCTCCGTTTCGCACCATGACCCCAGAAGAAAAAGCGATTTTTCAGAGCGTGATCGACTCGTTCTATCATCGTTTTCTCGCTGTCGTGCAAGAGGGGCGCCCGCAGTTGTCAGCCGATCAGATCAGGAAGCTCGCCGACGGCCGAATTTATTCCGGTGAGCAGGCCAAGACGGCGGGGTTGGTGGATGAGATCGGTTACCTTGATGACGCGATCGAATTGGCCAAGAAAAAAGCGAGCCTCACCGAGGCGCGCATCGTCACCTACCGGCGACATGGGGAATATCAGAATAATATCTATTCACGGATGATCGGAAACAGTTCCGGTTTGAGTAGTTTGGCCCATATGGACTTGCTCTCGATCGTGCGTGGGGGCAGCCCGCAGTTCATGTATCTTTGGATGCCGTAGATCTGATATGGCGTGGTTCGACAACGATAAAGGCTCTTGCAGTTCGGAGGCCATCGAGCGTGCCCTGGCGAC
>DATGEA010000002.1:0-1962 GCA_035310605.1 Nitrospira sp. | reverse complement strand
CCACCGTCCGCTGTTCTGAAACTGCCGAACCCCTGGGCCAGAGTAGATGCCGATACCCTGCTCCATGTCAGCAGCGTCGCCATCGGCGGGGATACGCTGGGTGGAGTGCGACTTTTCCATTTCGACCGCGCATTTCGCTTGACCGACATGACCGAAGCGGCCGAAGCCCGTTATGTCGACCGGACCTGGACCTTGCACCGCGGATTTCAGCGCCGCTTCAACCGGGACGGCACGGTGACGTTCACGGAGTTCGACCAGAAAACGATTGTGCTGACGTTGATCCCCGGCGACTTTACCAGCGGGCTTGCCGGGGATTCGGAGGCCATGACGTTTCACGATATCCGCGGGTATACAGAACGCCTTTACCAGAACGGCTCACAACTCACTCGACTGTTGACCGATTATTATGGACGGATCGCCTTCCCCTTCGTCACGATCATCATGGTGCTGGTCGGAATCGCTCTCAGCCTGCGCCGGAGCGGCACCAGAGGAGGCAGCATGGCGATCGGCATCGGACAGGCGTTGATGATCGGCTTTTTCTATTGGGCGACCCACTCCATCGCGATTGCGTTTGGCCGCGGAAGCGCACTCCCCCCGATGGTCGCCGGCTGGATGACGAACGTGCTCTTCCTCAGTTACGGGCTGTACCTGATGCTCAAGATCCGCTACTGACCGCCGTTCCTGAAGATCCGGATCGTCACCCGCGGAGCCTCTTTCGTTCACGACACAGAGCCGCCCGCCTCGAAGAAGGGATGACGCCTTGCGTACGACACGCGATTCGCCGGTTGACTGATCCTACCGCTTCCGGTAAGTAAGAAAGTGCTTCCGATCGATAGAAGGAGTGTGAGTGGATGCGGGCACGGGTCGTGGTGACAGGGTTGGGCGTGATCTCCCCGATCGGCATCGGGGTGAGTGAATTCTGGAAAGCCGCGCTGGCTGGGCGGTCCGGGATCTCCGCCGTGACAGGTTTCGACCCCTTTCCGATGGACGGATACCGCTCCAAGGTCGCCGGTCAGATCCGCGACTTCTCCCCCGAACGGTATATCGACAGCGTTCAAGCCGAGCGAGTGGACCGCTATGCGCAGTTCGCCCTCGTGGCGGCCAAGGAAGCGCTGGCCGATTCCGGAATCTTGATGGTCAAAGAAAACGCTCACCGGATCGGAGTGATCGTCGGCGCCGGCATGGGCGGCATGGTCATGGGTGAACGGGAGATCACCCAGCTCTACCAACAACAGCGCCCTCACCGCGTGCATCCGAACTTTATTCCCGTGATCACTTTGAACTCTGCCTCCGGCATCGTGGCCATGGCCCATGGGGCCAAAGGACCGAATTACACAATCTCAACCGCCTGCTCATCCAGCGCGCATGCGCTGGGGCAAGCAATGCAGTGCATCAGAGAAGGCCGCGCCGACGTCATCATCACCGTCGGGGCCGACGCGAGCATTACACCGCTGGTTTTCGCGGGATTTTGCTCGCTCCGCGCCCTCTCGACCAGATTCAACGATCGACCGCAGCAGGCCTCGCGCCCCTTCGACCGGTTGCGTGACGGCTTCGTGATGGGGGAAGGAGCCGGAGCGCTCATTCTGGAGTCCGCCGCCCATGCGAAGAAACGCAAGGCGCGTATCTATGCGGAAGTGGCCGGCTATGCCGCAACAAGCGAGGCCTACCACATGGTCATTCCCCGGGAAGACGGCGAGGAAGTCGCCACGACCATGCGCTTCGCTCTGGCTGACGCGGGTACTACGCCGGCGCAGATCGACTACATCAACGCCCATGCGACCTCGACCTCGATCGGCGACGCCGTCGAGGCCAAAGCCATCCGACAGGTCTTCAAGTCACGCGCGGATGCAATCGCAATCAGTGCAACAAAATCGCTGGTGGGTCATACCCTGGGCGCTGCCGGGGCCATCGGGGGCGTCGCCTCCGTGCTCGCCATCCATACGGGGCAGATTCATCCCACGG
>DATGEA010000001.1:0-3242 GCA_035310605.1 Nitrospira sp. | reverse complement strand
CGAAACTCGAACCCAGGCCGGTCTGTCTTCCATATTGTCTCTTGCCGCATACCGTGACAAGGCGCCGACCAATGCGCTGGTCGCCGAAGCGGTCCGTTACTGCGCCACGCACGGAATTCCTTATCTTGTGTACTCACGGTACAGCGATGGGAACAAAGAACGGGACAGCCTGATGGACTTCAAAGATCACAACGGATTCCAACGGGTCAATCTCCCACGGTATTTCATTCCTTTGACCCCGATGGGCCGGGTGGCCCTTGCCCTGGGGCTGCACAAGGGGTTGGCCAGCCATATTCCCGATCCTGTTCTTGCCAGGTTGCGGGCGCTCAGGAAAGCCTGGTACAGCCGCAGGCTTCAACCGGCTACCGAGTAACGCTTCGCCGCTCATTGCGCCATGTCGAAACGGGATTCAGGACATCAAGGAGGGCTTATGCGGCCTGACGCCGGGACACGCGAGATCGCATTCGATTGCCGGTTCTTTGTAGGGGACCGGCCCTGCACCTGGCACAAGTCGACGGGGGCGCTCTGTCCCTGTGACCACTACCAAAGGGTCGAAGAGCGTCTCTTGATCATTAAACTGGATGCGATGGGCGATGTGTTGCGCACTACAGCATTACTTCCTGCATTGGCCGAGCGGCATCCCAAAGCATCCATCACTTGGATCACCAGACGGGAGGCGCGCCCTCTGCTCGAACGCAACCCATACATTACCGAGATTCTCGATTATGGCGAGGATGCTCTCCTGCAGCTGCGGGTGCGAGCATTCGATCGGGTCATTAACCTCGACGCGGGAAAGACCAGCGCCGCGCTTGCCAGCGCCGCCAATGCTGCAGAAAAAGACGGGTTTATTCTCGATCCGCACGGGTGGGTGCAGCCGACGAACGCCGCCGCGCGAACGTGGCTGGAGATGGGAGTGTTCGACGACCTCAAACGCCAGGGGACAAGAACCTACCAGGACATGATGGCGGATATCATCGGTCTGTCAGGGCGTCCGCATCACTACGTCCTGCAGCTGACCGAGGAGGAACGCGAGCGGGGCAGGGGGCACCTCCAGAAGCTCGGTGTGGATTTTTCCCGCCCGATTATCGGGCTGAATACCGGGGCGGGGCGCCGGTGGGAGCTGAAACAGTGGCGTGAAGAGGGATATCTCGAATTGATCGACCGTATTGCGAAAAAGCGGCCTGTGCAGTTTGTCCTCCTTGGCGGACCGGAAGAACGCGAACGGCATCAGCGCCTCACTTCCCGGTCGAAGGTGCCTCTGATCGACGCAGGCTGCGACAATGCGGTCCGCCACTTCGCATCGTTGGTCGGGAACTGTCATCTGGTGATCACGGGTGATACGCTGGCGATGCATCTGTCGCTGGCGTTGGGCCGGAGCACGATTGTGTTGTTCGGTCCCACCAGCGCAGCCGAGATCGAATTGTACGGGCTCGGCGAGAAGGTTGTCCCGCACATGGACTGCCTGAGCTGCTATAAGCCAAAATGCGATTTTGTTCCGAACTGCATGGAACTGATCACGACGGACATGGTGGAGGCCGCGGTTGAACGTCAATGGTCCAGGATCGTACCGAACGCCGGGTTGTCGCAGTTGGGGAAGGTCGTGTGATCGATGGAGGAGGTGAAGGGTACCCCCGAACTCAAGGTTGCCCTGCTCACTGCCGGCCGGGACCATCCATATGCTTTCGGCATGGCGACCGCGCTGATGGCCAAAGGACTTTCTCTGGACATCATCGGGGCCGACGATCTGGATAGCCCCCAATGGCATGAAAAGCCTCACGTGCGGTTTCTCAATATGCGGGGAGACATCAGCGAAGAGGCAAGTTTCCCCAGGAAAGTCTCTCGCGTCCTCATCTACTACATTAGACTCCTTCGCTATGCATTGACCACCAACGCAACGATCTTCCACATCTTGTGGAACAACAAATTCGAAACCTTTGATCGGGTTCCCCTGATGCTGTACTACAAGCTCCTGGGGAAGAGGACCCTGCTGACCGTCCACAATGTCAATACGAGGGAACGGGACTCGCGCGATTCGTCGTTCAACAGGCTGACTCTGAAAATCCAGTATCGGCTCGTCGATCATCTCTTTGTGCATACGGAGCGGATGAAGAGGGAATTGAGCGAGCAGTTCAACGTAACATCCTCAAAAATCTCAGTCATTCCTTTCGGTATCAATAACGCGGTTCCTCAGACAGCTCTCAGCCCGGAAGAAGCGAGGCAACGGCTGGGAATTCCTGTGGAAGATCGAGCGATCCTCTTCTTCGGGAACATTGCCCCCTATAAGGGGCTCGAATACCTGGTTGAGGCTTTTCTGCTGATCATGGCCGGGGGAGGAGGTTACCGGTTGATCATCGCCGGTAACCCTAAAAATTGCGAGAGCTATTGGAGTGCTGTTCGGGACTCCCTCAATAATCATCCGAATCGTGATCGGATTCTCCTGAAGATCGAGTTTGTTCCCGAGGCCGAAACGGAATTGTACTTCAAAGCGGCCGATGTCGTGGTGTTGCCCTATCGCCACATCTTTCAAAGCGGAGTCCTTTCTTTGAGCTACAGCTTTGGATTGCCAGTCATTGCCTCAGATGTGGGTGCTTTGCGCGACGATATTATTGAAGGCAAAACGGGATTTGTTTGTCGTCCGGAGGATTCTGTCGATCTGGCGAGGGTCATCCAACAATACTTTGAGAGCGATCTCTATCGTGCATTAAGCAGTCGCAGGCAGGAGATACGGGACTATGCCCGCCGGCGGTACTCCTGGGATGTGGTGGGCCAAATGACAGTTGCTGTCTACGCGAAATTGATGGGGAGAGAGCTTATCGAAGCAGACTGTCGAGAAGTCACGCATTGACACGTTCGATGTTTTTAGGTCGAGCACTCCCCATTTTACGGATGGGGAGTGCTGCCTGAACATGTAATTGGTGATCACTTGACAGTGAGATTTGTCGGGGCAGCGGGAGGAGGACTTGTCGTCCCCGAAGCAGCGACCAATGGATGGGGATAGGTATAAGTCGCATAGCCGGGTCTCACGCCGTGAATAAGGTCACGCCCGACTACGATATGAACGCTGTCTGAGACGGCATCACTCACCACGCCATTGAGGGTATTATTCCAGTCATAAGTCGGTTGACTTCCCTGCCGCGGCCAGCTCGCTGAGCCGGTTGCAGTGTTGATTTGCACGCCACTGTCCCCGGAGATATAGTCCCCATAGCTCGCGCCCACCTGATCAATACACCTATAGCCGGTTT